>CAYNCT010000078.1:0-15584 GCA_964396005.1 uncultured Verrucomicrobiota bacterium | reverse complement strand
ATCTTCGCGCCGGCTTTCTTGGCCAGCTCCAGTACCGTCTTGGGTGTGCTCATGTTTCGCTTGTTGGTTGGGCTTGTTGGGGGTTGGTCAAACGCCGGCGGAATGTCGCCGGCAAAGAATGCCAGGTGCGGGTGTCAGGCGCCGAGGGGGTCAAACCGCTTCCTCACCATGCTCGCCGGTCCGAATGCGCACGGCGTCCAGCACGGGACTCACGAAGACCTTGCCGTCCCCGATCTTACCGGTCTTGGCGGCCTTGCAGATCTGTTGCACCACCTGATCCGCCACGCCGTCCGCGACGACAATTTCGATCTTGATCTTGGGCACGAAGTCCACGGTGTACTCGCTGCCGCGGTAAATCTCCGTGTGACCCTTTTGCTGGCCGAAACCTTTCACGTCGCTGACGGTCATGCCTTCGACTCCGAGGGCGGACACCGCGTTTTTTACATCCTCCAGCTTAAACGGTTTGATGATGGCCTCGATCTTTTTCATGGCGGTTCGGGGCGGGAATCGTAGTAGGCGGGGGTGACGTGTAAACAGGAAAACTGGAAGACCGCATTCCGGCCGATTCCGGACGCTTTTCCCCTGTGCCGTCATGCCGTCCGGAGGGGGCCTTCTGGCGAACACGGCCGCGACCGCGCCCGGGAATCGCGCCCCAGATTCGATCGCTGACCGAGGCGTCCGGCAGGAAGTATCCGCCCAGCCCCGGGCGATCCTTCAGGGGGCCAATCCGGCTCTGAACATGCGGCTCGCCGCCTGCCGGTGCGCCGCGGCCGCCAGCCCCGGGAGCCGTTAGTCGAAGATGATCGTCCGCCGACCGCAGAGGAAGACCCGGTCCTCGAAGACCAGTTTCAATGCTCGGGCCAGCACGAGTTGCTCAATGTCGCGTCCCGCGCGGCGTAGGTCCTCGGCGGTGTGCGTGTGATCCACCGGAATCACTTGCTGCACGATGATGGGGCCTTCATCCAGTTCCTCGGTTACGAAGTGCGCGGTCGCACCAATCACCTTCACGCCGCGCGCGAAGGCCTGATGGTACGGTCGCGCACCCACAAACGCCGGCAAAAAGGAGTGGTGAATGTTGAGAATTCGTTGGGGAAAGGCGCGGACAAACTCCGGACTCAGGATTCGCATGTACTTGGCCAGCACCAGGTTTTCGGGAGCGTAGCGCGCCACCAGGTCGCGCACGGCCGCCTCGTGCGCTTCGCGGGACTGGTCCGCGTGGGGGACGCAGTGGAACGGAAGGCCAAAGCGCGCGACCAGCGGTTCCAACGTGCGATGGTTGCTGATCACCGCCAGGAGATGGGCGTTCAACTCGCCGTAGGCGTGGCGGATCAGGATGTCGCCCAGGCAGTGGTGTTCAGTACTTGCGAACACGACCACCCGCTTGGGTTCCAGCCGGCTCAGGCGAATCACCGCCTCGGCGGGCAACAGGGTGCGCAGTTCGTCCGCGATCTCTGCCTGCGGCACCTCGCCGTCAAACTCGGTTCGCATGAAAAACCGGCCCTCCTGGCGATCCACGAATTCGTGGTTGCCGACGACATTGACCCCGCGCCGAAAGAGCACTCCGGTGATCCCGTGGACCAACCCGGGGCGGTCGGCGCATTCGACGGACAGGACGTGGGTCATGAGGGGGTTACGGGGGCGATGCCCAGGTTTTGGTACAACCCAGCCAGGCGCCGGGCGTGTTCATCGTAGGCGGCTTCAAACAATTCGGCGGCGCGCTGGCGGCCAACCAGGGCCCCGGCGGTCAGCACCGTGGGAGCCTGCCCGGCTCGCGTCAGGCGTGCGGCAATTTCCGCCTTGAGGCTGTTGATCAGCAGGCAACCGCCGACCGTGGACCCAGGGGCGACCGGCGTCTCGAGGCCGGGCACTTTTACCATCGCGTCGCCCACGGGGGCGCCTGTGTCCAGGACCAGGTCGGCGAAATCCTGCAACTTCCGCCCGTCCGCCCGCTGGCTGCGGCTGGCCTCGGAATGCTGGCGCGAGATGATCGCGACCACCCGCAGGCCGCGCTTCTGAAAGCCCTCCGCCATCTCCACGGGGACCACATTGCAGCCGCTGGACGAGATCACCAGCGCGCTGTCGGTGGGGCGCAGGTCAAAGTTGCGGAGAATGCGCTCGGCGAACCCGGGGACATTTTCCAGGAACATCGCCTGTCGCTGGCCGTTGGGACCCACCACCAGATTGTGGAAACTCAGCGACAACTCGACGATCGGGTTGAAGCCCGGAAAGGATCCATAGCGCGGCCACATTTCCTCGACCAGGATCCGGCTATGGCCGGAGCCGAAGAGGTGAACCATCCGACCTGCGAGGATCGTCTCTGCGAACCAGTCGGCCGCCTTGGCGATCAAGCCTTCCTGGTCGGCCACCGCAGCCAGCAGTTTCCGGCACCGCTCCAAGTACTCCAGGCACAAACTCATGCGGCGGAAAGCCTACCAGCGGCCGGGTCCGGGTGGAAAGCCCGCACCGCGGGGGGCAGGGGAGAGCCCGTTCGGTCCACTTCGCCCCGGATTCCCCGCTCTTCACCACTTGAACTTGGAACCACTGGGAGCCGGGCGGCCATACCAATCGGTAATGAACGTCGCGCGCGGCAGGCGAGTTCGGTCATCCAGAGCCCGCGGGTTTTGGCGATGGCACCTCACCGCAGCCAATCCATCGCGGAGCGGGCCGGCCGCGACCGGCACCGCTGCGCGGACGGTGGTGGGGCTGGCGGTGGTTCTGGCGTTCGCTGGCTGCGGTCCCGGCTCGAACGCCCCTTCGGCCACCGACGGCCGCCCCACCGCGTCGCAGCACTCGCCGACCCAGGAACACGGCGAATTCGGCATCACCCCGCCGATCTCTGCCGGGGCCGATGACTTCTTCGCTGACGTGTCCGCCCAAGCCGGCCTGACTTTTGTTCACCAATTCTGCGATTCGCGCATCGCCAACATCATCCAGTCCAACGGTGCCGGGGTGGCGGTGCTGGACTTCGACAACGACGGCTGGATGGACCTGTACTTCACCAATTCCGGCCCGCTCGACGGGGTGACGCACCATCCCCCCGGAACGCGCAGGGAACCGAACCGGCTGTATCGCAATCTGGGCAACGGCAAGTTTGAGGATGTCACCGCGAGGGCCGGGTTGGCGGGGCACGGTTACGGGCTGGCCGTGGTGGCGGGGGATTACGATGGTGATGGCTTCACCGATTTGTACCTCACCAACGTGGGGCCAAACATCCTGTACCGGAACAAGGGCGATGGAACGTTCGAGGACGTGACGGCCCGGGCGGGTGTCGGCGATCGCGGCTGCGGCATCGGCGCGGTGTTTTTCGACGCGGATGGCGATGGCCGGTTGGATCTGTTTGTCGCCAACTACCTGACGTTCGACCCCAACTACAAGCTGTACTTCAATCCCGACGGCTACCCGGGCCCCCTGGCCTACAAGGGCGAGTTGAACGTGCTGTATCGGAATCGTGGCGACGGCACCTTCGAGGACATCAGCGCCCGCGCGGGCGTGCAGATAAAGGGCCACCGCGCGATGAGCGTGGCCGTGGCGGACTTTGATCTCGACGGCGATCAGGACGTGTACCTCTGCAACGACGCCACTCCCAACCTGTACCTGGTCAATGACGGCAAGGCGCGTTTCACCGAGGTGGCCCTGAAGGCGGGCGTGGCGTTCAATGCGCTGGGCGAAGCCGCCGGCTCCATGACCGCGGCGGTGGGCGACTGCGATGGTGACCTCCGCTCCGACATCCTGGTGTCCCGCTTCGGCTACGGCTCGCTGTACTGTGCGCGGGAGGGGCTGGCGTTCGATGATCGCATGATGGTCTCGGGGCTCGGCGAACTGACAGCCCAGTTCGTCGGCTGGGGCTGCAACTTCGTGGACTTCGACAACGACGGCGACCTCGACATCTTCGTCGCCAACGGGGATGCACACCACCTGGTGGGCTGGGAAAGCCTGCTCCTGGAAAACGACGGCCGCGGCAAGTTCACCAACGCGCGTGAGAAAGGCGGGGCTTATTTCGACGCCAAACTGCGCGGTCGGGGCAGCGTGGTCCTGGACTACAACAACGACGGCCGGCAGGACCTGCTGGTGACCGCGATTGGCGACCGGCCTTTTCTGCTCGAGAACCAGCGCGCTCCGGGCCGGTGGTTGAGCCTGCACCTGGTGGGCACCAAGTCCAACCGCGAAGCCAGCGGCGCCCGGATTACGATTACCGCCGGCGGACGAAAGCTGTACGCCGAGGCTCGGCCCAATTCGGCCTTCCTTGGTCAGGGCGATCCGCGGGTTCACTTCGGTTTGGGGACGGCTGACCAGGTGGACGAAATCGAAATCCGCTGGCCGGCCGGGGGCCTGCAAACGCTGCGTTCCGTGAAGGCGGATCAAATCCTCAAGGTCTCGGAACCGTGATACGCGCTCAAGATATCAACGGGGTGGTTCAGGCGCTGCTGGTCACGGCGGCGCTCGCCGTCCTCTGCGGTTGCGGCCAGGGACGGTTGCCCGCCGAGGCCCTGGTTTTGACCCAGGTTCCCGTGGCCCCGCCCGCAGCCGGGGGCACCGGCACGGTGCTCGACGAGCGGTATCCTCCGGGTAGCCGGGTGGTGCTGGTGAATCCGCCGACGCGTCCGGAGTCCTTGCGGGTGTTGTCCAAAGGCTTGTCGGCCGCGGGTTGTCCGGTGATCAGTGCCGATGGCCGGCGGTTGGTGTTCGCTGGCAGGGCAGGAGAACGGGACACCTGGCAGCTTTACGAGGCGCGCTTGGGCGGCGGCCGTCCCCGCCGGCTGACCTCGCTTCCTGGCGGCGCCATGGATCCGGCGATCCTCGGGAACGGCACCGTGGTCTTCAGTTCGCCGGTGCCGCCGGCCGGCCAGACCTGGTCGGCGAAGGAGCCGGCGGCATTGCACGTTTTGGCGGCTGACGGCGCGGTGAAACGCCTTACTTACGGCGTCAGCGCCGCCGTGGACCCGACCGTCCTGAACGACGGCCGCGTGTTGTTCGTGTCGGCCAAACCGGGCGAGGACAGCAGCGCTGGCCCGGTTCTGGGTCTGTACACGATAAACAACGACGGCACCGAAGTGGCCGCCTACGCGCTCGACCGGGAGGGCGCGCCCTGGGTCGGCCGGCCGCGCGAGTTGCAGGACGGCCGGGTGGGCTTCCTGGCGGCAGCCGGAGCCGATGGCCCGTTGGGGCCGTGGCCCGAGAGCGTGCCCAACGCGCGGCCGTTCGCGGGGCGGTCCCGGATGTTGCCGTTTGCAGCGAGCCGGTGCCGCAGCGTGGAACCCGGCCTGGCCGGCGCCGTGTTGGCCAGCCTTGAGACGCGCGGGCTGGAGGGGCGCGCCATGAGCGGATCGTTCGCCGTTTTCGAGATCCCGCCGACGGCCACCCAGTTGGAGACGCCGCTCTTCGATGATCCCGCGTGGCATGATCTCGAGGCGCAGCGGCCCGGCCAGCGCCCCCCGCCCTTGGGCCACATTTCGACCATGTCAGCCGCCAAGGACTACGGCACGCTGCTCTGCTTGAACGCGAATTTCTCGCGCGAGCGCGCCGCGGACGGCTCGCCGCTGCGCCGCGCGGTCCAGGTGCGCGTGACGGCCCGGGGTGACGACGGCGCGGTGCGCGCATTGGGCGAGTCGCCGCTTCAGCCCGACGGCTCGTTCATGGTGGAAGTTCCCGTGGACCGTCCGCTGGGGTTCGAAAGTCTTGATGCGTCAGGCGCGGTGATCCATCGGCTGCCGCCCGCGATCTGGGTTCGGGCCGGCGAGAATCGCACCTGCATCGGCTGTCACGAACCCTGCAACCGTTCCCCCCGCAACCTGCGCCCCATGGCCGTCAATGAGCCTGTCGTCCGCCTGGGGCTGCCGCGGAACGAGGTTGCCCAAGCTGTTCCCTAGATGAAACCGCGAGGCTTCGTGCTCACTTCCTTGGTCGCCATGACCGCAGCCGGCGCGCTGGGGCTGGGCGGGTACCAATGGAGTGTCGGTCACGTGCGGCGATGGACCGGCATGAGCCATCTGGGATTCCTCGGCTGTAATCATTGCCATCTGGTCAGCATCGAGAAGCTGCCGTGGGCCAGAGAGCGCCCGCGCCATCCGGCGCCAGCCGGCCTGGCGGTCTCGCCCGACGGCCGGCACCTGTACATCGCGCTCGACGATGTGACCGAGCTGGTCGAGGCCGACGCGGCGTCGCGGACGATTCTTCGGCGCGTGAAATTGGAGGGCGGGCCGTATGGCGTGGCCGCGCATCCCGACGGCACGCGGTTGTTTGTCACCTTGCGCGACGCCGACGCGGTGGTCGAACTGGACGTCGCGAGCCTGACGGCGCGGGACCGCGTCGTTGTCGGCAGCGGCCCGGTCAGTCTGGCGTATTCCTGGACGGAGGCCGGGGAACGGTTGCTGGTGGCCAATTCGCTGTCGGACGACGCCTCCGTTTTGTCCGTGGCGCCCCTCAAGGAGTTGGCCCGCCCGCACACAGGGAGGGAACCCTTCGCCGTCACCGCGACCGATGGTGGCAAGCTGGCAGTCGTGGTGGGGCGCATCGCGGACACGCGTGATTTCGTGACGCCGCCCTTCGCGGAGCTGACCTTGCTCAACCCGGAAACGGGCCGGGTGCGGCAGCGGGTCTCGCTCGACTCGGCGCATCTCTCGGAAGGGATCGCCGCCGTGCCGTCGCGCGGATGGGTGCTGACTCCGCTGGTCAAGGTACGCAATCTGATCCCCATCACCCAGGTCGCCAACGGCTGGGTGATGTCCAGCGGCCTGGCTGTCTCGGAGGCTGACGGACGCATCGTGCAGGTGCCCTTGGACGAAGCCAACGACTTCTTCGCCGATCCCTCGGGCATCGCGGTGGACGCGGCGGGCGAACGCGCCTATGTCGTTTCCGGAGGGAGCGACGCGGTAACGGTCGTGGATCTGCGGCGATTGGCGGATTGGTTGTCGGGGGCGTCCGAACTCGCCCGCCGGGAAGCGGTGGACGATCTGTCCCTGTCGGCGGAATACGTGGTGGCCCGCATTCGTACCGGGCGCAACCCACGGACCGTCGCGCTGAGTCCCGATGGTCGCCGGTTGTTTGTCGGCGAGCGGCTCGAGGACCGCGTGCTGGTCATGGACACGGCGACCTTGCGGCCGGAGGGGCATATCGTGCTGGGAGACGGCGGCGCCTGGGATCCCATCCGGCGTGGAGAGCGCGTCTTCACCAAGGCCGCGCACACGTTTCAGAACCAGTTCTCCTGCCGGTCCTGTCATCCCGATGCCCACGTGGACGGGCTGGCCTACGACTTCGACGGCGACGGCATTGGCGACAACCTCCTCGACAACCGGTCGCTGCAAGGGCTGGCGGGAACCGCACCCTTCAAGTGGGTGGGCAGCAACCCGACGCTTGAAATCCAATGCGGCCCCCGCTTTGCCAGGGTGCTCATGCGGACGGATCCCATTCCGCCGGCGGACCTCAAAGATCTCACCACCTACCTTCAGGCCCAGCCGCCCACCCGGTGGGAACGCCGCCGAGACCTGGCCCTCACACCCGCTCAGGAGCGCGGCCGGCGCCTGTTTTTTGCTACCACCCAGACCGACGGCACGCCGATTCCACGGGATCGCCAGTGCCAGACCTGCCATCGCCCGCCGTTATTCACCGCGCGCATTCCGACCGCGGTCGGCACCAGGGGCCCGCGCGACTCGAAGGACTTTTTCGACACGCCCCATTTGCTGGGGATCGGCTACTCGGCGCCGTATCTCCACGACGGTCGCGCCAAGACGCTCGAGGAGCTCTGGACCACCTACCAGACCAACGACCTCCACGGCGTTTCCAGCTATTGGTCCAAACACCAGTTGAACGATTTGATCGAATACCTGAAAACCCTCTAAGCCCAAAACCGGAACAGCCATGAACCTGCTCGCATTCCGCCACCCCTGCCCGTTGGGATGGGCCGCCGCCCTTCTGACGGCCGCCTGGTTCACGCCGGCCACGCTGCAAGCGGAACCGGCCGCGAAAGACCACGAACTGCCCATGCCCCTGATCGAACACTTCGAGAACTTCGGAGCGGAGCACGGCATTCCCACCCACAAGGTTCACGCCGTTTACAAGACCCGGGATGGCCATCTGTGGATCGGCACCTGGGACGGTCTGTGCGTGCGCGAGCCGGACGGGAAGTTCAAACGCTACGGCCCGGAAGACGGGTTGAGCCACAAGATGGTGCTCTGCATCGTCGAAGACCCCACCACGGGCGATCTGTGGGTAAGCACGATGCGCGGCTTGAACAAGTTCAGTGGCGGCAAGTTCACCCAGTACACCCAAACCAACAGCGGCCTGCCGAACAACGTGGTGTACGGCTGTGACATCCTCGAGGACATGGTGGTGGTGGCCACCGCGGCCGGCGCGGGCATCCTCAACCTCAAGACCGGCCAGTGGCGGATCTTTGACCACACCAACTCCCTCATGCACGAACCCTGGTGCTACGCGGTCAAGGGGGCCAGGGACCTCATCTACTGGGGCATCTGGGGCGCCGGCGTCCTCGAGTACGATTGGAAGAAGAACACGTGGAAGGAGTACCGCGACCCCGACCGTGACTTCCACTATGACCTCGTGCCCGACGATGGCTTGATCAACGACATTACCTCGTGGGTGAGCTGGGAGGACGGCATCCTCTGGCAGAACACGTACTTCGGCTTCACGCGGTACGATGGCAAGAAGTTCAAGACCTGGGTGCAGGACAAGACGCCGCTGCTGTCCAACTTCACCCAGTTCGTCTGGCCCCATCGCCGCGTGGCGTGGATCGGCATGGACAAAGGGGTCTCGGTGACGGATGGCGACGTTTGGGTCAACTACGAGGTGGGCCCTGAGGGCGAGGGCATTCGCACCATTCATCGCCCCGGCGCGGCGCCGGAGAAGCTGGTGATGGACACCGCCCTCGTGAATCGCTTCGTGCTCGGCATCCACGTGGACGACGACGAAGCGTGGTTCGCAACCTCGGACGGGCTCAGCCGGGGCGTGTTTGCCACGCCGAACCCCTACAAAAAGTCACCGGGCCTCGCCGTAGCGAAATAGCCAGCAACCGAAGGGGAGGAATTATGACGAAGCTACTCAGTTGCCTGTTGGGCTTGGCGTCCGGGCTGGCGGTGAACGCGGCCGGCTACGGCTACGTGGAAAAACCGGAGCCGCCGCCGGTCGAGAAGGATGACGCCTGTGTCAGCGTTCCCGTGGACGCCAAGGAAGCCGCGGGGTCTTATCCGTACTACGCCAACACGCCCGAGGAGATGCTGCCTTTTCGAGGCGTCGAGCCGGTTTACCGCTATTGGACCACCCGGCTTCCTTTTCTCGGGCCCGGCCGGGACTATCCCCCGCCGAAAGACCTCAAATCCCTCAAGGTGGGATTGCTCGGCCCGGCCGCCTATGGCCCGGAGGGAGCCCGCGGAGAGCGCACGCGCAAGGGCGTGCAACTGGCATTTGAAGAGGCCAACGCCGCGCGCCAACCCGGCGAGTTGCCGTTTGAAATCATCCATCGCGAGGACGCCCCCCAATGGGGCAGTGCCGCGAACATCGCCGTCGAGTTCAAGGACCACGACGTCCTCGGCTTTCTGGGCACCATTGACGGCGATGCCACCCACGTGGCGCTGCGGGTCGCGCTCAAAATCGAGACCTACATGATCAACACTTCAGACCCGGATCCGACGCTCACCGAGACTCAGATCCCGTGGCTGACCCGGGTCTGGCCGGATGACCGGCAGCAGTGCTTTCGCCTGGCCGACCTGATCGTTCGGCGCCACGGCTGCACCCGCATCGCCATCTTTCGCGAAAGCAGTCGCCCGGGGCGCGTGGGCGTCATGCACTTCGCCAACTACATCCGCCGGCTCGGCCACCCGCCCATCCAACACCTGTTCTTCAAGCCGGGCGACCAGGACATCGGCCCGCAGATCGCCGCCCTGCAAGGAGCGGAGCCCGACGGCATTCTGTTCTACGGTCAGCCCGCCGACATCGGTCGGTTCGCTCGGCAATTCCGCGCGGCGGGCCTCAAGGCCAAGTTCTTCGGCTTCGATCGCCTGCAGGAGGAGGCGTTCCGTAAGAACGCTGGCGACGCGGCGGAAGGAACCATCATCACCTATTTCTGGGATCCCAACCGCCTGGATCCGGTATGGCTCGACTTCAAGCAGAAGTTTCAGAAACGCTGGGGCGAGCTGCCGGACGCCTATGCGGCTTACGGTTATGACGGCGCGAAACTCATGATCGAAGCGATCAACCACGCCGGCCCGAACCGCTTCCGCATTCGCGATTACCTCGCCGGCCTCGACGAGTGGAACGGCGTCACCGGCCACATGGTCTTCGACGGACGGTGGGACAACATCGTTCCCATTTCGCTCGCCGAGTTCAAAGGCGGGCAGTGGCACTTCCAACCCGCCCCGCCCATCACGAAACTGGATCAGCAAAAGCTGACGCAGCGCTGACCGATCCGGCGATACTCCGTGAGGCGCCGGCCCGCGACGGTTCCGGTCCATTTCGAGCACGGGCCAGCTTCATGCGCGCGGTGAACCACCAGTGCTTCTTTGCAGAGCGGCTTGCGGGTCTGTGGCCGGGGCGCCGGATCGGCTGGCTTCGTCGCGGCTGGCCCGGCCTGTTTTCGCTGACGGTGGCGGTCACCGTGGCCGCGGGCCAGATGCCCGATCCGGCCGTTTCGGCGCCCGCCATCCGCATCGGCCTTCTCCTGCCGCCCGGCGAACCAGAGGCGGGCTTCATCGAGCAGGGCGCGGAACGTGCCGCCCGGGAACGGGCGGGGCAGGGGAGGAGGGTGGAGTTGGTCGTGCGCGGCCGGCCGGGCCAGTGGGGCACCGAAGGCGACGAGGCCGTGGTGCTGGTGCATGAGGACCAGGTGGACGCGGTTGTGGCACCCGCTCTGGGCGCGTCTGCGCATCAGGTGCTGCAGGTGGCCGGCCGGACTCGCGTGCCCGTCGTGTCCCTGTGTCCCGACTCGTCGGTAACCGGTCCGGGCATCCCGTGGACGCTTCGCATCGTGCCCCGGTCCGACGACCAGGCACAGGCCATTTTCGCGGCCCTCAACCGGCCCCATTCACGGCTCGCGGTAGCGGCCCTGGTGCCGCCGGATCGGGCAGGACGCGAAGCCACCAGGGACCTCAGAACCGCGGCCAGCGTCGGTGGCGTGGACCTGGCGGAGCCGGTCGTTTGGACCGCCGATCAAACGCCCGACGCGCTCGCCGCGCGGCTCCTGGCCTCCCAGCCCTTTCTCGTGCTGGTGTGGCTGGACGCGGTTCGCGCGACAGCGACCTTGGAGGCATTGGCTCGCGCTGGCTACGCGGGGCGCGTTGCCGTGCCGTGCGACCTGGTGAATCCAAGGTTCCTCCCGGCGCGAGGAGATTCCGCGCTCGCAGTGCTGGCGGCCGTGCCGGCGGATTGGCCACTGGGTGCCGGAGCCGCGCCGAATCTTCCCGCAGCGATGGCGCAAGATGCGGTCAACTTGCTGGCCGCGATCCTCGACGTTGCCGGGCGTTCCCCTTCCTTTCAGCAGTTCCCGTTGACCAACTCCTTTGCCGGCCTGACCGGCCCGCTGGCCTTTGACCGGTACGGGAACCGACAGCTCAAGTTGGCGGTGGTGGAGCTGCGGGCAGGGCGTTGGCAGGCGCTGACTTCCGCACCGCCGTAAGGGCAGGCGGGTCGCCGTCGAGACCCGGCGGGCGGAGCTGGTGCGGAAGCCGCCTACTTCATCGCCGCGGCAAGGAGCGTCTCGAAATGCGGTGGCTCCTCCTCGCGAGCAACGGTGGTGATCTCGATCCGTTTGAAGCCGGCCGCCTCCAGCCAGCGTTGCAGGTCGCTCTCGGCAAACCCCAGCCAGTGGTCCCCATAAAGTTCCCGGGCTTTCGAGAACGTGTGCTGGCGCAATTCGAGGACCATGACCTGGCCGCCCGCCTTGAGAATGCGGCGGGCGGCCGCCAGGGCTTTGGCCGGATCCGCCGCGTGATGCAGCGCCTGACTGAGAATGACCAAATCCACCGACGCTGCTTCGATGGGCGGGTGCTGCAGGTCACCCAGCCGGAACTCGAGGTTCTTCAGCCCTGCCTTGCGCGCCTTGGCGGCGCCGAACTCGACGATCTTCTCCGAGTTGTCCACCGCGATGACCTTCTTGCACCGGAGTGCCAGCAACTCGCTCAGCAAGCCCTCGCCCGAGCCCAGGTCAGCCACGGTCAACGGCGGCAGGATGCGCAGCAGCAGTTGGCCGAACGCCTGCCAGGATCGGCCGGGACCGTAGCTGCGGTCGAAGCGCCCGGCGACCTGGTTAAACAGGAGGCGCTCGCGATGGGCCCGCAACTCCAGGATCCGCCTTAGGTTGATGCAGTCCGCGGCGTGCTCCGGGAGCTCGGCTGCCCCGCTCAGCGCGGGCGCGATCACATCCGGCTGCGCCGTCGGCCGGGACGCCGCCAATTGGTAGTAACTGCGCTTGCCCTCCCGGCGGGACACCACCAGCCCGGCCTCGGCCAACAAGCCGAGGTGGGTCGAGATGCGGGACTGGCCGAGGCCGGTGATCTGCTGCAGCTCGTTGACCGAGAGTTCGTGGCCGGCGAGGAGCGCAGCGATGCGCAGCCGGGTGGGATCGGCCAGGGCGCGCAGGATTTTAAGTGTGGCGGACATGATCGTGGGGCCCGGAACCGGGGACCGAGCGGCAGTTCAATTCCCGGGTTGACGCGCCGGGACACCGTTATATCTTCGCATCGCGATACGTCAATACGTCCGCTTCACTGGCGGGCACCGTTACTCCAAGCTTATGAGCAAACGCTACATCTTCTCCTCCGAGTCTGTCGGCGAAGGCCACCCGGACAAGGTCTGCGACACCATCTCCGATTACGTGCTGGATGCCTGCCTCGCGCAGGACAAGTTGAGCCGGGTCGCCTGCGAGTGCTACGCCAAGAGCAACGTCGTGGTGGTGGGCGGGGAAATCACCACGCGCGCGCGCCTCGACTACGCGGCCATCGCCCGCCAGGCCATCCGCGACATCGGCTACGTGAATGACGACGACGTCTTTCACGCCGACAAGGTTTTTGTGAACGTCTATGTGACCACCCAGTCGCCGGACATTGCTCAGGGCGTGGACGCGCGGAAGGCCAAGGGCAAGAAGACCGCCAAGCAGGGCGCGGGCGACCAGGGGCTGATGTTTGGTTACGCCTGCAACGAAACGCCGGAGCTGATGCCCGCACCGATCATGTTTGCCCATCGCCTCGGCCGCGAACTGACCCGGATCCGCAAGACCGGCAAGGTGCCCTGGCTGCGGCCCGACGCGAAGTCGCAGGTCTCGGTGATCTATGAAGACGACCGGCCGGTGGCCATTTCCAACGTGGTGATTTCCACCCAACATGCGGCGGAGGTGGAGCATGACGAAATCGAGAAGTTTTGCATCGAGAACGTGATCAAGAAAGTGCTGCCGAATTCACTGCTCAAGGATCGCACGCAATACCTTGTCAACCCGACGGGCCGCTTCGTGGTGGGCGGTCCGCAGGGCGACTCCGGCCTCACCGGGCGGAAGATCATCGTGGACACCTACGGCGGCATGGGCCGTCACGGCGGCGGCGCGTTTTCGGGCAAGGATCCCACCAAGGTGGATCGCAGTGCCGCGTACATGGGGCGCTGGGTCGCCAAGAACGTGGTGGCCGCCGGACTGGCGGCGCGCTGCGAATTGCAGTTTGCCTACGCCATTGGTCATCCCGACCCGGTGAGCGTCCATCTCGAAACGTTCGGCACGGCGACCGTGCCCGAGGACAAGATTGTGCGCGCCGTCAACCGCGTCTTCAGCTTCCAGCCGGCCGACATCATTGAGCAACTGGACCTGCGCCGGCCGATCTACGCGAAGACCACCAATTACGGCCACTTTGGAAAGAACGACCCGGACCTGACGTGGGAGAAGACCGACAAGGTGACCGCGCTGAAGGCCGCCCTGAAATAGCCGGGCCGCTGCCGATTTTTAGCCCTGAGTTCTCATCCATGCCAACGATCAAACTGCCTCCCTCACGCCCGAACCTGAGCCGCGCGTTGACGAAGCCCGGGGTCACCCGGAGCGGCAACGGCAAAGCCAGAACCGCCGCCCCCGACTACAAAGTCCGCGACCTCTCGCTCGCCGAGTGGGGGCGCAAGACCATCCAGGTCTCCGAGCACGAGATGCCCGGCCTCATGGCCATTCGCGCGAAATACGGCCCGCAGAAGCCCCTCAAGGGCGTCCGGATTACCGGCTCGCTCCACATGACCATCGAGACGGCCATCCTCATCGAGACCCTCAAGGAACTCGGCGCCTCCGTCCGCTGGGCCAGTTGCAACATCTTCTCCACCCAGGACCACGCCGCTGCCGCGGTGGTGGCCGCGGGGACCCCGGTCTTCGCCTGGAAAGGCGAGACCCTCGAGGAGTATTGGGAATGCACGTTGGACGCCCTTTCGTTCCCCGGCGGTAAAGGCCCGCAACTGGTGGTGGACGACGGCGGCGACGCCACGCTCCTCATCCACAAAGGCTACGAGCTGGAGAACGGCTCCGATTGGGTCAACACCAAGAGCAGCAGCCACGAAGAGCAGGTCATCAAGGACCTCCTCAAGCGCACGCTCAAGGAGCGCCCCGGCTTCTGGCACGAGGTGGTGAAGGACTGGAAAGGCGTCTCCGAGGAAACCACCACCGGCGTGCATCGCCTCTACCAGATGCTCGAAGCCGGCAAGCTTTTGGTGCCGGCCATCAACGTCAACGACTCCGTCACCAAGTCCAAGTTCGACAACCTCTACGGTTGTCGCGAGTCACTGGCTGACGGCATCAAGCGCGCCACCGACGTGATGGTGGCTGGCAAGGTCGCCGTCGTCTGCGGCTACGGCGACGTCGGCAAGGGCAGCGCTCACAGCCTGCGCGGCTTCGGCGCTCGCGTCATCGTCACCGAGATTGATCCTATCAACGCCCTGCAGGCCGCGATGGAAGGCTTCGAAGTCACTACCATCGAAGAAACCCTGGGCGAAGCCGACATCTACGTCACCGCCACCGGCAACCGCGACGTCATCACGCTCGAACACATGCAGCGGATGAAGGACCAGGCCATCGTTTGCAACATCGGTCACTTCGACAACGAGATTCAAATGGACCGCCTCAACGCCGCCAAAGAGGTGAAGCGGCTCAACATCAAGCCGCAGGTGGACAAATACACCTTCGCCAGCGGCCACAGCATCTACATCCTTGCCGAGGGCCGCCTGGTGAACCTCGGGTGCGCCACGGGCCATCCGAGCTTTGTGATGAGCAACAGCTTCACCAACCAGTGCCTCGCGCAGATGGACCTCTGGGCCAATCGCGACACGAACAAAGTGGGTGTCTATCGCCTGCCCAAGAAGCTGGATGAGGAAGTCGCCCGGCTGCACCTGGAGAAGATCGGCGTCAAGCTCACCAAGCTCACCAAGGCCCAGGCTGACTACCTTGGCGTACCCGTCGAAGGCCCCTATAAACCGGAGCACTACCGGTATTGAGCGCGGCCAGGAGGGCCGCGGATTCACCTCCGCAGCCACCGATTCCGTCAGGCGAGCGGCCAGTCCGCTCGCCTTTTTGTTTGTGCGCCCGGCAGGGCGCACACACTTGGGGGTTCAAGTCCCCTGCACGCCCG
>CAYNCT010000077.1:0-15819 GCA_964396005.1 uncultured Verrucomicrobiota bacterium | reverse complement strand
GACTGCGCTGTTCGCCTTGTGGTCTCCGCTGAGCGCGACCACCTACTGGCTCACCGTGGCCGGACTGGGCGGCGAGCCCGATTACGAAGTCCGCTTCGCGGGGTTAGCCAGCGACGTGGAGAAGGCGCTGGCGACGGTCCGGGCGACCTTCTCCGCCGCGGCTCCGGCGGGCAGCGTCTTGCGATTGCGGTTCAAGACCGGGGGCGTGCCCGAGGTGTCCCAGCCGGTGCCCGCGGACGCGGCGGCCGTTTCCTTCGATGTTCCCATTCCCCGGCCGCATCTCTGGACGCTGGAGGATCCGTTCCTGTACGAGGTCGAGGCAAGCCTGACCACCCCGGGTGGCGAGGACCGGGTGGCGACGTATTTCGGCCTGCGGACGACCAGCGTGATGAACCTGCCGGGAACGGATTTTCCGTACGTCGCGCTGAATGGCCGGCCTGTGTACCTCCAGATGTGCCTCGATCAAGCGTACCATCCCGACGGTTTCTACACGTTCCCCAGCGACGCCTTCATGCGGGACGAGATCCTCCGGTCCAAACAGATCGGGCTGAACGCGAACCGGGTGCATGTGAAGATCGAAGTGCCGCGCAAACTCTACTGGGCCGATCGGCTCGGCCTGTTGATCATGGCGGACGTGCCCAACTCGTGGGGCGAACCCGACGCCGAGATGCGTCGCGAGGTCGAGCACGCGCTGCGGGGCATGATTGCGCGGGATTTCAATCACCCGTCCATCTTCGCGTGGGTGCCCTTCAACGAGACCTGGGGGTTGTTCACCCGGCGCGGAGACAAGCGGGAATATCTGCCGGAGACGCAGGAGTGGGTGGCCTCGATTTACCGGCTCGCCCGGCAACTCGATCCCACCCGCCTGGTGGAGGACAACTCGCCGTGCAACTACGACCACGTCGAGACCGACATCAACTCCTGGCACGCCTACCTGCCCGGCTGGGAGTGGCGCGCGCACCTGGACCAGGTCACCCGGGACACCTTCCCCGGCTCGACCTGGAATTTCATCGGTGGCCGCCAGCAGGCGAACCAGCCGCTGCTCAACTCGGAGTGCGGCAACGTCTGGGGCTACGAAGGCAGCACCGGCGACGTGGACTGGTCCTGGGACTATCACCAGATGCTCAATGAATTCCGCCGGCATCCCAAAATCTGCGGCTGGCTGTACACCGAGCACCACGACGTGATCAACGAGTGGAACGGCTACTGGCGTTACGACCGCTCCGACAAGTTTACCGGCCTCGAGGAACTGGTCCCCGGCATGAGATTGAACGACTTGCACAGCCCCTTCTACGTCGTGGTCGGGGATGCCCTCTGCCAGACGGTCGCCCCCGGAGCCACCGTGGACCTGCCGCTCTACGTCTCGTTCCTGACCGACGCCGCGCGCGGGCGGTCGCTTACCCTGCGCACCGAACTGTTTGGGTGGGACACGCTGGGCCGGCGCGAGAGCTACCAGCAGGGGCGGCGCGTGCTGCCGCTTTCGGGCGGGTGGACGACCGGCTCCGTGCAGCCGGGGGTGACCGTCAAGTTCCCCGACAAGCGCGGTCTGGCCGTGCTGGCCCTGGTGCTCGAGGATGAGTCGGGACACGTCCTGCACCGCAACTTCACGACGTTCGTCATCGGCGAGGGCGCGTCGCCGCGGGATGAGGTTCTCTCCCTGGACCAGGGCCGGGCGCGCGTGCTGCGGCTGGCGCCGGCGAGCTTTCGCGAGGCGCGCTGGTCGCAGAAACAGTGGAACGTGCTCGATGGACTCAAGGTGAACGGGGCCGGGGCGGGCTACTTCGAGTATCGGCTGGCGTGGCCCGAAGGGCTTAACGCGGCGGAGGTCACCGCTGCCACCTTCCTGATGGAGGCGTCGGCCAAGGAACTCCTGGCGAAGGACCGCGAGGGAGCGGCGTTCAGGGACGTGGATTACATGCGGGGCGAGGGCGTGGCGCACCGCAGTCAAAACCCCAATTCCTATCCGATGACCGACACGGAGCGGTTCCCCAGTCGGGTCCGGGTCCGCGTCAACGGCGTCGTGGCGGGCACCTTCGAATTGCCGGACGATCCGGCCGACCATCGGGGCATCCTGTCGTGGAACTCGCAGCCGCGGGACCGCAAACTGCGGGAGGCCGGCTCCTACGGCTGGCTGATTCACGCGGCGCTGCCCGGCGAAGCGCTGGCCGCGGCCGCCGCGGCGAAGGAGTGGGTGATCCGGCTGGAGGTGGACGCGGCGCTGCCCGGCGGCCTGGCGATTTACGGCGAACGCTTCGGCCGTTATCCCGTGGAGCCGACGCTGGTGCTGACCTTGAAGTAACGGGTGCCCCGCGTGTCATTCCCCGGCTTGCGTTCCGCGCGCCGGGCGGACCATTCTGCCGCATGAACTTCACCCGACGTTCGTTCTTGACCGTTGCCGGACTGGCGGCGGGTGCGCCCCTGGCGCTCGCCGCCGGGCCCGTGCCGCCCGCGGTGACCCACCGTATCAAACTCGGGATTTCGACCTACTCCTACTGGCATTTTCGCGCGCCCAAGGTGCCGATTGAAACGGTGATCGAGAAGGCGTCCGCGCTGGGCGTGGAGGGGGTGGACCTCCTGCACCGGCAGATGGACCTGCCGGAGAAGGAGCCGCTGACCGCCGCGCACCGCGCGTACCTCCGCCAGCTCAAGCGCCACGCCTTCCTCCACGGCGTGGATCTGATTGCGCTCTCGATTCATCAGGATTTCGTGGATCCGAACGCCGAGTACCGGCGGCAACAGGTGGAACACACGCACAAGTGCATCGAGATCGCCTACGAGCTGGGAGTTCCCTGCATCCGCTTGAACTCCGGCCGCTGGAATACCATTCCGAGCTTTGACGACCTGATGAAGGCGCGGGGCGTCGAGCCGGTGCTCCCGGGGTACACCGAGGAGGACGGCACCCGCTGGTGTGTCGAGTGCATCGAGCAGTGTCTGCCCAAAGCCGCGGACTGCGGCGTGCTGTTGGCGCTCGAAAACCACTGGGGGCTGACCAACACCCCGGAGGGCATGCTGCGGATTGCCGACCAGATCCAGTCCCCGTGGTTCGGCCTCATGCTCGACACCGGCAATTTCCTCGAGGATCCCTACGACAAGCTGGAGCGGCTTGCGCCGCGCGCGAAGTTCGTCCAGGCCAAGACTTACTACGGCGGCGGCGAGTGGTACACGCTCGACCTCGATTATCCGCGCATTGCCCGCATCCTGAAGAACGCCGGTTATCGTGGCTACGTGTCGCTCGAAATGGAGGGCAAGGAAGACCCGGAAACGGCGGTGCCGAAGAGCATCGAAATGCTGCGCCGGGCCTTTGCTCTCTGATCCGTTCCACTCCCGTCGCAACCCGACCCACGGCCCCCCATGAATCGCATCCTGGTGCTCTACGACTCGAAGTCCGGCAACACCGCCAAGATGGCCCAACTCGTCGCCGAAGGCGCGCGCCGCATCGCCGACACCGAGGTGCGCGTCCGCTCGGTGGACGAGGCCACGCCCGGCGACGTAATCTGGTGCGATGGCCTGGCGGTGGGCAGCCCCACGAATATGGGCGTCCTGTCGTGGAAGATGAAACGCTTCTGGGACGAAACGATGGGTGAGCACTGGATGAAGCTGGACGGCAGGATCGCCTGTGCGTTCAGCTCGGCGGGCGGGTGGGGCGGCGGCATGGAACTCGCCTGCCAGTCCCTGCTGACCGTCCTGATGAACTTCGGCTTCCTCGTCTTCGGGGTCACGGACTACGCCACCAAGCTGCACACGCTGCACTACGGCGCCGTGACCGCGCGCGAGCCCCGCACCGAGGACGGCCGGGCGGTGTGCCGGGTGTTGGGGCAACGGCTCGCCGAAAGGACGGCGGTCTTCATCCACGGCCGCCAGGCCGAACATCCCGCCAACAAATTGGCGTCGCGCGGCGTGCCGGGGCTGGAGTGATCCATGAGCCGGTTTCTCCCGTCGGGCGGCCGTTCCGACCGGACTCCGCCCCCGGCGCCGGCCGCGGCCGGTGCCGACGAACCGCCGGCTCCGGAGCTCCTCGAGGGTTTCGTCCCCCCGGAGCAGCGAGCCGAGCCGTGGGTGCAACTGAAGTACTATCGCTTTCACCCGTGCGTGTATCCACCGATGATCGGCACCGTGTCGCGGGAGGCGCGGGCGGGCAGTCTGGTCAACGTTTATGACAAGGCGGGCCGGCCGTTCGGTAACGGGTTGTACAATCCCCGCGCGCGCGTTCCGCTGAGGGTCTTCCACCACGGTCGTGATCTGGTGGGCGAGGCGGCGCTCGACGGGTTGATCGAGTCGGCGGTCAACCTCCGCCTGAACACGCTCGAGCTGCCGGCCCGGACCAGTGCGTTCCGGGTGATTCATTCCGATGGTGACAGCCTCAGCGGCCTGGTGGTGGATCGGTTCGCCGACGTCCTGAGCATCGAGTTGCACAGCCTGGGGATGGCGCAGCGTTTGCCGCGTTGGCTGCCGGCGCTCCACGCCCGGCTCGGCACGCGCCGGGTCGTGGTTGAGGTTGAGGACCGCATCGCCCGGATCGAGGGCATCCTCAAGCCCGCGCTGCCCGCCGACCCCGTCCGGACGGTGAAGGTTCAGGAGCACGGCGTCCGCTACGAGGTCAACCTCGAGCTGGGCCACAAGACGGGTTTTTTCTGCGACCAACGCGAGAACCGCCGCCGGCTGGCAGCCTTCACGCGCGGCGCTCGGGTGCTGGACCTCTGCTGTTACACGGGCGGCTTTTCGCTCGCGGCAAAAGTGCTGGGCGGGGCGGAGGACGTCACGGGAGTGGACCTGGATGAGACCGCGATCGCGCAGGCGCGGCGCAACGCCCACTTGAACCAGGCGCGGGTGGCCTGGGTTCACTGCGATGCGTTTTCCTACGCGCGGCAGATGCAGCGCAACGCCACGCAGTGGGACGTGGTGGTGCTGGACCCGCCGAAGCTGGTGTTGAGTCGCGACGACGCGGAGGAGGGCGTCCGCAAGTACGAGGACCTCAATCAACTCGCGGTCCGGCTCGTGAAGCCCGGCGGGTTCCTGGTGACCTGCTCGTGCTCGGGACTGCTGTCGGCCGAAGACTTCGAGCGGATCGTGGCCAAGTCCGCCCATCGCGCGGGCCGGCCGCTACAAATCCTCGATCGCACCGGCGCCAGCCCGGACCACCCGGTGATGTCCAACGCCCCGGAGGGCCGTTACCTCAAGGTGCTCTGGGCGCTGGTCCGATAGGCCCGTTCAAAGCCGTTTTTCGTCGGCATCAATGAAGTCCACGAAAGTGCGGATGTCGTCCCGGGCGGCCAACCCGGCCTGTTCCTTGCGCTGGCGGAGCCGCTCCTGCCCCGCGGCGTCGTCCGGCGCGGGGTAGGCCAGCATGGCTTGTGCGTGCGCGGCCTTTTCCGCTTCGGAGCGGCGGACGTTTTGGCGGACCCAGTCGCACACTTCGCCATCGGTGAGCGAGCGCCGGACCACGCCCACCGTTTGCTCGTGGGTGATGCCGGCGGCCTTGAGCCAGGCGCCGTCGAAGCCCTGCCCGAGGTTGGGCTGGTAGTCGGGATGGAGCTTGCCGGCGAGGTGCAGGCGGATCTTGTCAATGTACCGGGGCAAATGCATCCAGCCGCACATCGTCTCGCGCGGGCTGCGGGGATAAATCAGGTCACTCATGCGGCGAGTATTGGCGGCGTCGGCCGGGTGTCAAACCGGCCTCCCGCAAGAGCAGGCTTGCGTTTCCGGGGGCGGTCCGGTCGAGTCTCTGACCCGTGATTCACGCTACCCGTCACTCTCCGGCCGAGTTCGGCCTGCTACCTACGCGCACACTGCTTCTCCTGCCGCCGAAGCTGTGGCTGTTGGCACTGGTTCTCACCGTGGTGACGGCGCCGTCGGGGGCCCGCGAGCACGAATGCGCCCACGCGGTCCGTGTGCTCGCCGGGGCAGACCGGGCGGGCGGGCGCCAGTACGCGCCGGATCGGCTGGTGGATATCCGGCACGTGTTGATTGACCTCACGCCGGACTTCGCCGCCCGCACCATCGCGGCGCAAACCACCCTGCGCTTTGCCCCGATCGCCCGGCCGCTGCGCGAGCTCAAACTCGACGCCGTGGATCTGCGGATCAGCCAGGTCGAGGCGACCGTCCCGCTGCGCGCCTGGCAGAATACCGATCGTCAGTTGATCCTCACGTTCGAGGCGGACATTCCGGCCGACGCCGAAACCAGTGTCACCGTGACCTACACCGCGGAGCCGACGCAGGGGCTGTACTTTCGGACGCCGGAGATGGGCTACCCCGCCGGCGACACGCATCTCTTCACCCAGGGCGAGGCGATTGCGCACCGGCACTGGTTCCCGTGCTTTGACGCGCCCAACGAGAAGTTCACTTCGGAGACGATCTGCCGGGTGCCCGAGGGGATGACGGTACTGTCGAACGGGCGGCTGGTGTCGCAGGAGAAAGACGCGACGACCGGGCGGGTGGCCTTTCGGTGGCTGCAGGACAAACCGCATGTGAACTACCTGATCGCCCTGGTGGCCGGCTACTTTCAAACCCTGGAGGACCGGCACGGTGACCTGGTGTTGAGCTTTCATACGCCGCCCTCGGAATTCCAATGGGCGGCCAGTTCATTTGCCGACACGCGGGAGATAATGGCTTTCTTCGAGCGCGAAATCGGCGTGCCCTACCCGTGGGCGCGTTACGCGCAGGCGTGCGTGCATGACTTCGTGGCCGGCGGCATGGAGAACACCTCGCTGACGATTCTCACGATGGGCACGCTGTTTCCGCCGGAGACCGAGAATGTTCGCTCGAGCCAGGGGCTGGTGGCGCACGAACTGGCCCATCAATGGTTCGGCGATCTGGTCACCTGCAAGGATTGGAGCCACCTCTGGCTGAACGAAGGTTTCGCCACCTACTACGAGGCGCTGTTCGACCGTCACAAGAATGGCCGCGAGGCCTTCCTCTACAACCTTTGGCGCGACGCGCAAACCGTGCTCGGCGTCCCGAACGACACCACCCCGATTGTCTGGCGCGCCTTCCAGAGTCCGGACGAGCAGTTCAGCTTCCGCGCCTACCCGAAGGGCGCGTGGGTGCTGCACATGTTGCGGTCGCAACTGGGCGAGGAGCTCTTCCGCCGGTGCATCCGGACGTGGCTGGAACGACACGCGTACGGCGTGGTGGTGACCGAGGACCTGAACGCCGTCATTGAGGAGCTCTCCGGCCGCTCGTTCGACCCTTTCTTCGACCAATGGGTGTATCATGCGGGAGTCCCGGAGGTGGAGGTTGGTTACTCTTGGAACGAGCAGACGAGGCTGGCGCGCCTCTCGGTGAAACAGACCCACGCCGTGAGCGACAAGGTGCTGCTCTTCAAATTCCCCCTGCCGGTCCGCTTCACCACGCCGGCCGGCGTGGTGGAACGCACCTTCGACATCGCGAGCGCGGCCGAGGATTTCCACGTGGCCCTGCCCGCCGCGCCGACCCTGGTGCGCGTGGACCCGGACTTCACCGTGCTGGCCCGTCTGCGGGTGCAATTGCCCAATGCGCTGCTCTGGGCGCAGCTCGAGGATGAGTCCGACGCCCTCGGCCGGTTGCTGGCGGTGACCACGCTGGCCGGCCGCTCGGACAAGGAAACCGTGGAACGCCTGAAGAAACGACTGAACGAAGATTCGTTCTACGGCGTGAGAATCGAGGCCTCCAAAGCCCTGCGCGCCGCTCACAGTGACGACGCCCTCGAAGCCCTGCTGGCCTCCACGGATCAACCCGATGCGCGGGTGCGGCAACAGGTGCAAACCGACCTGGGCGGCTTCTACCGCGAGTCGGTGCTCCAAGCCGCACGAACCACGCTGGAGCGGGAGCGCAATCCGGACGTGCAGACGGTGGCGCTTCGTACCCTGGCGGCCTACGGCTCGCCGGATACGCGGGCGCTCTTACTGCGAGCGCTGGCCTCCGACTCTTTCCGCAACGAGGTGGCCAGCGCGGCCATCGAGGCCATGCGGGGCCAGGATGATCCGGCGTACCTGACGCCGTTGCTGGACACGCTCCGCGCCCGCGAGGCCGCCTTTCCCACGGGCGCCTTCGCCCGGGCGCTCGATACGCTGGCCTGGCTGGCGCGTCACGAAGAGCGCAAGGACGAGGTGCGGGAATTCCTGGCGGACCAACTCGACCATCCCAAGCGCGCGATTCGGCGGGCGGCCATCACGGCGTTGGGGACGCTCGGGGACACCCGGGCCTTGGGGAAGCTCGAGCCCTTCACCCGGGCCGGCCGGGAATCTCCGGAGTGCCGCGCGGCGGAAGCGGCCGTCACGGCGCTGCGGGCGGCGCGAAAACCGTCCGATGACCTGCGCGAATTGCGCCAGGAGGTGCTGGACCTGCGAAAAGAAAACCGGGCCCTGAAGGCCGACGTGGACGAACTCCGAAAGAAGCTCGAGGCCCTGCCGGTCGCTCCGCCGCCGCCGCCGGCGAAAGAGCCCGAGACCCGTAAGAAAAAGAAATAGGCGCGGCAGCGCGCCGCGCCGCGAGCGGGCCGGGGCTCTCTTCGCCGAGCAGGGTGGAAGCGATCCCCGACCGGCCTATCCGCCCACGCTGGCGAGTTCCTCGTTGGTCAGCGCGTTGACGATCTTGAACTGCTCGGCGTGCAAGGCCGGGTCGGGACGGAACGAGAGTTTGCCGAAGTATTTCTTCTCCATTTCGATGAGCAGAGCCTCGTCTTCCGTCCGCAGCCGGTCGAGCACCTTGGGGTGGACGACGATGCGGAGTTGGAAGTCGGATTCGTCCCGCGGCCGTTTCTTGAGGATCTCGGCGAGCTTGCGCTGGATTTCGACGCTCATGGTCTCGGCGCTCTTGACCTTGCCGCGGCCCTTGCAATAGGGGCAGTCATCGAAGACGGCCTGCCGAACGCTTTCGGTGTGGCGTTGCCGGGTCATTTCCATCAGCCCGAGCTGGGAGATGGGCAGAACGTGGGTCTTCGCGCGGTCGCGCTTCAGGCCCTGCCGCATTCGCTGGTACACTTGTTGCCGGTCCCGCGCGTGCTTCATGTCAATAAAGTCCAGCACGATGATGCCGCCCATGTTGCGCAGGCGAAGCTGGCGGCAGATCTCGTCCGCCGCCTCGAGGTTGACCTTGAGGATGGTGTTTTCGGCTTCCTTGCCGTCCTTGTCCTTGGCGTTTTTGTGACGGCCGGTGTTGACGTCAATCGCTACCAGCGCCTCGGTTTCGTCCACAATGATGTGGCCGCCGCTTTTGAGCGGTACCTGCCGGGAGAAGGCCACCTGCAACTGCCGGGTGATCCCGAAGCGGTCGAAGATTGGTTGCGGTTCGTTGTAGAACTTGATCTTGCCCGCGGAACGCCGGGAGATGCGGCCGGTGAGATCCCGGACGCGTTCGTAGGCGGCGTAGTCGTCAATCACGATGCGGTCCACCTCCTCGGTCAGGAAGTCCCGGACCGTGCGCTCGATGAGGTCCGGCTCCTGGAACACACAGGAGGGCGCCGGCCGGGAGGCAATGCGCTCCTGCACGGCCTTCCACTCCTCGACGAGAAACGCCAGGTCGCGCACGAAGTACCGCGCCTGCTGGCCCTCGCCGGCGGTGCGGATGATCACGCCCATGCCCTCGGGGATGGTGAGGTTGCGCACGATCTTCTTCAGGCGCTGACGCTCCTCGCCGTTTTCGATCTTGCGGGACACGCCGCACTGGTCCGAGTTGGGCAGCAGCACAAGGAAGCGTCCCGGCAGCGCCAGGTTGGTGGTGACCCGCGGGCCCTTGGTGCCGATGGCGCCCTTGGTCACCTGCACGATGATCTCGGTGCCCGGCGGATACAACTGGGGAATGTCCTTCTGCGTGATGCGGGGTTTGTCGCGCGGTTTGCGATTCTCGCGCTCGACAATTTCCACGCTGCTGTCAAAGGCCGCGGGCACAATATCCCAGTAGTGCAGGAAGGCGTTTTTCTCGAAGCCGATTTCCACGAAGGCGGCTTTGAGCCCGTCCTCAAGATTGCGGACCTTGCCCTTGTAGATGCTGCCGACCAGCCGGTCGTCCGCCGTGCGCTCGATGGTGAACTCCTCCAGTTTGCCCTGCTCCAGCACGGCGACCCGCGTCTCGAGTGACTCGGAGTTGACGATGACTTCCTTCTGGGATTTCTCCTTTGGCTTCACCAGCCGGCGGACCGTCGTCATCACCCGTTCCGCGGCGGCCTTGACCATGCCGACGAGGCCCTGGGGTTTGGGCTGGGCCGGGGGCGCGGCTTCGGTTTCCTCGGCCGGGTGTCCGGGCTCCTCGGGATGTGGCGGGCGGAAATCGGACACCGCGGCCGTTCCGGCCTCGGCGCCCGGGGGCGTGTCGAGCGCATCCTCGGGGAGGCCGGCGGCGCGGTTCTCGGCGCGGTGGATTTCGCGTTCGTGGCGGCGGCGGTCGAAGACCGATTCCTCGGTGGACTTGTCCCCCAGGACCTCGGCGCGCGCCTCGGTGGCGGTGCGATCAGGTTTGAAGGTCTGACTCTGGCCGGGCCGGAAGCGCTGGCTGCGGCGGCGACGGGAGAAGGTGCGGTCACTCATGGTGAATCAGGAATCGCGGTAGCGTTGGACGTTGAGCAGGAGGCCCATGGCGACGAGCGAGCATAACACTGAAGTTCCGCCGTAACTGAGCAGCGGCAGGGGAATGCCGGTCACGGGCATCAAGCGAATGTTCATGCCAATGTTGACGAAGACGTGGCAAAACAGGAGGGCCACGATGCCGATGGCCAGGAGCTTGCCCAGGCGGTCGCGCGCCTGGCTGGCGATCCGCAGGCCGCTGAACAGCAGCACCGTGTACAAAGCCACCACGGTCAGGCTACCCAGGAACCCGCTTTCCTCGGCGATCACGGAGAAAATGAAGTCGTTGTGCGCCACCGCGCGGGGCAGGTAGCCCAGAGCGTACTGGGTGCCCTGCCGCCAGCCCTTGCCGGTCAGCCCGCCGGAGCCCACCGAGATGAGCGCCTGCTGCACGTTGTGCGAAGCGTCGCGGTACTCGCGCAGGGCGCGTTGCCGTTCGGCGTCGGTTGCCCCGGCTCCGGCGAAATCCACGCCGAAATACACCAGGAGGCGTTTGCGTTGATACGGCTCGAGTTTGATCTGCCAGTGGGGCGGCGCGAACAAGATGTCCACCAGCAACAGCGCCACCGCCAGGCCGACGGCGCCCACAAACAGGGCCAGGTGCCGCCACGGCACGCCGGCCACAAACATCATCACCAGACCCACCGGCAGGAAGACCAGCGCCGAGCCCAGATCCGGCTCCTTGAGGATCAGCACAAACGGCAACACCGCCAGCCCGATGGCCTGGACGAAGGGGCGGAACTGCCGCAATTCGTTCTCCGGCCGGCTCAGGAAGTTGGCCAGCGTGAGGATGAACGCCAGCTTGGCGAGTTCCGAGGGCTGGAACTGGAAGGGGCCGAAATCAATCCAGCGTTGCGCGCCCCACCCGTGGGACGTGCCAATACCGGGGATCAGCACGGCGATCAACAGGACGATGCACAGCCAGTAGCCCAGGACCGCCCAGCGTGCCATGCGCCGGTAGCTTGTCAGGCAGGCGACTGCGGCCAGACCGGCGCCGGCGGCGTACCAGATCAGTTGCTTGAAGTGGTCCTGCTGGTGCCAGGGAAGGGCCGCCATGTGCTCCTTCGCGAGCGTGGCGCTGGCGATAAAGATGAACCCGATCGCCATCAGGCCCAGCGCGGACAGGATCAACGGCCAGTCCAGCGGGCCGCGAGCGGATCTGTGCGCGACGGTGATCATCTCAGTTTGCCTGTGCCAGATTGGCGTCGGTCGGGTCGGGTCGGGGCATCCGGGAAGCAATGGCCTGGAAGATCTCGCGCGCCACCGGCGCACACGTGCCACCGCCGGAGCCGCCGCTCTCCACCATGACCACCACGGCGTAGCGCGGCGTTTCGTACGGGCCAAACGCCACGAACCAGGTGACCTTGTCCACCACGCGCCCGCCCTCCTTGATCTCCGCCGTGCCGGTCTTGCCGCCAACCCGGAACCCCGGGATGCGCGGGGTGACCCGGCCGTTGGCATTCACTTCTTGAAAGGCGCGAAAACCGGTGCCCTCCCGCAGTTCGGTGTCCGCCACCATGGCCTCGCGGATCAGCGCCAGGGTGGAATCGGGAAAGCCGATTTGGCCGCGCACCGTCGGCGGAAACTCCCGGCGGGCCGGTTCGTTGACGGTGGGCTCGGGGGCTTCGACGCGCAGCACGAGGCGCGGTTGGAGCACCTTGCCGCCGTTGGCGATCGCCGCCGTGACCACCGCCATCTGCAACGGGGTGGTGGTGATTTCCTGGCCGATGCACACGTTGGCCAGATTGCCGTCCGACCAGACGCCCAACACCTCGTCCGGGTTCGGGAAGTAGCCGCGCACTTCCTGGCGCGTCCCCAGTCCGATGCGCTCGCCGAGGAAGAAGCGTTTCCCGATGGTCAGCACCCGGTCGCGGCCCGCTCGCAGTCCGTGGTGGATAAAGTAGCTGTTGCTCGAGCGTTTGAAGGCGCGGATGAAGTCGTAGTCGCCCGGTGGCACGGTGTCCTCGATCTTGCGCCGGCCCAGGAAGAACGCGCCGCGTCCGGGGCGGGCCGGGTCGGGCGCCACGCGGAAGAGGGCGTTGGGATCGAAGCCGGCGTCAAAGCACGCCAGGGCGGTGATGATTTTGAACACCGACCCCGGGTGGTAGGCGCCCTGCGTCGCGCGGTTCAACATCACGCGGTAGAGGGGGTGATTGAGTTGTTGCCAGCGGGCGGCAGGGATGCCGGCGACGAATTCGTTCGGGTTGAACGCCGGGGCGGAGACCATCGCCAGCACGTCGCCCGTGTGAACGTCCATTACCACCACCGCGCCCCGCACGTCGGCGCCCACGGTGCGCAACGCGTGGTACGCCGCGCGCTGCAGGTCCAGGTCCAGCGCGAGGATGAGGTTGCGCCCCGGTGCGGGTGGCTGCCAGACGGACTCGGCTTCGCGGTAGGAGAGGCTGTTGACGATGATGGACTTGCTGCCGGCGACGCCCACGAGGTCGTCGTCGAACGCGTATTCGAGCCCGATCGCACCGTTGTAGCTGGGCAGGCTGTAGCTGAAAGAGGCTTCCTCATCGCCGCGCGCCTGGTCGTCCCGCACCAAATAGCCGAGAATGTGGGCGGCAAGCTCCCCGCGCGGGTAGTGGCGGACCGGCAGGACGTCCAGGGCCACGCCCGGCGTCGCGGGGCCGTGCTCGAGGAAGCGGGCGACCTGGGCCGGGGTGAGGTTTTCCAGGATCGAGAGCGGGCGGTAGGGCCACTGATTGTGGTGACGGTGGAAGGCGTGGGGATCGAGGGTGATGGGCTGACCGAGCAGTTCGGCCACGCGCTGCACCGAGTTGCTGGCCACGGTGTAGCGCACATTCGCTGCGAGCTGGTTTCGTTGCTGTGGCGTGAAACGAATCAAGCCCGGGGCCGGCTTGAAGCGGGCGATCACCCGGTCGAAGAAGCCTTCCGGGACGGCGGGCGGGCCGGCCTGACGGCGGAGTTCCGCGAGGAGCGCGTCTCGTTGGCGGCGGTACTCGGCTGCGAACTGCGGCCGCAATTCGTCCAGGTAGAGGTTGAGATTGTAGCTGGGACGGTTGTCGGCGAGCACTCGCTGGGCGCGGTCGAAGATCTTGCCGCGCACGCCGGGCACCCGGACCGACCGGAAGGTCTGGCTGGTGAGGCTTGATTGATAGCGCTTGTACGAGACGATTTGGGTGTGCCAAAGCCCGACGATCAGCACGGCCATGGCCAGCAGCACCCCGCCGGCGAGCAAACGTACCCGCGGATCAGCCCGGCGCAGTTGGTCGAAGATGAGCATCGTCAGTGGCGCCCGCGCAGGATCTCGCGGTCGGGACGGAACGTCGGCGGCTCGGTTGTCGGATAGGCCAGGAGACCCGACACGCGGTCAACGAGAAGAAAGACCAGCGGGGTCAACGCCGCGCTCCACGCGCAGGTGACGGTGAACTGCCAGAGCGATCCCCAGCCGATCAGCGGGGTCTCGCCCAACGACAGCAACAGGACCAACTTGAGCAGGATGATGGCGGCCGTCGCCAGGACGCCGAGCACCACCTGGGCGTAGGGCAGGTCGCGGAGCACCACGTCCTGGGCGCGGTGCAGGCCGCAGCCGGTGGCGAACAGCGGCAGAATGCTGACCCCGAGCGGGTTGGCCGAGAGCGCATCGAGGAAGACGCCGCCGCCGACCGCCAGCAGGCCCAGGGTGGGGAGGTTCGAGGTTAGCGCCGCGACCACCACCAGCGCGGGCAGCACATCGAACTGGGCGCCCAGCCAGCGACGCGGCGCTTCCAGCCACGCCGCCGCGAACACGCCGACGAAGGCGAAAGCCACCAGCAGAATGGGGCGCAACCCGTTCATGGCATCAGCACCACCACCTCGCGGAGACGGCTGGTGTCGGCCGCCATCTTGACCCGCGCCTCCGTGTACAGTCCGAACCCGACGCTCCTCGAGTCCACGATGGTGCCCACCGGGATCCCGGGCGGGAAGACGCCGCCCAAGCCGCTGGTCTGCACGGTTTGTCCCGGCCGCAACGCGCTCTGCCGCGGCAGGTTGGTCAGGTCCACGAGCCGGTGATCCAGCACGCTGGTGGAGAAGGCGGTGATCACTCCATTCTCGCCGGCCTCGCGCACGAGAACGGCGACGCGGCACTTGGGGTCGCCTACCAGCCACACCTGGGTGCGGGTGTGGCCGACCTCGCCGGTGCGCCCCACCAGCCCGCCCGGCGTCAGCACCGGAAGGTCCGGACGCAGCCCATCCCGGGCCCCGAGGTCAATCCAGACCGTACGCCACCAGTCTTCGGGATCGCGGGCGATCACCCGGGCGACCTTGTGCTTCCACGGGGTCTGGCGTTGCCAGGCCACCAGTTCGCGGAGCCGCTCGTTCTCGCGGAGCGCCTCGGCCTGCTGGGTCGCCCGGAGGCGCAGTTCGAGATTCTCCCGTCGCAGCGCGGAAAGCTCGTTCAGCAGCGCCCGACGGCTGGCGGTCAGATCGCTGGCGCGTTCGGCCAGTGTTTGGCCGGAACCGGCGAGCCCGAACAACGGGACAAAGAGGCCGCTGACGGTCAGGCGGACTCTCCGCGACGCCTGCTCGGGCAGGTTGAGGAGAGCCAGGGCCACCAGCAGCACCACGGCGAAGCCGATCCAATACGGCTTGTTCAACATTCGTTCACCCGGATTTCACGCTGCGGGCGAACGCGACGGTCCGGCGCGCGGACCTCAGGCGGAGGAGGAAGCCACTCGTTTCAGGAAGGAAATCTCCTGCAACACCCGGCCGGTGCCCTCGGCCACGGCCGTGAGTGGATCATCGGCAATGTGGACCGGTAGGAAGGTCTCCTCGGCCACCAGCCGGTCAATGCCGCGGAGCAGCGCCCCGCCGCCGGCCATGACAATGCCCCGATCCACCAGGTCCGCCGCCAGTTCGGGCGGGCATCGTTCCAGGGTGATGCGGATTGCTTCCAAAATGCTCGAAAGAGGCTCTTTCAAGGCTTCCCGTATTTCCTCCGAACGAACCGTAATGGTTTTGGGAAGGCCGGTGCTCAGGTCCCGGCCCTTCACATCCATGGTCAATTCCTGTTCGAGAGGATACGCGGAGCCGATTCGGATCTTGATCTCCTCCGCCGTGCGTTCGCCAATCATCAAATTGTGTGCCCGCTTCATGTACGCCACGATTGTTTCATCGAACTCGTCTCCGCCGACGCGGAGACTGCGGCTGTACACGATGCCGGCCAGCGAGATGATCGCCATCTCGCAGGTGCCGCCGCCTATGTCCACGATCATGTTGCCCGCCGGTTCATGCACGGGCAGCCCGACGCCAATCGCCGAGGCCATCGGCTGCTCAA
>CAYNCT010000076.1:0-15856 GCA_964396005.1 uncultured Verrucomicrobiota bacterium | reverse complement strand
CCCGGCAACCAAACACCAAGCCAACGCGGTTGCCAGCACGGCCACGCCCCGCCGGAAAAAAGTCACCCGCCGTTTCCCCCGGGAGAACTCAGGCTCCGCCGTTTTTGCTGCCGAAGACATGGCCGCGAACCAACAACCAGACGCCAGCAGCTTCGCCCCGGTTAACAGGAGTTTCAATCGCGGCACAGTGACAGAGCGCTGCCGCGGGCATCGCCCGGTCCGGTAGTCAAGGAGGACATCTCTTGCCCGTTCGCGCAGCCCGTCGAGCCAAGCCCGCAGACCTTGCCCGGTATGAGCGGAGAGCGCGCAGCGGCGTGCCAGGCCCGTCACGGCGGGAAAGCGTTGGGTGTCGCGCGCGGCGCCCAATCGCTCGCGATGACGGCTGCGGGCCGTTCGGCGGCCAGGCTCGTCGCAGAGGAGCCCAACCTCAATTCGAGCCAGCCGCCGCGCAAAAGCAAAAGGGCACGTTCGTCTGCGCGAACGTGCCCGTGGAACAATCCGCGAGCCAGCCTTGGCCGGAACGATTCGACTTAAAGCGGGGTGGAACGCGCTACCGGTACGCTCTGGTGGGCGACCCGGCCGACCGTCGAACGCACGAGGCTGCCCCGGAAGGGTGCGGAGCTTCCGTGCGCGCGGCTGGGCGGCAAGTTACCGCCCGGAACGACCAAGTGGGCCATTCCACCCAAAACCTTCTGCATCGTTCCGGCCTGGTTCAAGGCGTGGTCGTACCGCTCAACAAGCGCAGGACGAGGTTGTTGTCCGCCGGCGCGGGGTCGTTGAACAAGCCCAAGAGGGTGTTGGCGAAGAGTTGCGACAGCGGGTCGGCCTGGCTTTGCAGGAAGGCGATGATCCCCTGGGATTGAGCCGAAATGGGGCGGCTGCTTTCGTCGCCCATGTAGTGCGAGGAAAACGCCTCGGTCATGGCCGGCGCGAGGAATTGCGCGGTGGCCGCCGGCAGGTTGTAGGGTGGCTGTGTCAAGAGATACGCGGAGAGGTTCAGCAGGCCATTGGTCAGGAAGTTGTAGGCGTAGGTGGGGAACGGCTGCCCGCCGAGGTCGTAGTTGATGCTGGTCACGGCGATGCTGCCAATGGCCAGCGCCCCGTCGGCGGCCAGGTCCATTACGCGGTAAGGCGAGGGGTGGGTGACGAGCGACCCGGTTTGGATGTCGAACAGCGTGCCGAGGGGATGATCGAAGCGCACGATATCCTGAGCGTGATAGTGGCCGGTGAAGACGGCCTTCATGCCGTAGCGGACAAAGGTCTCACGCACCATCTGGAAGTCGTCCAGAACGTAGTCCGGGAACAGTGCCTTCTGTCCCGGGTAGTGCTCGGAGACGCCGTGATGCACCATGCCGAGGACGAGCTTGCCTTGTGCGCGGCCGGCCGCGAGCTGGTTGGTGATCCAGTTCCAGCGTGGCGCATCGAAGAAGCCGCCGGTGTATGGAGAGGTCGTGTTGAGGTCGTACCGGGCGGAGTCCATCGCGAGAATCCACAAGCCCGGTACCGGCTCGACCACGTAGGAGAGCGAATTCGGGTCGCGCGCCAGAGCGTCGGCGTAGCCGAAGTCCTGGTAGATCGCGGCGAATTCCGCCGGCGACACGCTTGGAACCGGGGCCGTGTTCGGGCCATCGAAGGCCAGCGCGTGCGGGTTGGCCACGTCGTGGTTGCCGGGACAGACGAACACCTTGGCGCCCGCGTCACGGAGCCGTCGCAGCGCGGCAGCGAAGTTTTGATGACTCACGCGCTCGCCGTCCTTGGTCAGGTCGCCCGCCACAAGCACGATGTTCGGCCGGGTCTCGAGGATGCCGGTGATGGCCGCGTCCAGAATGGCCGAGCTTTCCCGCAGCAGCTTCCGATCCTGGGCCAGGTAACCTTGGAAAGCGGCGCCGTCCGAAACCAGCAGGCTGGGGTCCATGTAGTGCGGATCACTGAACACGGCGAGGCGCGTGGCGGGCAGGCTCACGCGCACCACGCGGTAGAAGCGCAGGGGATGGAGGGCGCGGTCGGCGTCCACGAACCGGTAAAGCCCGTCAGCACCGGCCGTCGCCCAGCCGAGATTCTCCCAACGGACCAAATCGGTCGAGGCCTGCACCTGGTAGGCGAAGCCGGTCACGCCGGCGATCCGCAAGGTCGCAGAGGATGCCGTCAGTTCGAGGTCCACGAGGTGCGGCTGGGCCACCGTGTCGGGGCGGAAAGTCAGGTTCTGAATGCGCTGGTCCAACGCCGGGGGCGTGTCGGCCTGGGTGAAGGCCGGGGAGTTGGTGAGGTAACTCGCCAGCGCCCACGTTTCGCTGCCATCGGTGTTGAAGGCGTTGCCAGAGGTGGGAGCCAGATCCACCCGGTCGGTTGCCTGAGTGAGCGGGTAGTAGGAGTCGCCGCCGTTGGCGAGGAAGCCGAGGGTGACCAGGCGGAACGTGCGATTGGGATCGCCCACGAGCACGCCGTTCTCCACCACAAGGTCGAGCGTGCCGTCGGCGCGCGTGGCAACCAGGGTGCGAACGCGCGAGCCGGGGTTGTTGATGCCCACGATGGAACCGCCGGACGTGGTGTAGGTCATGCGCGGCTGGGTGGGGTCGTAGCTGAACCACATTCCGCCGACCTGGGGAAACTGGCCGGGGGTGGCGCCCGGCGCCACGGCCGCCACGCCCCACTCGATGGTGTCGCGCAACTGCTGCGCCGTGAGGGTCAGTAGGCTCAAGCCGTTGTTGAACCGGAGGGCGTTCTCGATGTCGAGCTGGGAGATTTCCCCGAACTCCTTGCCCACCGCCGGGTTGGCCAGCGGAGGCACGTACTCGGCGCCACCGCCGTAGCCCAGCACCGCCCCGATGGAGTCCCGGATGCCGCCGCCGTTCTTGAGCGAAAGGGTTACCTTCGGATCGGCTTGCCGACCTCGCCAGAGGTTGGCGTCGGCGGTCAGGTTGCCGAGGTTGGATTCTTCGGTGCGGACCACCGAGCGCAGACCGCTCAAATAAACCGTCGAGCGGCCAAAGGTGTTGCCGTCCTTGGTGTTGATGATCGCGCCCAGATTGGTGGCGATGCTCAACACCACCGGATTGGGCGGCAGGTTGCCCGTGTCGGCCACGCCCTGGGCATCGGTCGCGTAGGCGCCGCTCGCCGGATCGTAGCTGGTGATCAAACCGGCCTCGTCAAACTGGGCGATCAGCCGGCCCACGTAGCGGTAATTGGCCCCGGTGTTCACGACGGCGACCGGCTCGCTCAGGGGGGAGTTGAACCACACGGGGTAGGGCTGGGCCGCGACATCGCCCGCGCGGAGCCGGTCGGTGGGGTTGGCGAAGATGGCATGGGAGCCGCCCGCGATCACGACGTCCACATCCCGCAGCTCCTGCGCGAGGGCAAACTCGTTGGCGAACTGCTGCAGGTGCGCCAGCACGATCACCTTGTTGACGCCCAGCGGCAGAAGCGCGTCCACCGCCGCCTGCACGGCCGCGGTGATGTTGGGGTCCACCCCCACGCTGCCGGGCGAAGAGATGGCGCGGAGGTCCTTGGTGGTCGCGCCCACGATGCCGACCAGTTGCCCGCCCACCGCGATGACGCACGATCGGGCGATGCGATTGGTGAGCGTGGCGGCGTTCAAGCCGTCGGACGCCACGAGGCTCGCCATGCTGCTGTCCGGCGCAAAATTCAAATTCGCGCTGAGGTAGGGGAACATGGTGCCCTGGTAGCCGACGGCGGCATCGCGCAGGATGACGCTGCGCACGTGCGGGGTGCCGGCGTCAAACTCGTGGTTCCCGAAGGCCGCGGCCTGAAAGCCCATCGCGTTGAGCATCGCGATGTCCGCCCGGGCGCCGACGCCGTTGAAGCCGGCGGCCGGGTCCGCGCCCGCGTTGAAGAACGGACCGGGGATGTAATTGTCGCCGGAAGACAGGATCAGCGTGTGGGCCGGGTACTCGGCTGCCAGCCCGGCGAGCACGGAGGAAAACGCGGGCGCGTCCACGATCGCGTCCAGGCCCGCCTCCAGATCGCTGGCGTGGAGGATTTGCAACTTCAGCGGCGCAGCCGAGGTATTCTTGGTGACCGTGATCGTCACGGGGGCGGAGGTGCTGTTGACGCCCAGGTTGTCCGTGGCAACCGCGGTGAAGGTGAGCGCGCCCAGCGGCTGGTTGAACAGGTTGACCTCGTACGGCGCGGCCGCGTTGGTGGCGATCGGGGTGCCGTTGCGATGGAACACCACGTTCGTAATCGTGCCGCCGGCATCAGGCAAGGTAGCGGCGAGGAGGAAGTTCGCCGGGGCGCTGAAAGTCGCGCCGTTGACCGGGCTGGTAATGACGGGGTCGGCGCGCAGCGATGGCATCGCCGCGACCAGAAACGACAGGCTCAGAAGGAATGGTTTCGTTTTCATGCGGTTGTTGAGTTGGCCGACGCCGGGGCGCCGGGGACGGAGGGAAATAGCAAGCCGCAGTCACGAAACGGCGGCGAACCCGTTACGATCCGGTGATTGTTCTTCCGCCGGGGCGGGGCTCCGCGGGCGGACGCATCGCCCAACACGAACATCCCCGCGCACGACACGGACCCTGCCGCTGCGGGCGAGTTGGAAACGATCGCGGCCGCTGCCGCCCCGCGCGGCGATGCGAAAAGGGTGGGGAAAACCGGGGCGGGCTGCTAGAAGCCGCGCGTGAAGAAACAAATCGAGGTCACGCCGGCGTCGGGACTCTCGCCCGCGCTGCGGCGTTTCTTGTTTGCGACGGCGGCCATCACCGGCGCGGCCATCCTGATCGTCGAGATTCTGGGCGCCAAGTTGCTGGCGCCGTACCTGGGGACCTCGCACTTCGTCTGGACCGCGCAGATTGCGGTAACGCTGGTGGCGCTGGCGGCGGGGTACGCGGCGGGCGGGTGGCTGGTGGACCGCTCACCGCGGTTGCGCTGGATGTACCTGGCGATCCTGGCCGCGGCGCTGGCGCTCTGCGTGGGCGTGCTGACGGTCGAATCGGTGGCCTACGCGAGTCTGCGGTTCAAACTGGCGGTGGGCTCGCTGCTGGCCTCCACGGCGCTGTTTTTCCTGCCGTTGTCACTGCTGGCGATGGTGGGACCGTTCTTCGCGCGGATGTTGACCGGGTCGGTCGAGCGAGTGGGGTCGAATGTCGGGCGGTTGACCGCCATCAGCACCCTCGGCAGCGTGATCGGGACCCTCCTGATCGGCTACGTCCTGCTGCCCTACCTCGCGAACTCGACCACCATGTTCCTGACCGCGGCACTGCTGTTGCTCGTCGCGGTCGCTTATTTTGTCGGGTGGGAGCGGCGCGGCGCGCCACCGGTGGTGTTGGGCGGGCTGCTGACGGTGGGGCTGGGATTGCTGGCGGCCGCCAAGCCGCTGCTGGTCCAGCCTCCCGGTTTCGTCGAGGTCTATCGCCGCAATTCGGATTTCGGGCTGTTGCAGGTGGTGGACCAGCCCGCCGCCGGCCGACGCTATTACCTGAACGATCTGCTGACCCAGAACACCTACGAGCCCAACCACCGGCGCAGCGCGTCCCTGTTCACCTACCTCCTGCACGGCCTGGCGCGCCTCTACACACCGGAGATCCGGGACGCGCTGTGCATCGGGATGGGCGTGGGCATTGTGCCCATGCAGTTCGCGCGCGAGGGCGTGCGCGTGGAGGTGATCGAGATCAACGAGGCCGTCGTACCGCTGGCGCAGCAGTACTTCGCTTTCGAGCCGGAACGGGTGACCCTGCGCCTGGGCGACGGCCGCTACTTCGCGAACGTCGAGACCCACCTGTTTGACACGATCATCCTCGACGCCTTTCTCGGCGAATCGCCGCCGGCGCACTTGATGACGCGGGAGGCGCTGACGGCCTTCAAGCGACGGCTCCGCCCGGGCGGCACGCTGGTGATGAACACCTTTGGCGAGTTCCAACCCGGGCGGGATTTCTTCCTGGCGTCGCTCGACCGGACCTTGCGCGCGGTGTTTGCCAGTGTGCGGATTCATGCCAGCGGCAACGGGAATGTGTTCTTCGTCGCGGCCGACGTGCCCGACCTGCGCCCCTTGCGACCGTTCGAACTGGCGGGCGTTCCGCCCTACCTCCACGGCGAGGTCCAGGCCGCGGTCGCCGGACTGCAAACGACCGACCCAGAGCGCGGCCGGGTGCTGACCGACGATTTCAATCCGGTGGACTTTCATGACGCCGTGAATCGCGAGGACCTTCGCAAGCGCCTGGCGTTGGGCGCGCGGGGGTTTTGAGCCGGAACGATTCAACTGAATGCAGGGTGGAACGGGCCACTGGCCCGTTCGGTCGGGCGACCCGCCCGACCGTCGAACGCACGCGGCGGCCACTGAAGGGTGTGCGGTTTCCGGGCGCCCGGCTGGGCGGCAAGTTGCCGCCCAGAACGGCCAGGTTGGCCGTTCCACCCAAAACCTACTGCATCGTTCCGGCTGAGGGAACCACTCACTGTTCCAACCACCGACCGCGTGATCCCACTCGGAAGAGGGACCCGCCCGCCGGGCGAGCGCGCGGCGCCCAATAACCTGTTGCGAAAACGCCGCCCCCGTTTTCCCATCGAGGGCGTGAGTCACGCCGCCGACCACCGCCACGCAACCGGCTGCGCCCCGTGGAAGAATCCCGCCAGGTCGGGCGGGGTGCGCATTTGATGGCCCATGCCCACCGCCGCCAAGACGCCGCCGCCCATCGCCCTCGTCGCTCCGGAAGCCGCCCGGGCGTTTCTGGAGGCCATTGACCCACAATCGGCCCGGCGCGGGGAGGCGTATCTGCGCGAGAACCGGGTCAACGGCGTCACGACGCTCGCGGAGGGCACGGCGTATCGGGTGAAAGTCCACGGCACCTTCTCCTACGATGTGCGGTTCACCTACGACCCGGAGACCGGTTGGAGCGCCGAGTGTTCGTGCCCGGTAGGTTACGACTGCAAGCACATTTATGCGGCCGTGAAGACGCTGCTGGCGCAGTCTTCCCGGACCGGCGTCCCACCGCCCCCACTGACCGTCGGATTCGCGGCGAAGGTCCAGGCGGCCCTGGCGCGGCCCCTGAAGCCCGGTGAACTCGGTTACCTGCGCCAGTTGCGGGAGGCGTTCCGGCGGCTGAGTTTGTCCGGGGCGGTTAGCCGCTGGGAACTCGAATCGCTCGGTTTGTCGGGTCTGGGCCCGGATGCGACGCAACTCTGGCCCGCACCGCCGAACGACGAGCATGAGTTCTGGCTCTACCTGGCGTTCGCGCTGCACGAGCGCGGTCAGCCCTTGCCCGAGTTCCTGCGGCCGGTCACGGATCTGGCCGCGGTCGAGGACCGGATCCATCGCTGGCGACGGGGGCGGGAGGTCGAGCGTTGGCGCCAGGTGTTGAAGCGTCACGAGACACTCGCCCCGGAACCCGAGACCGGTTCGGAGGCGCTGGCCTGCGACCTGCGCGTGGTCTTGGAGGCAACCTGCGCCTCCCTGGCCTGGCGGCGAGCGGGGACAGACGAGTTCCTGCCGCTCAAAGCCGGGCAGTTCCGCGATCTGGCGGAACGGTGGGAGATGGGCGCCGTCGAGTTCAGTCCGGAGGCAGAACTGATCTGGCAGGCCTGTCAGTCCGTGGCCGGCCTCGCGTCCACTCTGCACCGGCTGGACTACCAGGATTCCAGCCATGCGACGGCCCTCGGGCGATTGCTGCGCCGCGACACTCTGGCCAGCCGCCTCGTCACCGAGAGCGGCCAGCCGCTGGAGCGTCCGCAGGAGCGACTGCGCTGGGAGGCGACCGAACCGGCAGCCGCGGACGGCGACTACCGGCTGCGTCTGGTGCGGGCCGACGGCAGCGACGTCACGGGCCTGCGTTGCGTGGTGCCGGGCCGGCCCACGCTCTACGTCACTAACCGCGCGGTCTTTGCCGGACCGCCGTCGCCGCCGGGGATCCTGGATCCGGCTCAGCCCAATCTGATTCCGGCGCGCGCGCTGGAAACGGCCGACGGCTTGCGGGTGCTGCAGCGCCTGGGCGTGCGCCTGCCTTCCCGCCTGCGAGAGAAAGTCCGCGAGGTGCCAGTGACACTCCACCTCCGCTGCGAACTCCGGGAACCGAACGCCTACTCGCGCTCGGAGTACTGCTGCGTCCGGGTCGAGGCCCGCGCGGCGGATGGCAGCCTCGTCGAGCAATGGAACGGCGTCGCCTGGTTCGTGCCGCCGGAGTGGAAGCCGCCCAAGGTCCGGGCGGGCGCGCTGGTCCTCTATGATCGTTCCAAACTGCCGCCCATGCACGACCTGTTCGAGCCGCTGGGCGTCCGGTGGGACAGCACCCAGCAGGTCTTTGCCGTCCGGGTGACCCGCGAATTTCCGGCCGCCTTTGCCACCTGGCTTCAGTCCCTGCCGCCACATATCCAGATCGAGCTCGACCCGGAACTGGCGACGCTGGCCCGGGAGCCGGTGAGCGGCCGCCTGCGCTTCGAGGTCACCGAGGTGGCGATTGACTGGTTCGACCTGAAGGTCGTGCTGGATGTCAATGACACGCACTTGACGCCGGCTGAACTCCAACTGCTGCTGGACGCGAAGGGCAAGTTCGTGCGCCTCGCGGGCAAGGGCTGGCGCCGGTTGGCCTTCGATCTGAGTCCGGAGGAAGACGAACGCCTCGCCCGCCTGGGCCTCAGTCCCGCCACGTTTACCGCGGAGCCGCAGCGTCTCCACGCGCTGCAACTGAGCGATGACGCCGCGGCCAGGTTCCTTCCGGCCGCCCAGGTCGAGCAGATTCGCCGGCGGGCGGACGAGATTAAGGCCCGCGTGACGCCGGCCGTGCCGGCGGCGGTGACGGCGACCCTCCGCCCCTACCAGGTCGAGGGGTTCCACTTTTTGGCGTACCTCGCCGCCAATCGTTTCGGCGGAATTCTCGCCGACGACATGGGCCTGGGCAAAACGCTCCAAACCCTGGCGTGGCTGGCGTGGCTGCGCCAGCGGGACGAAGGCGCCGCCGCCCCGCCGCCGCCCTCCCTGGTGGTGTGCCCGAAGTCCGTCACGAACAACTGGTTCAACGAGGCGCGCCGCTTCGTCCGCGGCCTGCGGGTGAAGGTCTGGTCAGCGGGCGAAGCGGAGGGATTGCCCGGCCGCGTGGGGGAGGCGGATTTGCACGTGCTCAACTACAGCCAGCTTCGGCTGGTGGGCGAAAGCCTTGCCAACGTGGCATGGCACGCGGTCATTCTGGACGAAGGCCAGACCATCAAGAACCCCGATTCGCAGACCGCCCAGGTGGCCCGCGCGTTGCGCGCCGAGCACCGGCTGGTGCTGACCGGCACGCCCATCGAGAACCGGCTGCTGGATCTGTGGAGCCTGCTGGCCTTTGCGATGCCCGGCGCGCTGGGCAGCCGCGCGCAGTTCACCCGGACGTACGACGGGAAAGACGATTCCCTGGCGCGACGCCGGCTGGCGGCGCGGGTGCGGCCGTTCCTGTTGCGGCGCACCAAGACCCAGGTGGCGAAAGACCTGCCCGAACGCGTCGAGGAGGACCTGCTGTGCGAAATCGAAGGCGAGCAACAGACGCTCTATCGCGCCGAACTGAAGCGCGCGCAGCAAATGCTGCTGAAGGTCACCACGCAGAAGCAGTTGAACAAAGAGCGGTTCCACTTGCTGACTTCGCTGCTGCGGCTGCGGCAGATTTGCTGCCACCCGGCGTTGGTGCAACCCGGCTCGTCGGCCGCCAGCGCCAAGCTCGAGGCCCTGCTGGAACAACTCGAACCGCTGCTGGAGGAGGGCCACAAGGCGCTGGTCTTCTCGCAGTTTGTCGAGATGCTCGACCTGATCCGCCAGGCCGTCGAGTCGCGCGGCTGGACTCACTTCTATCTGTCCGGCGCCACGGAGAACCGGGGCGACCTGATCGAGCAGTTCCAGGCCACCGAGGGCCCGGCGGTTTTCCTGTTGTCCCTCAAGGCCGGCGGGTTCGGCCTGAACCTCACGGCGGCCAGCTATGTGTTCCTCTTCGATCCGTGGTGGAACCCGGCCGTGGAAAATCAGGCGATTGACCGCACCCACCGCATCGGACAGACGCGCCCGGTCATCGCCTACCGGCTGTTGGTCAAGGACAGCATCGAGGAAAAGATCCGCGCCCTGCAGACGCAGAAGAAGGCGCTCGCCGAGGACGTGCTGGGCGAGGAGAAGTTCGCCCAGGCGCTGACGCTGGACGACCTGCGCTACTTGTTCGCCGATTGATCCCGAACGCCGCCGCGGGCTCGGGGCTGCGCCGGCCGGCGGCAGCTCAGCGCCGCGGCCACGCGAGCAATTCCGCGCGCAGCCGTTCCAGCGGCAGCCCCACCACATTTGAGTAGGAGCCGACGAGGTTGGCGACCAGTTCCCCGCCCCGTTCCTGGATCGCGTAGGCGCCCGCCTTGTCGAGCGTGTGGACGGTGTTCACGTAGGCCCGGATGGTCGCGGCGGAGAGGGCGCGGAAGGTGACCTCGGCCGTCTCGGCAAACAACCGCTCGTGATGGCCGCGCAAATGCAGCAGGCAGACGCCGGTGAGCACCTGGTGCGTGTGTCCGGACAATTGCGCGAGCATCTCCGCGGCTTCGGCCACCGTCCGCGGTTTTCCCAGCGACCGGGTGCCGAGATACACCACCGTGTCCGCCCCGATGACCAGGTGGTCGGGATGGCGCTTGGCCACGGCGCGCGCTTTGCGGTGCGCGTTCAGCAGGGACAATTCGCGGCCCGTGAAGTGATCGTCCTCCGCCTCCGCCGCGTGGCCCGGCACCACCTCGAACGCGAGCCCCAGTTGCGCCAGCAACTCGCGCCGGCGCGGTGAGGCGGACGCGAGAATGATCGGCGGCAGAGCCGGGAACACGTCGGCCGGGACCGGCTCGTCCGCTCCGGCCCCGCATGAGGATGGCGGACCCATGGTTTGGCCGGCACCGTAAGGTTCCGTGCCGCGGAGCGACAAGCCGCAAAGCAGCGGCCGCCGGCGCCGGGCCCCCCCGGCCACCCGGTCACGCTGGCGCGAGTTCGATGCCCACCGGGCAGTGGTCGGACCCCATCACGTCGGGCCGGATAAAGGCGCGGCGGAGGCGCGGCCGCAGCGCGGAGGAGATCAGGAAGTAGTCAATGCGCCAGCCTACGTTCCGCGCGCGCACGCCGGGCATCTGGCTCCACCACGTATAGTGGCCGCCGCCCGACTCGAATTCGCGGAAGGTGTCCACGAACCCTGCCGCGAGCAGCGCCGTGAAGCCCGCGCGTTCCTCCGGCGTGAAGCCGTGGTTCCCCTCGTTGGCCCTCGGGTTCGCCAGATCCAGCTCGGTGTGGGCCACGTTCAGATCGCCGCAGAGGATCACCGGTTTACGGCGCGCCAGCCGAACGAGATAGCGGCGCAACTGCGCGTCCCACTCCTGCCGGTAGGCGAGCCGCGTCAGCTCCCGCTGGGAGTTGGGGACGTAGGCGTTCACGAGGAGGAAGTCGGGGAACTCGGCCGTCAGGACACGGCCCTCGCGGTCGGGCGCGCGGCGGCTCAGCCCGCGGGTTACCGCCAGGGGCCGGGTACGGGTAAAGATCGCGGTGCCGGAGTAGCCGCGCTTTTCCGCCCCGTGCCAGAACGTGGCGTAGTCCGCCGGCCAGAGTTGCTCGACTTCATCCGGCGAACAGCGGGTTTCCTGCAGGCAGAGCACATCCGGGCGCTCCCGGGCGAGGTACTCGAGGAAGCCCTTGCGCAGCGCGGCGCGCAGGCCGTTGACGTTCCACGAAACGAGCTTCATCGCGGCCAGACCACGTCAATGCGGTTGGTGTCGCTGATGCCGATTTCCACTTCGGAGGCATTGCGATAGAGCGTCAGGTCGCTCTTCACCAGGGGCGCCTGATCCAGCCGGCGCTGGCGTTCGAGTTCGAGAACCGCCAGCACGTCCAGGGCGACGGGATCCCGGCTGAGCCAGAGCTGGTTCAGAATGCCGGAGTAGTGCAGGAGCATGCGTTGCTCACCCGAGTACTGGGCCAGCAGGGCGTCGGTGACGTTCAGCGCCACGCGGTCGCCAAGGATGGGCAGGGCGTAAATCTCGGGCACGGCCACGACCAGGTTTTCCGGGTTGTTGGCGAACCGCAGCGCGTTATCCACGCTGCCGAAGGCCAGTCCCAGCAGATGCCCGGAGGTCCCGGCGAGGTTGTGGTTGAGCAGCGGCGCGACACTGATGATGCGGGTCATCCGCTGACTGACCAGGAGCGACACGTAGGACCGCCGCCCGAGCGCCGGCCCTTCCCGGCCGAATTCCTGATCGCCCCAGATTTGCATGCCCACGACCGGACTGTCGTAAAAGTGGTTCGTGTCCCAACCACCGTCACTGGCGGCGGCAACCGGCACGCCGTAGCGCTCACCCAGTTCGGTGAAGCCCGTCAGCCGGAGGTGAACCAGGTGCTTGTCCCAGATCACCAGGCGGTTGGTGGAATGGCCGGCCCCGAGCAGGCTGCGCAGCACCGCCTCCACCACGATGGGCCGGGTGCCGCTGATGGGCCCGGGCGAGGCATGCACCTTGATCCCGATCACGTCGTCCGGGCTCACCAAAGTGGCCCACGCGTTCGATACGGCGGCCTGGCCCGTCAGGTTCGTGAGGCCGCGCGCGAACAGGCGCTCGACCACCTCCAACTGCGGGCGGAAAGCCAGGGTGGCCGCCGGGTCCTCCACCATCACCGCGGTTGCCCGGGCGGGCAGACGCCCCGGCGCGGCGGCGGCAGACGACGGCGGGGGAGCTTGAGCCAGGGCGGCCGACACCAGCCAGGGCGCAAGCCAGCGGACGCCTCTGCTCCACCACGGGTGCCCGGGGCCGGGCGTCCGACCGGGGGGGGCTGATTCGCATGGGCACGGTTGCATCGAACGGGAAGCTGACGGTGCGGCGCTGACTGCCGGCCGGCGCGTTGGCGTGAAGGCCTGCGTTTCTTGACGCTTCAACAGGTGAATGCTACCACCGCGGCCCATGCTGACCACCGAAAAGTGGGGCGCGCTCTCCTCCCCCCGTCGCGCCTGCCTGCCGGCCCGCCGTCCCTTATCAACGTCGGACGCCGGCTGCCGCCGTCTGGCGATCTGGTGGCTGCTGGTGTTGCCGCTGCTTTTCACCGCCTGCGAACCGCCCGGCCCCGCCGCCCTGCGCAAGGGGCGGCAGTTGATCCTGGCCGGCCGGCCGGCCGATGCGGTCGAGCCGCTCAAGCGGGCGATCCGGTTGCTGGGGACTAACGACGTGGCCGTGGCGCAGGCGTGGAACCACCTGGGGCTGGCCTACCATTACGCCGGCCAGTCCGAGGACGCGCTCGGCGCCTATCAGGCGGCGCTGGGCAAGGACTTCAACTTGTTTGCCGCCCGGTACAATCGCGGCGCGCTGTTCCTCGAGTTGAACAACCTGCCGGCGGCGATCAACGAACTGACCACCTACACCACGCATGAGCCGGGCAACCCGGACGGCTGGTTGAAGCTGGGCATTGCTCTCCTCCGCGCGCGCCAGTACGAGCCTGCAGATCGGGCCTTGCAGCGCGTGCTGACGCTGCCCGCGCCGCCGGCCGTCCAGGCCGAGGCGCTGAACAACCTGGGCGTCAGCCATGCGCAACGGCGCCGCACTCGCGAGGCGTTTCAGTTTTTCAACGCCGCGCTCAAGGCGCAGACCAATTACGCCCCGGCGATTCTCAACCAGGCCGTCGTGGCCCAGCAGCAACTGGGCGACCGCCGCCTGGCGTTGGGCCGCTACCGCGCCTATCTCGAACTCGCGCCGCCGGGGCCGGCACGGGAGGAAGTGCGAGCCCTGGCTGACGCCCTGGAAGCCGCGCTCAACCCGCCGGTGCTCGTGGCGGCGCCGCCCGTTCCGCTCACCAATCCGCCCGCGGTGACCGAAGCGTTGTCCAACCTGACCGAACTCCTCACGCGCACTGCCGCGGTCGCGGTGGTGGTCCCGCCTGCCACCAACCGGGTCGCCGAGCCGACCAGCCCGCCGCCGGCTGCGGTGACCGGCCAACCGTCCCCGCCCCAAACCAGCGCGCCGGCGCCGGTTGTGGTCGTGACCACCCAACGCTTTACCGCTCCGCCGCGCCCGGTCATCACCCAGGTGCCGCCAACGGTGGTCGGAGGCCCGACCCCGCTACCTCGCGACGACGCGGCGACCGCGCCCGCCCGCCCGCCGGCCGCCCTGCCGCCCGCGGCGGTTCGTCCGCGCGAAGCGGCCCGGCCGGAACCGCCGCCCACCGAAGTCGTCGAGTTGGAACCGGAGCCCGAGTTCAAGCCGGCGCGGGACATCGTCGCGGTTCCGCCAGCCTCCGCTGCCCCGGCCGCGCGGCCCTTGGTCCGGCCCATCGGGTCCGACCGTGCGGAGGAAGAGAAGGAAAAGAAGTCCCTCGTCAGTCGGCTGAATCCCCTCGGTTGGTTTGGCGGGAGCGACGAGGACGCCGACCGCAAGGCCCGGGAGAAGGCGGAGAAAGAGGCGGCGAAAGAAGCCAAGAAACGGGAGAAACAGCGCACCGCGGCCGCGACGCCGATCCCCAACCGACCCACGGGAGAGATGACGCCTCCTCCCGCCGTGCCCCGGGCCGCGGAGCTCGCGGCCCCTGCGCCCGTTGTGCCCGCGCCCAGTTTTCCCCGCTACCGCTACGTGAATCCGGCACCGCCGTCCGAGAGCAATCGCGCCGCCGCTCGCGCGCCGTTCGAGGAGGGACTGCGGGCGCAACAGGCGAAGCGCCTCAACGAGGCGATCGCCGCGTATCGGCGGGCGGTTGCGCTCGCCCCGGGGTATTTCGACGCGTGGTTCAACCTCGGAGTAGTGGCGGCGCTCAACGGCGATCTTCCGACCGCGCTCGAGGCGGGTGAGCGGGCCCTGGCGATCCAGCCCGGTGACCCAAACGCGCGGTTCAATTTCGCGCTGGCCCTCCAGGCGGCGGGCTACCCGCTGGACGCGATTGACGAACTGGGAACCGTGCTCACGACCAAACCGGACTTCGCCGACGCGCACCTGACGCTGGGCGGGATTTACGCGGACCAGTTGAAAGATGTGCCGCGGGCGCGGGCCCACTACCAAAAGGTGCTGGAACTTTCGCCGCGGCATCCGAATGCAGCGGAGGTTCGGCGCTGGCTGGCCGCTCACCGATCGCCCTGACGCGCCGGATACCCCCCGGGTGGCGCCCGCGGCCGTTTTGACGCCGCGCCCGCTGGCGGGTAGTCTGTGGGCACTGAATTTATGATGTCGTCCGTTGTCCCGACCCCTGAAGCCGCGCCGGAAATCCGCGTGGGCGACGAGCGTTTGATCAAGGTCACCGCGAGCGCCGCCGAGCGGATCCGCGGGCAGCTGGCCCGGCAGGGCTGGGAGACCGGCGTGCTGCGGATCGCGGTGGTGGGCGGGGGCTGCTCCGGCCTCACCTACAAGATGGAGTTCCACCGGGCACCGGCGCCGCGCGACATCGTCGTCGAGAGCGCGGGGGTCAAGGTGGTCGTAGATCCCAAGAGCGCCCTCTACCTCACCGGATCCGAACTGGACTTCGTCGAGGCCCTCCAGAACGGCGGGTTCAAGGTGAAGAATCCCAACGCCGCCAGTTCCTGCTCCTGCGGCGAGAGTTTCTCCGCCTAGCCCGCGCGCGGGTCGAATCGGAACTCACCCTCGGCGCTTCGGGCGCGCGCAGCCTTGCGCGGGCCGGGCGGCGCCGCCTAAATGCGGGCCGCATGATTCTGCCGTTGAGCGACGCGCCCAATCCCAAGGGCACTCCCATCATTACCTGGGGCCTGATCGCGCTGAACGTGGCGATCTTCGTGCTGGTTAGCTGGCCGCTGAGTCAGCGGCCGGTAGATCCGAACGACCCGATTCTGCGCGAGTATCTGGCCACCGTGCGCGACGTGGTGCCGCCGGACGTGTCGGTGCGCGAGGTGTTGCGGAGCACCTCAGCCTACGACCTGTTCACGTTCCAGCACGGCTTTCGGCCGGCGCAGCCGGAACTGCG
>CAYNCT010000075.1:0-15958 GCA_964396005.1 uncultured Verrucomicrobiota bacterium | reverse complement strand
TTCGGGGCCGCGGTCCCGGCTTTTCATTCCGCGCCGCGGCACCAACCTGCGGGACCCCGGCGCCACCGTTCCGGCCGGGTTCGGCCGGGCGGTTAGCCGTCAGCGGGAGTGTCCTCGAACCGTTTGAAGATCAGGACGCAGTTTTGCCCGCCGAAGGCAAACGAGTTGGACATGACGGTGTGAACGGTTTGCCGCCGCGCCTGAAGGGGAACGTAGTCGAGGTCGCAGACCGGGTCGGGGTGGTCGAGGTTGATCGTGGGCGGAATCACGCCCCGCTGAAGGACGCTGACGCACGTGACGGCCTCAAGGGCGCCCGCGGCGCCGATGGCATGGCCGATCATGGACTTGATCGAACTGATCGGCAGCCGGTAGGCCTGCTCGCCAAACACGGTCTTGATCGCCCGGGTTTCGACCGGGTCGTTGACGTCGGTGGCGGTCCCGTGGGCATTCAAGTAGTCCACCTGCCCGGGAGTCAGACCGGCCGACCGCAGGGCCTGGTGCATCGCCTGCGCAGCGCCGCGGCCGTCCGGATGGGCGGAGGTGATGTGGTAGGCGTCGCAGGACATGCCGATGCCGGCCAGTTCGGCCAGGACCGGGGCCGAGCGTTGACGGGCGTGGTCGAGGGTTTCCAGGACCAGCACGCCCGCGCCTTCAGCCATGACAAATCCGTCGCGCTGCGCGTCGAACGGCCGGCTGGCCCGCGCGGGTTCGTCATTGCGGGTAGATAACGCCCGTAAGGCGCAGAAGGAATCGAGATAGCTCTCGGTAATCGCCGACTCGGCGCCGCCGGCGAGGGCCGCGTCGGCCAGGCCCGCCCGGAGCAACAACCAGGCGGCGGCCACGGCGTGGCTGCCCGTCGCGCACGCCGAGGACACGCTGAAGCTGGGGCCGGTCAGGTTATGGTGCAGGGCGACGTTGCCCGAAGCCATGCTCGTACTGATCCGCGGCACGGCGAACGGATTGATCCGCCCCGGCCCCTTCTCGAAGAAGTGGCGCATCTGGCTCTCGAGATACGGGTAGTCCGCGATGGCCGAGGCCACGAGGGTGGCCACGCGGCTCGGATCGGTTTGCGTGAGGTCAAGCCGGGCTTCGCGGATGGCCTCCCCGGCCGCCGCAATGGCGAACTGGGCATAGCGCCCGATGCGGCGGGCCGCCTTGTAATCGAGGTAATCGGTGGGATTGAAGCCCTTCACCTCGGCCGCGATGCGCACGGGCAAACGTGACGGGTCGAACTGGGTGATGGGGCCAACCCCCGAACGCCCCGCGATCAGGGCGTCAAAGGTTTCCCGGTGGGTGAGCCCTACGGGCGACACGGCTCCCAGGCCGGTCACCACGATGCGCGGCGCGCATTCCATCAGGGGGAGTTTGGCCAGCACCCGCGCAGGATGCCGTGTTTCCGGTGGCCGGGGCAACGTTGGTGTGCGGGAATCTGGCCCGGAACGGCGCCCGCCAAAGCGAGCTTCGATAAAGCGGGCTTCAAGTTTCCCGCGGGCGGGCTCGGGATCATCCCAGGCTGCGTTCGTAGCTCCGGTTCACCAGATAATGGGCGCCCAACGCCTCGCGCAGCGGATCCGCCTTCTCCGGGCAGAACCCGAGGTGCGAGTGTCGCCGCCAGCCCTCGGCCCACGCGAACCGCCGCGACATCCGGCCCACCTCTCGCGCCATGTCGTCCATGGCGTCGAGGTACGAGTCCATGCCCTGGGTGGCATCGAGCCACGCCTTTTGACTCCGGTGCGCCGCCAGGGCCGCGCGCTTGCGCTCGCGCACCGCCGTGACGTCCACGAAGGCGCCCGGCACGATGCGCCGGCGCAGGCCGTCTCGCAGACCGTGCGGCAGGGCGTGGTACACGGTGACCGGCTGAAGGGTCGCCGGGCGGCGCGGGAGGGAAAAATAATTGGGCATCCCGCGCACAAACGCCGCCGTCACCGCGACGCGGCAGGCGTTCATGTGATCCTCCATGTAGTCCTGCGGCGAGTGGGTGAGCACGATCGTTGGCCGCACCTCCCGGACGACTGCCGTCACCTGCCGGATGAGGCGGTCGGTGTAAAAAATCTCCGCGTCGTCCACCAGCGGCGGATGCCAGGTGGCGCCCAGGAGGCGGGCGGCAGCGCGCGCTTCGCGTCGGCGAATGCGCCGGGTGGGCCCGGCCGGGGTGACGGCGCTGCCGCAATTGCCGGTGGCGAGGTTGAAGTAGTGCAGGTCCCAGCCGCGGTCGGCGAGCAGCAACAGCGTGCCCGCCATCAGAAACTCGATGTCATCCGGGTGGGCGGCGATGGCCAGCACGGCCGGCGGCCCGGCGGCGGCCGGCGCGGTTGCGGGGGAGGGGCGGCGTTTCCGCATGTCAATGGTGGAAGTACCCGAGCTCGCGCAGCGACACGTAGTCCTTGGGCCGCTCGGCGCTGGCGCGGCCGAGGATGACGTGGTCCAGGACCTCGATCCGGAGCAACTGGCCCGCGCGGATGAGGTCGCGCGTGACCTTGATATCCTGCTCGCTGGGTGTGGGGTCGCCGCTGGGGTGATTATGCGCGAGCACCAGGGCCGCGGCATTGGCCAGGATGGCGGCGCGGAACACTTCGCGGGGTGTGACGAGGATGGTGTCGAGCGTGCCGGCCGCGAGCTTGACCCGGCGGATGAGCCGGCGGCGGGTGTTGAGCAGCAGCGCGAAAAACTGCTCGACGTTCTCGAACCGCAATTCCTCCCGCAACACGGCCGCCACGCGGTCCGGCGTGTCCATGAGCGGCTCCTCGGCGGCCAGGTCCCGGGCCATGCGCTGGGCGAGTTTGAAGGCGGCCTCGAGCGTGACCGCCTTGTCGCGGCCCACGCCTTTCACGGCGAGCAATTCGTCCCGGGACGCCACGGCGAGCTGGCGCAAGGAGCCGAAGCGGGCCAGCAATTCCTCGGCGATGGCCACCACCGAGTGCCCGCGGCGGCCGGTGCGGAGGAGGATGGCAACCAGATCCGCGTTGCTACAGGCGTCCGCCCCGTTGAGTGCGAGGCGCTCGCGCGGCCGCTCGGACAGCGGAAGGTCTTTGATGCGCAAGCCGGCGGACATGCCGGCAGGATGCGCCGCGACGCGGGAAACTCAAACCCAAAGCACCCGTCGCGCGGCCCGGATTCACCCTTGCCGCGACCGGGCGGGACCGTAGACTGCACAACGTGAAATTTTTCGCCCGTCTCGTGGCCGCCGGAATCGCGCTTCTCGTTTCGGCAGTGGCCCAGGTTTCGGTCGAGGTGACGTTTGACCAGGACCAGTACTTTGCGAACGAGCGGTTGCTGGCGGCGGTGCGCATCACCAACCTTTCCGGCCGCACCCTGACCCTGGGCACCGATGACACCTGGCTGGATTTTGCCATCGAGGCCAACGACGGCAGCGTGGTGCGGCAGTTGGTGGATCCGCTGCCGGTGCGGGGGCAATTCGCGCTGCCGAATTCCGGCCGCGCCACCCGGCGCGTCAACCTGGCCGAGTGCTTCGAACTGACCCGGGTGGGGCGCTACTGGGTCACGGCGCTGGTGCGGATCGAGGAACTGGACCTGGAGGTGGTGAGCCGCCGCGAGGCCGTGAACATCGTGCGCGGCACCACGGTTTGGGAGCAGACGTTCGGGATGCCCGTCAAGCCGGGCGATCCGCCCGGGGCCATCGAGATTCGGCGCTATGAACTGGTCCAGGCGAGCAACTCCAAGGCCGTGCAGTTGTATCTGCGTTTGTCGGACCAGTACGGGAGCAAGGTGTTCAAAGTGTTCCCGCTGGGGCCGTTGCTAACCTTCTCCCGCCCCGAGGGGCGCGTGGACCGGCAGGGCAACCTGCATGCGCTGTTCCAGGTTTCCGCGCGGCTGTTCACCTATCACGTCGTGGGGCCGGACGGAGAGCACAAGATCCGCCAGACCTGGCAATACACCTCCTCACGGCCGCGCCTGTACACGGACGAGAAGGCGGAGGTCATGGTGGTGGGCGGGTTTCGGGTGGAGCACGAGACGGATTTGCCTCCGCCCCCGAACACCCTCGACGAGCCGGGGGAGAGCAAGCCCACTGCGGATGAAACGCAGCCGCCGTCAGCGCCGCAGAAGGCGGATGCTCCGGGCAAATCGCCGGCCCCGCCCCATCCGGCCGCCGCGCCCGCGACGGCTCCGCCGCCCCAGCCGTGAACCCGTCGCATGCTGATGGTCCGGTGCCGTCGCCGGCGGCGGGCGAGGCCGAAAAAAAACGCCTGCGTGCGCTGATCGTGGAGGACTCCGAGTTCGACGCGCGGGTGGTCGTCTCGACCCTCCGGCAAAGCCTCGGGGAGATCGTGTGGCAGCGCGTGCAGACCGCGGAGACGCTGCGCGCGGCCCTGGGCGAGACGGAGTGGGACATCGTGATTTCCGATCACGAGATGCCCGGGTTCAACGCCCAGGAAGCCCTGGCCATCTTGCAGAGCACGGGCCGCGACCTGCCTTTTCTGATCGTTTCGGGCGGCATCGGCGAGGAACTGGCGGTATCGCTGATGAAGGCCGGCGCGCACGATTTTCTCTCAAAGGGGCAACTCAAGCGCCTGGTGCCGGCCGTCGAGCGGGAACTGGTCCAGGCGCGGAACCGGGCGGCCCGGCGCGCGGCGCAGCAATCGCTGCGCGAGAACGAACAGCGTTACCGATTGCTGTGGCAAAACAGCCCGGACGCCATCCTGATGATGGATCGGGCGGGCAAGATCGGGTTCGCCAACCCTGCCGCCGCGGAGGTGTTCGGGCACCCGGAAAGCGAGTTGGCGGGCATGAATTTCGCCACGCTGGTGGAAATGGCCCCGGGCGATCTGGCGCCCTGCCTGAACGGAAACAATGGCGATTCGCGCGCCATGATTGCGGTCAGCGGCCGCCATCGGGGCGGCCACGAGCTGGATCTGGAGATCGGATTTGGCGCCCTCGAATGGAGCGGTCAGCCGTGGTGCGTGGCGTTCATCCGGGACGTGTCGCTGCGGCGCCGGGCCGAGCGGGCGCTCTTGCGCAACCGCCAGGAACTGGAACTGGCCCGGCAAATCCAGGTGGACCTCTTCCCCAAGGCGCCCCCGGTGATCGCGGGTCTGGACATGGCGGGTGCCTCGCTCGCGGCCGACGAGACCGGCGGAGACTACTACGACTACTTCGAGATGGCGGACGGCGCGCTGGGCGTGGTGGTCGCGGATGTATGCGGGCACGGTCTGGGTCCGGCGTTGATCATGGCCGAGACGCGCGCCTACCTGCGGATCGTGGCACGGAATCGAACCCGGCCCGGCGAGGTCTTCGCCCGCGCCAACGGCGCGCTCGCCGCCGACCTGGCCGACGGCGATCGCTTCGTCACCGCGCTCTTCGCGCGGGTGGATCCCATCCGCCGCGTGCTGCAGTTCGTCAACGCCGGCCACCCGCCCGGCTTGTTGCTCAATCGGCGCGGCCGGTTGAAGGCCTCCCTGGGATCTCCGCAGCCACCGCTCGGGTTGATCCCCGGTGCCGAGTACACGGACTCGGCCGAGCTGCCGCTGGAGCCCGGCGACGTGCTGGTGTTGCTCACCGATGGCATCCACGAGGCCGAGGCTTCGTCGGGAGCGGACTTCGGCCGCGAGCGGGTTCTCGCGGCGGTGTCACCGGTTTGCGACCGGTCGGCGGCGGAAATCGTGAAGCGGCTGCTCGGGGAGGTGGCGGCATTTTCGAGCGGGTGCCCCAATCGCGACGATCGCACGGTGGTGGTGGTCAAGCTGGGCGATTGACGCCCGCGGGGGGACGGGCCTAGGCTCCGGCCACGTTTCGACGACGCGCCCCGGGCTTGCCGCTTGGGGCTTTTTCACGCGCGGCCACCACGGCGGATTTATGGCAAACACCATTCTCGTTGGCGCCCAATGGGGCGATGAAGGCAAGGGCAAGATCATTGACGTGCTGACCGAGGAGGCCGACGTGGTGGTGCGCACCCAGGGCGGCAACAACGCCGGCCACACCGTGTTGATCCGCGGCCGAAAGTATGTCCTGCACCTGATCCCCTCCGGCATCCTGCGACCGCGCAAGCGTTGTGTGATCGGCAACGGCGTGGTGCTGGATCCGCTCGGGCTGGTTGAAGAGATGGAGGGCCTGAAACGGCTCGGGGTGAAGATTGACGGCAATTTCTTCATCAGCGAAACCGCCCACGTGGTGCTGCCCTATCACCGGCTGCTGGATGCCCAACGCGAGGCCCGCAAAGGCCGGGACAAGATCGGCACCACCAAACGCGGCATCGGGCCGTGCTACGGGGACAAGGCGGCGCGGACCGGGCTGCGAGTGATTGACCTCATTCACCCCGAGCGGTTCGCCTCGCTGCTGGCGGCGCGGATTCGCGAGAACAACGCCGTGCTCCGCGCCTTGGGAGCCAGGCCACTTTCCTACCGTCAAACCCTCGCGGACTACCAGGCCGCCGGCGAACGCTTGCGGCCCTTCGTCACCAACACGGTGGTGCTCCTCAACGACGCCGCGCGCCGCGGGAAGAACATTCTGTTCGAGGGCGCGCAGGGGACGTTCCTCGACATTGACCACGGCACCTACCCGTATGTGACGTCGTCCAACACCACCGCGGGCGGTGCCTGCACCGGCTCGGGGGTGCCGCCGAACCGCATTGACCGGGTGGTCGGGGTGATGAAGGCCTACACCACCCGGGTGGGCGAAGGGCCGTTGCCCACCGAGAACGCGGAAATCGCCGACCTGCTGCACGGCATGGGACGCGAGTTCGGCGCCACGACCGGCCGGCCGCGCCGCTGCGGCTGGTTCGACGCGGTGGCCACCCGCCACGCCGCCATGGTCAACGGGATTGATGAACTGGCCGTCACCAACATTGACGGGCTGGACACGCTCGAAACCATCCGGGTCTGCATCGCCTACCGGCACGGCGCGCAGCGGTTCGACTACGTGCCGGCCGACGCCCGGGTGCTGGCGGAGTGCGCGCCGGTGTACGCGGAATTCCCCGGCTGGCGAACCTCCACCAGCAGCATCCGGGAGTGGCGCAAGCTGCCGGCCCGGGCGCGGGCGTACCTCAAGGCGATCTGCGAACTGACCGGCGCCCGGTTGACCATCGCCTCGGTCGGCCCTGGTCGCGAGCAAACCATGTTCCTTTGAGCGCGGCGCACCCCATCCTCAGCGCGGCCGCCAAAGCGAACCTGCCCACCCACGTGGCCATCATCATGGATGGCAACGGCCGTTGGGCGAAGGAACGGCACCTGCCGCGCGTCGAGGGGCATCGCCACGGGGTTGAGTCCGTCCGGACCGTGGTGCGCGCCGCGGGCGAGCTGGGCATCAAATATCTCACCCTCTACGCCTTCTCGGTCGAAAACTGGAACCGCCCCAAGGATGAGGTGGACACCTTGATGACGTACCTGGCGCGGTTCCTGAAAAACGAGATCGGCGAACTGAACCGCAACCACGTGCGGCTGGAGGTCATCGGGCAGGTGTATCGCCTGCCGGAGTTCGTCCAGGAGCAGCTCGCCCGGACGCGCGCGGCGCTGGCGAAGAACAACGGCCTGACGTTGATTCTCGCCCTGAGCTACGGCGGGCGAACCGAGATCGTGGAAGCGGCGCGGGCGCTGGCCACCGCCGCCCGGGAAGGGCGCGTGGACCCCGCCGAGATCAACGAGCACGTCTTCGCGCAGTACCTCTACACCCGCAACTTCCCCGACCCGGACCTGCTCATCCGCACCAGCGGCGAATTGCGCGTCAGCAATTTCCTGCTCTGGCAGATCTCCTACTCCGAGTTCGTTGTGACACCCATCCTCTGGCCGGATTTCCGCCGGCCCCAATTCTACGCCGCGCTCGAAGAGTACACCCGCCGTCACCGCCGGTTCGGGACGGTCTGACGCCGCCGCCTCCCGCAGTGCCGCGCGCCACCGGCCGGCCGCTCACGCGCGGCGCAGTCCCAGGTTGTCCAGAATCCGGCAGGTCGAGGCGGCTTTATTCACCGTGTAAAAGTGCAGGCCGGGCACGCCGTTGCGCAGCAGGTCCTCGCACTGGCGGGTGGCGAACTCGATGCCGAACTCGGCGCACGCTGCGTCGTCGTGGGCGCGCTCGGCGAGGCGCCGTTGCAACCCCAGGGGCACGGTGGCGCCGCAGAGGGCAACGAACCGATTGATCTGGCTGCTGCTGAGAATGGGCATCAAGCCCGGCACGATCGGGACGGTCACCCCGAGCTTGCCGACCAAATGGTCGCGGAATTCGTAAAACAGGTCGTTGTCGAAGAAGAGCTGGGTGATCACGACATCCGCGCCGCATTCGATCTTCCGCTTCAGGTACTCCCAATCTTGATGGCGCCCGGCCCGGCACTCGAGGTGCCCTTCCGGGAATCCTGCCACCGCGACGCTGAAACCGCCCAACCCGCGCAGCAACGACACCAGCTCGTGGGCGTAGGTAAATCCGCCGGCCGGGGGGCTGAAGGGGCCTGATCCCGCCGGCGGATCGCCCCGCAACGCCAGGATGTTGGCGATGCCCCGCTGCCTGGCGTTCGCCAGCAGCGCCAGGATTTGCTCGCGCGAGGACCCCACGCAGGTCAGGTGCGCCATGGTGGGAATCCCGAATGCGGTCTGGATCCGTTCCACCATGGCCAGCGTTTTGTCCCGGGTGCTGCCGCCAGCCCCATACGTGACCGAGCAGAAATCCGGCGCGCGCGCGGCCAATTGGCGCAGCGGGCCGTCGTGGAATGCCCGGTCGCCCTCCTCCGTCTTGGGCGTGAAAAACTCGAACGAGATCACCGGCCGGCCCGCCCGACGGGCGGCCCCGTAAATGTCGCGAATAAACTGCATGGAGTGGGAAGCGTGGGGGCGAAGAGCCTGCCCCGCAAGTCCACCCTCGGCGATCGGGTCGGGGATTTTCGCTTTGCCGGGCGGGCGTTTCCCGGCGAAGAAAGGCTTGATGCGAAGCCCCTCTTGGTTAGGTTGGCCGGCGGTGGGCGGGGTAGCCAAGTGGTAAGGCAGGGCTCTGCAAAAGCCTCATGCGTCGGTTCGATTCCGACCCTCGCCTCCACTTCGCAGCGTGCCCGGGTTGCCTCGGTTCGAGGGACACCGTGGCGCTGCCCGGCTCCGCGGCACGTGGTGGTTTTCCGATTGCGAGCGGCATCCGGGCGATGAGAGAGTTCCCGGGCTGCCGATCTTCCCTCCGGAGGCAGGCCTGCTGTATTTCAAAAACAGACCCCGTGCGCACCGAAGCCACACCGCCCACGCTCGTCTTGACGGACCTCCCGGCCGCGGCCTGCGCGAGGCTCCACGGCGCGGTCATGCGGGCGGAATTGGCGGCCGAACTGGCTGCCGGCGGCATCCGTGTGCAGGCGATGGAAACGCGATTCGCAGTGCGCAACCCACTGCGGGCCGAAGGCGAAGAGGCCAGGCCGGCGACGGTGAACCAGGTCACCTCGGTCGCAGACACCGCGGATAGCCCGGGAGTTGCAATCCGAAATCCGGAGCCTGAAGCCCGAAACAACGCCGCATGAGCAAAGCCCGAAACATCTCCCGCCGCGCCGGTGGCTTCGCGACTGCGCTGTTGGTGACGATGTCTGGTGGATGGTTGGTGACTGCCTCCGGTGCAGCCGAGTCGGCGAAGGTGAGTGACGAACCGCCCTCCCATGCCGAGGAACTCAAAGAGCTAACAGACCCGACGATTCTCAAGCGCCGTCTCTGGCTCGAGACAGAATGGAACAAGTACGACGATGGCAGTCACGTCATCGAGGAGACACTCGGCGGGCTCTGGTCCTGGCGCGTGGCCGAGCGGCAGGATTGGGCCGTGCGGCTAAAGGTGCCCTATAAATGGCGTGTGGCCGGAGAGAGTCCGGGTGATGTGAGCGACCACGGTTGGGGCGATCTTCAGTTGGCCAGCGGCACGGCCTTTCGGCTCAACGAGCAGTGGCGCCTGGGTGGCGGCCTCGAACTGCGTATGCCGACCGCGCAGGATGATTTGGGCGACGGTGTCTGGAAACTTCAGGAACTCGCCGCAGTTGCCTGGGATGCCACCCGGTGGCTGACGTTCAGCCCCTCCCTGGAATACAACCAATCCCTGGCCGAGGTGGACGCCGCGCCGCCCCGGCACTACCTCGAGCTGTACTTTCCCGCCACCTTGCTCCTGCCGCACGATTGGTCGGTTAGTCCCCGATACGAGCTGAAGGTGGATTTTGAGGACGGCAACTACGTGACGCACTCGGCCAAATTGCAGGTCGCCAAACAGCTCCGCAACTTGCCGCTGGGCCTGGCGCTCTCGGCCAAACGGTCCTTCGACGCCGGCGAGAAGGAGTTCCAGGTCAACTTCGTCCTCACGTACTACTTCCCGTGATACCTGCCGGACATTGGATGATGTGGTGAACGCTGATAGCCCGTCGCCGCCAACGACGATCTGGGTAATCCAAAAGGTGTGAAACGAGACTTCGCCGGGCTGGAGCGGCGGCGGTTGAAGGCCGCCAGAGTCTTCGAATAGGGAAGCTCCAAAGCCGGGGTGGCTTGGTCCTGCGGCGTGAGACACAATCGCCTGGACGCTGGCAAATGGCCTGAGAGACGGGCGGCAGCAAGGCCCTCCAACCTCCTGGCCGCGTCGGGCGCAAAGCCCGCCTCCAGCCGTGGGCTATCGCGCAACTGACCGCCGACCTGCAATGCGGCCCGGAGAAAACCCTCGGCCGCACGGACGCCTCTGGTCCTTACCACTCGCGGGGGCCCTGATTGGCCGACGTTTCGGCCACCGTTGTTCAACCCGAAAACCGAAGTCGGACTCGCAGAAGGAAACGAAGCTAACGAAGGGAAAACGGCTTCCACCGAGACTGGACGGTCCAGAAAAGTGCCCAGAGGAGAATCCCATTCCCGTTGCTGCATCGCTCCCTTCGTTGTCTTCTGTAAAACGACCTTGGGAGTTCAGGTTCAATTGCCGAGGCAGCCGATCCGGCTGGCCGTTCGCCTCCACCTTTTCCCACCCCGGAATTCCGTAAAGAGCCTTCCTTTGTGTTTGGCGCCGGCCCTCGGTTGGGCGCCGCTGCCCCTGTGCCAGCCTATCCCGTGGTAGGGCGCCGCTGCGCCGGCGCCAGCCTCATCCGTGGTAGGGCGCCGCTGCGCCGGCGCCGCTCGTCGGCCGGGACGCAGCCCGGCCCGCCCGAAGGCCGCAACACAGCGCGGCCCTACCGCGGGCTCCGATCCAGCGCAGCGCTACCGGGTCTCGCCGCTGGTGCCGGGGCGGACGGCGGTCGCGTCCGCCATCAGCGCCAGGCACGCTTCCAGCCCCGCCACAAATTCCGCACGGCCGGCCTCGAGGAAGTCGTTGTGGTCGCCCGCAAGCTCCAGCAGAAGCTTCGGCTCACGGGCCGCGGCGAAGTTGCGTTCCGCATGGCTGAAGCGGACGAGTGTGTCGCTCCGGCTGTGGAGGACCACCACCGGCACGCCAACGCGCGGCAGTTTGGCGAGGGTGTCGTAGCGGATGGTGGCCAGCCACCGTACCGGCAGGAAGGGAAACAACTCCGCGCCGATGTCCGGGATGCTGGTGAAGGTGCTCTGCAACACCAGCCCGCCCACGGGCTCCCGCAACGCGAGTTCCGTGGCGACCGCACCGCTCAGTGACTCGCCAAAAGCGATCAGGTGTTTCGCGGCAAAGCCGCGCGCCCGCAGCCAGGCGTGGGCTGCCCGGGCGTCGAGGTAGGTGCCGTTTTCGGACGGTCGCCCCGCGCTGCGGCCGTAACCGCGGTAATCGAAGAGCAACACGTTGACGCCGGTTTCGAGCAGCGCGTCGGCCACGTCCAGGCGATGGCTGATGTTGCCGCCGTTCCCGTGGCAATGGAGGACGACCAGGTGCCGCCGGGTTGAATTCGTGTCGGCGGGGAAGAACCAGCCGTGCAGGCCGACCCCGTCGGCGGCGGTGAAGCGGGCTTCCTCCCACGGCCGGCCCAACTGGGCCGGGCTGGCCCCGTGCGTGGCCGTCGGATGATAGACCTGGACATGTTCGAACCAGCGGAAAAACACAACGACGACAACGGGCAGAAGGATCAGTCCGAGGAGGTTCTTCCAGCGGCGACGGCCGTGGCGGCGGGGGGAAGCATCGTGAGCGTCAGCGGGGAGTTCAGCGGCCATGTCAGTCCGGCGTGATGGTCATCATGTGCTTCTGAAGCACTTGCTGGGCAGCGGCGCGGGCCTCGGGGGAGGAGTCGTCGTCAAAGGTGAGGGGCGCTCCGAACGTCAGGTCAATGCGCGAGCCTGGCAGCGGAATTTGGAAGCGGTCCCAGCTCCGCACCTCGCGTTTCCACGCCGCCCGATAGCAAACGGGAATGACCGGCATTCCGGTGAGCTTGGCCGCGGTGACCGCGCCGTCCTGGACGCGGTATTTGGGCCCGCGCGGGCCGTCGGGCGTGATCGCCAGATCCCAACCGCGCTGGCCCCAGGAAATCAGCTCGAGCAGGGCCTGCGGCCCGCGCCGGCTGGTCGAGCCACGAACGGGCTCGACCTCAAACAGTTCGAGGATTCGCGCCAGCAAGCCGCCGTCGCGGCTGGCGCTGACCATGGCGGCCAGGCGTCGCGGCGAACGGCGCGGCTGCGGCAGCGGACGGATGAAGCGCCGATAGATCCGCAGCGAGAGGAACAGGCGATTGTGCCAGATGCAGAAGATGGCGGGTCCGGAACGGATGGCGGCCACGGTTTCCTCCGGGATCGCGGGGTGGTAACGCAGCGTGGCGTCCACGCCGAGAATGGCGGTCCAGATCGCCCGGGCGAGGCAACGCCCTCCCCAGCCGGCTTTTTCCGGCACCACCACACCGGACCGCCGGGCGGGTTGCGAGGGCGCGGAGGGCATCACGCCTGGTGCTTGAGGGCGCCCCGGACCAGTTCCTCGACGGTCGCCTGCGACCCCAGCAGGTTTTGAACGGCCCGGACGGTGTCGTGGGCTTCGACCTGTTTGAACCCCAGCGCCACCAACGCGAGGACCGCGTCGCTCACCCGTTGATCCTCCGGGGAGAGCGCCCGGCCGGCGCTGGCCGCCTCCCACGCGCCCGCCGCGCCGAACTTGTCCTTGAGTTCCACCACGATGCGCTCGGCAGTTTTTTTGCCGACACCGCTGATCCGGGAGAGCGCCTTCACGTCGCCGTTGGCCACCGCGCCCCGGAAGGCGGTGGGCGTCATGCCGCTCAACACGCTCAGGGCGATCTTGGGGCCGATGCCGCTCACGGTGTGAATCAACAGGCGGAACAGGTCGCGCTCGGCGGTGGAGACGAAGCCGTACAGGACGTGGGCATCCTCGCGCACCGCCAGGTGGGTCAGCAACGTGACCTCGCCCCCGGGTGCCGGCAGTTTGTCGAACGACGACAGCGGAATCAGCACTTCGTAGCCAACGCCGTTGACGTCCACGACGACCTGCGTGGGCAGGGCTTCGAGGAGTTTGCCGCGCAGGAAGGCAATCATGGTCAGAGACTCCGGTGCGGCCGGAGCGCGTAGCGGCCCTGTTCCTGGGCGTGGGCCAGCGCCAGGGCCAGCGCGTCGGCGGCGTCCGGGACGGGCGGCTCGGGCAGGGCGAGGATGCGCTGAACCATTTTGGCGACGGCCAGCTTTTGGGCGGCCCCGTAACCGACGATCGCCTGTTTCACCTTGCGGGGCGCGATCTCGAAAACCTCGAGGCCGGCTTCGGCCACGGCCACGAGGCTGGCGCCCCGCGCCTCGCCCATGATCAACGCGGTCCGCAAGTTCTGGGCGTAAAACAGGCCTTCGACCACGCACACCGTGGGTTGATGCTGACGGATGACTTCGCGGATCGTGCCGGCGATCCACGCGAGGCACCGCGAACGCGGCCAGGCGGCCGGACACGCCGCCACTCCCGAGGCCAGCGCCCGGGGCCCCGGCCGGCCGGCGCGGATTACGCCGTAACCGGTGCCCCGCAACGATGGGTCAATGCCGAGGATCACCTGGTGCCGGACGACCGCCGCGGGCGCGGTGGGTTCGAGGGCCGGAGCGGGCAGACGGCGACGGCCGCTGGCACGGTCCTGCATTTCAGCGAAGGCTCGAGGGGACACACCCACCGGCGAACGATGCCAAACCAGCCGGCCTGGTGTCGAGGCGTGAGCCGGCGACGGATGGTTCCAAGAAGGCTGCCCGCGCTGCCGGGAGAAAACCGGGCTTCTCAGGGCGCGGAGGCCCGCCGCAACCGGTCGGCGATGCCGTGCCATTCGGGCCCGTCGGGCGGAGTTTCCACGACGATCGTGGTGGCCCTCTCGGCGTCACAGCGGTGCAGTTCCGCGTAAAGCGCGCGGGCGAAGGCTTCCGCGTCGCGCGGCACCACGCTGACCCCGGCGAGGCCGGCGCCGGCGGGGATGCGGGTGTGCGCCACCAACCACGTCGTGGCCCGGTCGGCCCCGAGGTGCTCGAGCAAGACGCGCAACTCCGCCTCATCACTCCACGAGGCGACTCGCAATCGCGCGTGCGGGGCATAGTGTCGGGGCAACTGCCCGGGACTGCGCAGCGGCCCGGTGACGGCCGGGGCGGGAGAAGCGGCCGCGATCTCGCCCGTGACCGCTCGCAAGGATTCCGCGTGGATCATTCCGGGGCGTAGGATGCGGGGCGGGTGTTGGGTCAGGTCGAGCACGGTGGACTCGATGCCCACCGGGCAGGAGCCGCCGTCCACGATCAGCGGCACGCGGTGGCCGAGGCTGGCGAGCACGTGGCGGGCGGTGGTGGGCGACAGGTGGTTGGCGCGGTTGGCGCTCGGCGCCGCCAACGGAAAACCGCACTCGCGCAGGACCGCCTGCATGAACGGGTGACTCGGCCAGCGCAGACCCACGGTGGGGCCGCCAGCGGTGACCGGGTCCGGCACGACCGGCGCCCGCGGCAGCACCAGCGTCAGGGGGCCGGGCCAAAAGGCCGCCGCCAGGCGGTCGGCGACCGGCGGCCACGCCGCAGCGCAGGCGCGAGCCATGCCGACGTCGGCGACATGAACAATGACGGGATTGTTCGCGGGACGTTCCTTGGCCGCGAAGAGGCGCGCGACGGCGGCGGGATCCAGGGCGTTGGCCGCCAACCCGTACACCGTTTCCGTGGGGAGGGCCACGATTCCCCCCGAGCGAAGGCACGCGACCGCGCGCGCCACCGCCAGCGCGAAGCGGGCGGGCGTGTCGGTCTCGAGCACCTCGGGAGTGGCGGTCATGCGGGCGCAATTTCCCGCGCAGCCCGGGGGCTCGCAAGGCGGGAAAGGCCGCGCGCCGAGCGGCCGCGGAGCCCGCGCGGGCCGGGCCCTACTCCGGTTCCTCCTTCCACCGGGGGGCGAGGGAGTTGGCCACGCCCAGGTGATCCAGCACGCGGGCCACGACCGTGTCCACCACTTCGACCACGGTTTTCGGATTGGTGTAAAACGAGGGGTTGGCAGGCAGAATGGTCGCCCCGGCCAGCAGCAACAACTCCATGTTCTTCACCTGCACGAGGCTGAGCGGGGTCTCCCGCGGGACGAGGATGAGTTTCTTGCGCTCCTTGAGCATGACATCGGCGGCGCGCAACAGCAGGTCGTCGCTCAGGCCGTGGGCAATGCGGCCCATGGTTCCCATCGTGCATGGGATCACGACCATCGCGTCGAACGCGTTCGACCCGGAGGCGAACGGCGCGTTCATGCTCTTGAGGTTGTGCGTGACGGCGCCCGCGGGCACCCGGAGGCCGTCGGGCAATTCCTCGCTGATGACCTGGTGGGCATAGCGGCTGAGGACCAGGTGGAGTTCGTGCTCCCGGGGGTCGAGGTTGTCCAGCAACCGCTGCGCGTAGAGGATTCCGGTGGCTCCCGTGATGGCGACAACAATCCGCATGGGGTAAGTACGCCGCAAAACGGGGCCGGCGCAAGCCGTCCGCGCCGGGCTCAACACCGTGGGGTCGCTGGGACATTGCAGCGGAACGGCGCCGGGCTAGTTTGCGGGTTCGGCCGGAACCGGCCGGGACGCAATCGTGGCACGGGACTTCATCCGCATCGGCGGCGCGCGGGTTCACAATCTGAAGAACCTGACGCTGGACATTCCGCGGGACCGGCT
>CAYNCT010000074.1:1013-15983 GCA_964396005.1 uncultured Verrucomicrobiota bacterium | reverse complement strand
CTTCCTCGCGGATCATCCCCGGCTGCGCATCGTGCGGCAGGACGTGTTCGGCGTCGTGCATGACCCGCTGCGTGTCCACCACGCCAAGGCCTACCGGTTGAACGGCAGTGAGTGGCCGGTCACCTGGGTCGAGGAGGGCAACGGCGACGGTTGCCCGGTGGCGGGAATCCAGGTCCATGCGCTGGATGGCGCCGCGCCCCGCGCGGTGCATCTGGATGGGCGCACCGTCGGCACGGTCTTCGAGGACGATTGGGCGCGCTATTGCGTGCTGGGCGGCTTGCGACCCGACTCGGCGGAACATCCGCCCGAAGAGCAGGCCTGGGAAACGTTCGAGACCATGGAGCGGGCCCTGGCCAGCGTGGGCATGGACTTTTCCCACGTGTTTCGCACGTGGTTTTATCTCGACGACATCCTAGACTGGTATGGCGGTTTCAACCAGGTGCGAAACCAATTCTTCCGGGAACGCGGGGTGTTTGGCGGGCTGGTGCCGGCGAGCACCGGCGTGGGCGGCAGCAACGCCGCCGGCACCGCGCTGGTGGCGGACCTGCTCGCCATCGAAATCAGGGATCCCCGGGTGCAACTCCGGCCCGTGCCCTCGCCTTTGCAATGCCCGGCCGTTGACTACGGCAGCAGTTTCAGCCGCGCGGTCGAGTTGAGCCTGCCCGGCCAGCAGCGGGTGTATGTGTCCGGCACCGCGAGCATCGCGCCCGATGGCCGCACCGAGCACGTGGGCGATGTCCGGAAGCAGATCGCGCTGACCATGGACGTCGTGACCGCCATCCTGAATTCCCGCCAGTTGGGCTGGGAGGATGTCACCCGCGGCATCGGCTACCTCAAACACGCCGAGGACGCGCCCTGCTTCGTCGAGTATTGCCACGCCGCCCGCCTGCCCGAGATGCCCATCGTCATCGCGAAGAACGACATTTGCCGCGATGACCTGCTGTTCGAGATCGAGGTGGACGCCGCGCGGCTCCGGTAATTCGGCTCGACCTCCCCCCCCGGTTTCGCGTCCACTTTCCGCGCTCGCGGGGCCCGCCGCCGGACGCGGCTCGGCGCGGGCGGACGCAACGCGGGCATTCCTCTCGAATGAAGGCACTGATAACGGGTGGCGCGGGATTCATCGGTTCACATCTGGCGGAGGCGTTGTGTCGGCGGGGCCTCCGGGTGGTCATCGTGGACGACCTGAGCTTCGGCTCGCTCGGCAACCTGGCCTGGCCCCGGCCGACGGACGACGTCGAGTTCATTCAGGCAGATGTCGGGGACGCGCGGCTCATCGCCCCCGCCCTGGCCGGTTGCGACTGGGTCTTTCACCACGCGGCCGTGGCCTCGGTGCCGCTCTCCGTCGCCCAACCGGTGGGAACGCATCGCATCAATCTCACCGCCACCCTCGAGCTGCTGGCGGCGGCCAAAACCGCGGGCGTCAAACGCTTCGTGTTCGCCTCGTCGTCGGCGATTTACGGCGACTCCCCGGCGCCCCGGAAACGCGAAACCGATCCGCCGCTGCCGCTTTCCCCCTACGCCCTGCAAAAGTACGCCGGCGAACGTTACGCCCAGTTATTTCACGCGGCCCACGGGCTTGAAACGGTAAGCCTGCGCTACTTCAACGTCTTCGGGCCGCGGCAGTCGTTCAACTCGCCGTATTCGGGCGTGATCGCGCGCTTTTGCACGGCGGCGCTCGCCGGGCAGCCCGTCACGATTTTCGGAGACGGGCAACAGACGCGCGACTTCGTGTACGTGGACAACGTGGTAGCGGCGAATCTGCTCGTCGCAGAAGCGCCGGCCGCAGCCGTGGCCGGCCGGTACTTCAACATCGCCGGCGGCGAAAGCATTTCGCTGCTGCAACTGGTCGAGGAACTGGCGCGTCAGGTCGGCTCCCGCGTGGCGCCGCACTTCGCGGACGCGCGCGCAGGGGATGTTCGGCACTCGAGCGCCGATCTGGCCGCCGCCCGGGCCATTGGCTTCGACCCGAAGGTCACGTGGCAAGAGGGCCTCGCCCGGACGCTCGACTTCTACCGGCACACCTCCTGAAGCACCAGCGCCGGTGGTTCACGCGGATAGCAGCTCCTGGATCTCCTCCCAGTCGAGGGCGGCGACCATCTGCTCCTCATCGCCCAACATGGCTTGCAGCGTCTCGCGCTTCCGTTGCTGGAGGCGCAGGATCTTTTCCTCGACCGTGTCGCGGGCGATCAGCTTGTAACTCGTCACCACGCGCGTTTGCCCGATCCGATGCGCCCGGTCGGTCGCCTGCGCCTCGACCGCCGGATTCCACCACGGATCAAAGTGAATCACCGTGTCAGCGCCCGTGAGGTTCAAGCCGGTGCCGCCCGCCTTGAGGCTGATGAGAAAGACCGGGATGGCCGGGTTTGCCTGGAAGCGTTGCACCACCGCCGCGCGATCCGCGGTCGCGCCATCGAGGTAGCAGTGGTCGAGTCCCGCGGCCGCGATTCGCTCCCGCAGCAACCCGAGCATGGTGGTGAACTGGCTGAACACGAGCGCGCGATGCCCGCCGTCCACGATCTCCTCGAGCAGTTCGCCGAACAACTCGAGCTTGGCGGAGGCCGCAGCCGGCGCCACCGCCGGCAGCTTGAGCAGCCGCAAATCGCAGCACACCTGCCGCAACCGCAGCAGGGTGGTGAGCACCACCATTCGGCTTCGTCCCAGCCCCTGCCGGCCGACGGCGGCGAGCACCTCCCGGCGGCCCGCCTCGAGCAATTGGCGGTACACCGCGGCCTGCTCGGCGGTCAGCTCGCAGAACGCCACCTGTTCGATCTTCGGCGGCAGCTCGGCCGCCACGTCCCGCTTCAGGCGGCGTCGCAAAAACGGCCGCACCCGGCGGGCCAGGCGGGCCTGGACGGTGGCGTCCCGGTCCCGGACGATGGGCACTTCGTACCGCTCGCGGAAATCCGTCGCCGCCCCGAGATAGCCGGGCATGAGGAAATCGAAGAGCGACCACAGATCGAGCACCGAGTTCTCCAGCGGCGTGCCCGTGAGCGCCAGCCGATGACGCGCCCGGATCGCCTTCACCGCCTGGGCGTTTTGCGTCGCCCGATTCTTGATGTGCTGGGCCTCGTCGAGGATGACGGTGTCGAACGCCAGGTCGCGATACCGCTCGGCGTCGCGACGCGCCAGCGCGTAACTCGTCACCACCAGGTCGTGGGCCGGGATGCGCGCGAAGTCCGCCTGCCGACCGGCTCCGGTCAAAACCAGAACTCTCAACTTGGGGGTGAACCGGCGCGCCTCGGCGACCCAGTTTGCCACGAGACTGGTCGGACAGATCACCAGCGCGGGCCCCGTTGCTCCGGCCGTCTCCGCCCGGCTGGCCGCCACCAGCGCCAGCGCCTGCAACGTCTTGCCCAGCCCCATCTCATCCGCCAGCACCCCTCCAAAGCCGTTGCGCCGCAGAAACCACAACCACGCGACTCCCTCCTTTTGGTACGGCCGCAGCACGGCGTCCAATTCGCCCAGGGGCGGACAAACGAGCGCGGTTTCCCCGAGTTGCGCGCCGAGGCGCTCGCGCCAGGCCGCCGGCGCCTCCAGCTTCCAGCCCGGTTGCTCGCGGATCGTCCCGGCCACGAAGCCCGCCCGCTCGGTCCCGATCCGATAGGCGCCCGCCTCCTGCCGGGGCTCGCAGTCCACCAACACTTGCTGCAACTCCTCCGCCGCCCCGGTATCCATCACCGCCCAGCGGCCGTTTCTCAGCCGCGTGTGACTCCGGCCCGACAACAACAGCCGCTGCACGTCGGTCGCGGAGAGCGGTTCCCCGCCACTGGTCCGATAGCCCACCGTCAACTCGAACCACTCCTGCCCGGAGGCCGTGACGCGGAAGGTCGGTTCAATCCGCTCCACCTTGGCCCGGGTGCTGCGTTCCAGCCGCTCCTCGAGGGTCACCACCCACTCGCGTTCCAGCCGCGGATGCTCGCGCGCAAAGAAGGTCAGCACCGCGTCCTCGCCCTCGACGCGGCATCGCCCCTCGGCGTCCGGCGCCGAAAACCCCGCGCGAAGCAGCCGGGCCACCGCCGCCTGCTCCGCCGCCAGGTCGCGCGCCGTGTAGCGCCACGGACTGGCCGGATCGGGCGTCCAGATGCCGGCCCCTGGCGCCGCGCGCCCGGCGGGAAACGCCCCGTCCCCGTAGCGGGCGATCAGTTGCGCGTCCAGTCGCGCCAACCCGCCGGCGAGACGCAGTTCAAGAACTGGCGGCTGGAGATCGAGGGTGAAGCGATCAAGGTCGAGGCCGCTTTCCACAACGGCCGAGGTCAGCAACGCCGGCCAGTGCTGACTCAGGAAGAGCGGCACTTCCGGGCGCGGAATCCGGACCGGCCCGTTCAACACGCCTTCGGCCACCGCGGGCAATCCCAGCGGCGCGAGCACGTCGCCGGCGAGCGTCCACCATCTTGCCCCCGCGCGAAATGAGATCGGCACGGGCTGCGCGAGCCGCAGGGTGATTTCGCCGGAGGGCTCGACCCCGGCCGCCAACCGCACCGCGACCGGTTGGTCCGCGATCTTCAACGCAGCGGATTTGCCCAAGGTCACGCGCGGATGCCCGACCAGCGCCGCCAGCAGGCGCGCGAAGTCCGCCACGGGCAGCAACAGCACGCCGGCCGGCGCACCGGCAAGCTCTTCGATGGCCCGCAAGACCGGTTCATCCTCGGCCGCCAGCCGATACGGCCGCGCCGGCGGCAACGCTTCCAACGGAACCCTGCGCCCGGCCACCGCGGCTTCCGCCACGACCATCACCTTCCCGCGGGCAGCGGCTTCCGGCAGGTTCGGGGGCAGAACCAAATGCAACGCGAGCGGCGCGCCGGTCTCGCCCGCGGCGGCGCGCCGGAGGCGCCGGGGTTCTCGCGGGGACGTAACCGTGGGAGCCGACCCGCCCGTGGACCGGACCGCGGGAGTTTCGGGCGGTCGAGCTTTCGGGGGCTCGATGATTTGCAGCGCCGCCGCCACCGCGTGGGCGCAAATGGTGCCGTCCTGCCGCGCCTGCCGGCAGGAGCAATGCGTTTCCACATGCGCCACGCTGTGGATGGCCAGCCCGGTCTTGAACGTGCCGGCGCTGGTCTGCACGAGGCCGCGCAACTCGGGTTCGTTCCACGAGGCTTCACTCACCTTGCCGGCGGCGACCAGCGCCCGGGCCTCTTTCACGACCTGCCAGCCGGCGATCTTCTGCAGCAGTTCGGCGGTCAACACGACACTCATCGCACCAGCGTCAGGCCGGCCACGCCGCCGACCGCCACCACGGCGCCCAGCAGGGAGCGCCAGCCCGGCCGGTCACCGTCCAGGAAATAGGTGAAGGGAACCACCGCCAGCGGCGCCATGGCGGTGATGGGCAGCACGATCCCGCTGGGGGTGGTCTTGAGCGCCCACTGGTAGAACGCGACGCCAATCGCCGGTCCGGCCAGGGCGTTGGCCGTGACCCAGCCGCCCGCTCGCCAGCGGTCCGCGGGCGCCAGCGGCGGCCGCCGCTCCTCTCGCGGCCGGGTGCGCTCCCGCCACATCCACCAGATTGTGGGCAGGAGAATCAACGCCAGGCCGCCCAGGATGCGCTCATAGGCGGCCGTCACGCCGTCCACGTTCTGCCCGGCCGCCGCAGCGACCCCGTAGGCCTTGCGCGTGAGCACGGCGCCGTAGCCCTGACCGAAACCGGCCACGACGCCAAAAACCACACCAGCCAACCGGCGGCGCGGCGGCAGCGGCTGATGTTGCTCCGGCGCCAGCGACAGGCCGACACCGACGAGGATTAACAGTCCACAGAGCAGTTGGCCGGGACTCAACCGCGTGTCGAGCCAGAGCCACTCGATGAGCGCGCCGAACGGCGCCGCCAGGCAGTTGATCATCAGGCTGCTGAGCCGCGGTCCCAGGCGCGGCAGGCACTGAAACAGGGCAAAGTCCCCGAGCCCGAACCCGACCACCCCGCTGAGGAAGAACCAGCCGAACGCGGCGCCGCCCAGCCCCTGCCCCAGCGTGTGCGCCCACAGGCCAAGGACGACCGCAGCCACCGCCAGCCGCCAGAAGTTCGCCGCACTACCGCCCAGCAGACGCACCGCCCGGCTCGCGGCGATGACCGAGAGGGCGAACAGGAACGTGGCCATGAAGGCGGCAGCCATGAGCAAAAAACGGAACCCCTCACCGGGCGTTCCGAACGGGCCGCGAGGATGCGGCGGCGTGGTGCCTTTGCAAGCGGCGCGCCACGCCGCTCACAGCGCGGAGAGCATGGCCTCGATCTCCGCCAACAGCCCTTCGTGATTCTGGGCGATGGCCAGGGCGCGCGCCTGCTCGTACGCCCCCCGCGCCGCCGCTGGATCGCCGAGGGCCTGTTCGCAGCGGCCGCGCAGAATCCACGCCACCATCCAGTCGGGCTTGCGGGTGACGCAGAACTCGAGGTGCTCGCGCGCCTCGGCCGGCCGGCCCGCGTCCATCAGCGCCCGCGCGAGGCTGAACCGCGCCAGCTCGCTGTCGGGATGGCGGGCGGCAAATTCGCGTTGGCGGGCCAGGGGGTCGCTCATGCGTCAGCAGGGCCGCACCACCAGCTCCTCGACGATCGCGTGCTCCGGCAGCCGCAGGCACAGCAGCACACATTCGGCAACGTCCTCCGGCCGCAGCATGCGCGAACGAGCCACGGCGTCGGGCGGCGCGGGCCGTTTGTCGAGCAGCAGGGTGTCAATGTCGCCGGGGAAGATGGCGCAGGCGCGAACGCCGTTGGCGCGTTCCTCGGCATTGATGCTCTGCGTCAGGCCCGCGAGGCCGAACTTGCTCATCACGTAGGCCGGCCCGGCCTTGGGGCTGGCCTGTTTACCGGCGTCCGAGACGATGTTGATGATCGTGCCGCGGCGGCGGGCGCGCATCCCGGGCAGGAACTCCCGCACGCAGTAAAACGCGCCGTGGAGGTTGGTGCCGATCATCGAGTCGTAATCCGCCAGCGACAGTTCCGCCAGCGAGCGGCGGGGGGCATTGGTGCCGGCCGCGTTGACCAACGCCGCCACCTCGCCCCACGCGTCCCGCACCCGCCGCGCCATTTCCGCCACGGCAGCGGCGTCGCGCAGGTCGCAGGGAGTGCTCAGCAGTTGCCCGGCCTCCGCGTCCGCCAAACGGGCGGTTTCTTCGAGGGCCTCCGCGCGCCGGCCGACCAGGGCCACGCGCCAGCCCTCGCGGGCCAGCGCCAGGGCCACCGCCCGGCCCACGCCGCTGCCCGCTCCCGTGACGACGGCAGTCCGCACCATGGCTGCGACCTCAGCTTAACTCGGCGTTGCCCGGCGCCGGCGGAGGAACCGTGGGCGCCGGCCCCAGTTTGAAACCGTGGGCCTTGACCTCCGGGGGCGTGAGGTCCAGTTCCGATTCATTCAGGGCGAAATCCCAGCTCACCGGCTGGCCCGAGTAGGCGCTCATCCGCGCCATGATGGCGGTGAGCGTGGCTTCGGCGACCGTGCGGCCTTCGTTGAGCGGTTGGCCGGCGCGGATGCTGGCGATCAGGTCCGCGTGTTCCTGCTCGTAGGGATTGGGGTTCGGTCCCTCGTACCGCCAGGGCTTCTCGCCCTCGATGCGGCCCGCCGCGGCGCGGCCTTTGGTGCCGATCACGCTTTCGGCAACGCGGCCCTCGGTATTGTTGATCTGGCGCGCCATGCTGACCACGACGGCCTGGTTGGGGTAGCGGTAGCGCGCCCCAAAGTGGTCGTAGATGTTGCCAAACTGCGGCTCCACCCGCCATTGCCGGCCCCCGACGGCCAGCGCCTCCGCCGGCGGTGTGCCGATGGCCCAGTTGATGACGTCCAGATTGTGGACGTGCTGCTCGACGACGTGGTCGCCGGAGAGCCACGTGTAGAAATACCAGTTGCGCAGCATGTACTCCATGTCCGTCCAGCCCGGCTGGCGTTCGTGGTAGAAACCGTAGGTCCGCACGCACGGCCCGTTCCAGTACGCCTCGCCGGCGACGATCTCACCGATGGCTCCGTCCCGGACCCGTTTCATCGTCTCCACATAGGCGGCCTGGTGGCGGCGCTGGGTGCCCGCCACGATCCCCAGCCCCTTCTGCCGCGCCGCCTCGGACGCCGCGAGGATCGCGCGGATCCCCACCGGGTCCACCCCTACCGGCTTCTCCATGAAGACGTGCTTGCCCGCCGCGACGGCCGCCTGCAACTGGGCCGGGCGGAATTGGGGCGGGCCGGCGAGGATCACATAGTCCACGCCCGCCTGCAGCAGTTGCCGGTAACCCTCGAAGCCGCTGAAGCAGGTATCGCGCGTGAGCTTCACGCGGTGCGAATCCTTCCACTCGCGCGAGCAGCTCCACTCCTTGCCGGCCCGGTCGTTTTTCAGCCGGGCGAGGCATTCTTCGATCCGGTCGGGGAAGACGTCGGCCAGAGCCACAATCTCGACGGCGGGATCGGCAATGGCGCAGTTCATCGCGGCGCCGGTCCCGCGCGCGCCGCAACCCACCAGGCCCACGCGGATTTTGTCCGAGCCGGCGGCGAAGACGCCGGAATAGGTGGCCGCGAACGCGCCAGCCGTGACCACGCCGGAGGCGCGAAGGAATTGTCGTCGGGAAACGGGGGAAGCTTGAGCACTCATAGGTGCGGGAGAGTTCATCACCGTTTGCCCCGAAAGCCAAGCGGGAGATGGAAGGCCGCGGCGGCGTCGCCGGGCTGCCGACCTGCCCGCGGTTACGCGGGGGCAACGGCCGGCTCCGGGGTTGGCACCGGCAGGCGCACCACGAAGGTCGAGCCCTCGCCCGGAGCGCTCTCGGCGGTGATGTCGCCGCCCAGGAGCTGGGCAAACTTGCGGGAGATGGCCAGCCCCAAACCCGTGCCGCCGTATTTCACGTGCGTGTCGGTGTCGGCCTGACTGAAGGCTTGAAACAGTTTCGCCATCTGCGCGCGGGTCAGGCCAATGCCGGTGTCGGTGACGCTGAAGGTAAGATGACCCGCGACTCCCGCCGGCGCGGCCTCCGGCGCGTCTGGAGCGTCCGGTGCCGGGCTGTCCGCGGAGGCCGTCGGTTCCCAGCGGATGGCCAGCAGGATCTGGCCGTTCTCGGTGAACTTGGCGGCGTTGCTCAGGAGGTTGAAGAGGATCTGCCGCAACTTGGTGGGATCCGAGCGCCAGCGGGGGAGCTGGGCGGGGCACTCGAGGCGCAGGGTGTTGTTCCGTTTGACCACGAGCGGCTGCACGGTGGTGCGCACTTCTTCCAACAGCGCCGGCAGGTCGAAGTCCTCGAGGCTGACGGTCATCTTGCCCGCCTCAATCTTCGAGAGGTCGAGAATGTCGTTGATGAGGGTGAGCTGGTGACGCGCGGCCGTCTGGATGCGCTGGAGATCCGGCACGTAGTCGGCCTTGCCGTCGTCGCGCGCGGTTTCCTCGAGCATCTCGGAGTAGCCGATGATGGCGTTGAGCGGCGTGCGCAACTCGTGGCTCATGCTGGCGAGGAAGCGGGTCTTGGCGGCGTTGGCGGCGTCGGCCGCCTCCTTGGCGGCGGTGAGCTCGGCTTTTTGGCGCTGAATCTCGGCGTTGGCGGATCGCAGTTCAGTGTTGGCGGCCTGAAGTTCGGCGGCCTGGCGTTCCAGGCGCAGACTGGTTTGCGCGAAGCCACGGGCGATGTGAATCGAGGTGGTGCCGAACAGCAGCAGTACGCCCAGTTGCTGGAACGAAATGCCCGCCATGCCCGGAATGCCAAACGGCAGCGCCGGCAACACCATGAAGGCCACCAGCCCCAGCCCGATCAAGCGCGCGCCCTCGCGGCCGGCCTGCCACGCGCGCACGGCGATGGCGAAGATCCGCACCGCACAGAGGGCCACGGTCACCACACTGCCGACCATGGCCAGGCCCACCACCGGGGCGGGAAGGTTGACGACCAGTTGATCCACCGTGCGCACCGCCACCACAGCCACCGCCACCTGCGTCAGCCGGGTCAGACGCGGCGCTTTCTCGGGTTCGAAGAGCAGTTGGAAGAGGCGCAACACCAGCACGGCCAGCAGCGCCAGCCAGTTCTGAGTGAGCCGGTCCAGGTTGAAGGCCGGCCAACTCATCGCCGCAGCGAGACCGCTGACGATGGCAATGTGGAGGTGAACCCGTGCGCGCGGCTGAAAGGCGAACAGCAGCGAGTGCATGATGCAAAACGCCGCCAACATGCCGGCCACAAAACCGCTGCCCGACCGCCGGTCTCCCAGACCCGCGCCACCCGGCGGTCCACCCGGGCCCCCCGGCCCTCCGGGACCGCCGCGGCCCCCGTCGCGTCGCAACAGCGTTTTCGCCGGCTCGCGCACGGCCGGATTATCGGAGCCGGACGCCTTGAGGAGCCGCTCGCGAAAGGGATGCAAGCGGCCCGCTGCCATGCCGGCCAACGTGGGCCGCAACCGCAACGGCTCGAGCCTCCCCCCGGTCTGCCAGGGCCCGGCTGCGACCACCGTCGCGGCCGCTTCGCCAATCCAAAAGCTCGCCTCGAACGTCACCTCGTCGGCCTCCGCCGCCGGCACATCGCACCGGAACCGCCCCCCCTCGTAGGCGACCGCGGCAGCGACCGGTTGCCCGCGCACCGAGGCCAGGACGAAGGCGCCTTCGACGGGCTTGCCGGTTAGGTCGGTCACCGACCCGACAAAGGTTCGCAGGCGCGCGGCCTGGCCGCCGGCCAGGAAGTCGTCCGGACGCCGCCGCGCCGCCTCGCTGAAGCTCATACCGGGCAGTTCCTCCGGAGACTCGAAATCGAGCGCCAGCCGCGGCGGCGGCAGCAGGTCCGCCGTGGTCCGGAACATACCCTCGCGGATTTCGGCGGCGGTGCGCTGATGATCCCAGACGCGAAACCGATCCAGGGCGCCGCCGAACGGGGGTTCTGAGTCTGCGGTGGTCACCGACCTGCCCAGGAAGCACAGGGCATCCGCCGCGACCGATCCGAAGCCGCCGGTGAAGGGGTTGGTCGCCACGAGCGCGCCATTCAAAAACAGCCTCATGCCCTGGTCCCCGCTACTGGCCGCCACATGGCACCACTCGCCAGCGCGCAGCACCGGGCCGAAGTCCGTCCCCTGTTCCCGGCCCTCGCGGTCCACGATCACGAAGGCGAGGCCCGGCCCCGACCGGCTGCCCAGGCTGAGGTCCGCGCGCGGCCGACCGAGACTGAACACGCGACGGATCGCGCCGAAGTCATCCCAGCGGACCCAGGCCTCGAGCGTGGCGTTGGTCAGTCCCTCGAAAACCGTCGCCGGGAGCTCGACGAAGGCGGATTTGCCGTCGAGTTCCAGCACGTGGGGGGCGGCCGCCTGCTGGGCGCGGCCGCACCAGCTCAGGGTCACTGGCAGCACGAGCCCGAGCACCAGCGCCAGCAGCCGGGGCAAGCCGCCGCGCCTGCCGGGCCGTCGGACGTGCAGGTCGGAGAGCGTCATGAAAGGCAACCGCGGTGGTGGCGCGCCGCTTCAACCCGGGGAGGAGCGCGGCAACAGCGCCTCGATCTTGGCCAGCAACCGGGGCAGCTCGATGGGTTTGGTGTCGAAATCGTCGCAGCCGGCCTCGCGGGCCTTTTGCTCGTCGCTGGCCATGGCATGGGCGGTGAGCGCGATGACCGGAATGCCGCGGGTGGCAGCGTCCGCTTTCAATCGCCGGGTGGCCTCCCAGCCATCAAGCACGGGCAGGCTCATGTCCATGAGAATGAGGTCAGGGCGCTCGCGGGCGGCCAGCTCGAGGCCAAGCTGGCCATCCACGGCGCAGACGACCTGATAGCCCTTGCGCTCCAGCCGGCGCGAGAGCATGTCGCGATTCATTTCGTTGTCTTCGACGAGCAGTATTTTGGGCATGGGATCTCGGGGTTGCGGGGCTCAGGCGGAGAGGGGCGGGGCAGGCGGGCGGACGAGGTCATGCACCTGGCGCACCAGTTCCTCGGTGGACAGCGCGCCTTTCTGGACAACACGGCTGACTTCGCCGCTGAGGCGGCGCCGGTCTTCGTCGGACAGGTCCTTTGCGGTGACCACAATAACCGGCAGACTGCGGCAGCCCGGGCGCCGCCGCAATTCCCGCATGAAGGCGAAGCCGTCCATCTCGGGCATGAGCAGATCGAGCAGCACGATTTCAGGCAGGCGGTTCGCCAGACAGGCAAGCGCCAGGCGGCCATTGGCGGCTTCCTGAACCTGCCAGCCTTGTTGTTCGAGCGCGCGCCGCAGCAGCTCACGGGTGGGCGGCTCATCTTCGACCACCAGCACCCGGCCTTCGGGCGCGCGCTGACGGTAACGGGCCATGACCGCGTGGAAGCGTTCCCAGTCGAGGGGTTTGGTCAGATATTCGGCGGCCCCGAGGGAGAACCCGAGGTTGCGCTCATCCACCACCGTCACCATCACCACCGGAATGTCCGCGGTGGCCGGATCGCTTTTGAGCCGGCCCAGCACCGCCCAGCCGTCCAGGCCGGGCATCATGACATCCAGGGTGATGACCACCGGCCGGAGGCGCCGGGCCAGTTCCAGGCCGTCCACCCCGGCCGGGGCGGCCTCGACCCGAAATCCCTCACGCGCCAGAGCCCGGCTCAGCAGATCCCGCGCGGCGGGGTCATCGTCAATCACCAGCGCCAGCGGCCCGCTGCCGGGTGCGCGGGCGCCCGCTTCCACCGGGGCCGGGGCGGGCGCGGCATCGGCCCGCTCGCCGGCGGCTTCCGCCACCTGCGCCGGCAGGGAAACGGTGAATTCCGAGCCCTGACCCGGTGCGCTGGTGACAGTGAGGTCGCCGCCCATCATCTGGCAGAATCTCCTGCTGATGGCCAGCCCCAACCCCGTGCCGCCGAACTTGCGCGTGGTGGAGGCATCGGCCTGCGAGAAGGCCTGGAACAAACGGCCGATCTGTTCCTCCGTCATGCCGATGCCGGTGTCGCGAACCTGGAACACCATCCGCGCGCCGCGAGTGGGGTTTTCGGCCGGCGGGTCGGTGCGCTGAACGCGCAGGCGGATCAGGCCGTTTTCGGTGAACTTGGCGGCGTTGCTGAGCAGATTGAAAAGCGTTTGGCGCACCTTGGTAACGTCCGCCCGCATTGGCCCCACGGCGGGGTCGCAGGCGACCTCCAGGCGATTGTGATTGCGGGCGATCAACGGTTGGATGGTCGTTGCCACTTCCCGGACCAGTTGCGGCACGTCGAAGTCTTCGAGGAAGAGCGTCATCTTGCCCGCCTCAATTTTCGAGAGGTCGAGGATGTCGTTGATGAGGCTGAGCAGGTGGCGGCCGGCAGCGTGAATTTTTTGCAGATCGGGGACGAGGGCCGGCGTGCCCAGGTCTTCAGCCTCCTCCTGGAGCATCTCGCTGTAGCCGATGATCGCGTTGAGGGGCGTGCGCAGTTCGTGGCTCATGTTCGCGAGGAACTGGCTCTTGGCGGTGTTGGCGGCATCGGCCGCCTGCTGGGCGCGTTCGGCGCGCTCCTTGGCTTCGCTCAACGCCGCGATGGCCTGCCGCAGCTCGGCGGTGCGGGCCTGCACCTCCTCCTCGAGACGACCGCGGTGACGGGCCAGCTCCTGATCGCGCTCCTCGATCTGCCGCAGCATCTCGTTGAAGCTGTCCACCAACTGCCCGACTTCATCATCGGTCGTGCGCGCGGCGCGCACGGCGAAGTTGCGTTCGGCCGCCACCTGCCGGGTGGTGGCCAGCAGGGTGAGAATGGGCTGCGTGATCTGCCGCTCGAGCCGGTGCGCCAGCGGCGCCGCGGCCAGAATGGCGACGGCCACGGTGACGAAGAAGATCAACACGGCCCGAATCACGAAGCGGCGCTGCGCTTCCGGCGCCTGCCGCAGATACACCAGTCCGACTTCCGCCCCACCGGCGGAGGTCACCGGTTGAACCATCTCGCGACTCGACCGGTGGTACCCAACCGCGGGAGGCTGCGGCGGCACTTGCTCGGGCCGGCCGGCGCGCCGGTACTGGGCGAAGAGTTTGCCGTCGCGATAAAAGGCGCCGAGGAGGATGTCCTCATTGACCCGCAGCAGACGGAGGGTTTCGTTCGCCACCTCGGCATCATCGAACTCGAGGGCCGTGGCGCCGGCGCCGGCCATCAACCGGGCGCCACTCTCCAGATCCCGCTCGGTCCGCGTCTCGTACCACAGCACCCCGAGGATGAAGAACAGCCCGCAGCCGGCCAGCAAGGCGGCCGCGCTGGCGAGAAAGACGATCCGTCGCAGCTTGCGCCGAATCGAGAGGAAACCCGCCGGATGGAGGGCGGCGTTCATTGCACCCGGGCAATCCGCAGGAGCTTGGAACTGACTTTCAATCCCGCTTTGCTCAGATTGCCGCGGTCAATCTCCAACTTGCGCTCGCCCGTGCGGAGGTTGAACACCCCGCCCCGGCGCAGGAATTCGCCGGTCTCGTCCGCGGCGATGGTGAGAATCCCCGGCGGAACCCCGGCGGCGCTGTGCTGGTACCAGTCGCCCAGTTTGTCGGTGCTGATGAAAAGCACCTGACACGGCCCCGGCTGCGCGGTGTCTTCGATGACCTTGACCTCCACCCGGCGCCCTTCGCTGCGCTCCGCCGCCACCAACTTCTGGAGGAGCCCGTCAAACGGGTCGCCCCCGTACAGGCCGATCACGATCGGCGCGGCCTCCGACGCGAACGCGTTGTCCGGCCAGGTGACGTAGGGAATCGCCTTGGCGACGAACGCCGCCTGGAACTGGGCGGGCGTCAGTTCGGTGGCGTCCAACCGCAAGCCGGACAAGCACAGCAGCCACACCCACCACCAGCGGCCGGTTCGGCAGCCTCCCCGCCCGGCCCGTTCCGCCGGGGTCCGGAGCTCGGCCCTGCTCAAGCTTGCGCCGTTGTGGTTCATCATGCACCGGGACCGGCCCGGCTTCGCCAGTCACCTTTAACACACGGGCTTCCCGGAACCAAGCCGCGATCCCGCGTTTGGACGGAAAAAGCTTGCTTTAGGATTCATCATCGAGACCTTCACACCAACTGCGAAAAGCGAAAGCGAACCCATGAGCGCATCTCCCGCCCGCCCGCCGGAACCGCCGCCCACCGCCGCAGGTGGCGAGGTTCGCC
>CAYNCT010000074.1:0-1003 GCA_964396005.1 uncultured Verrucomicrobiota bacterium | reverse complement strand
CTTGCCCCACGGACTTCGGTGGCCGCTGGTCATCGGCACGGCGGTGCTGGCCGCCGGACCGGGCGAGGCAACCGAGACGGCCGGAGTGGATCCGGTGGTGGAGCGGCTCCGGGACCTGAGCCTGACCGAGCTCATCAACGCCGAGGTCAGCTCGGTCTCGAAGCGACCGGAGAAGCTGTTCGAGTCCCCGACCGCCGCGTACGTCATCACGCAGGACGATCTGCGACGGTCGGGCGCGCTCACGTTGGCCGAGGCCCTGCGGCTGGCGCCGGGGGTGAGCGTGGCCCAACCCGACGCCAACACCTGGGCGGTGGCGTCGCGGGGCTTTAACGATGTGTTCACCGACAAGCTGCTGGTGATGGTGGACGGGCGCAGCGTCTATCACAACGTCAACGGCGCGGTGTGGTGGATGGATGTGGACTATCTGCTCGAGGACGTCGAGCGGGTGGAAGTCATCCGCGGTCCGGGCGGCACCAGTTGGGGCGCGAACGCCGTTAACGGTGTCATCAACATCATCACCAAAAGCGCGCGGGAGACCCAGGGCCTGCTGGTGGTGGGCGGGGGCGGCTCCGATCTGGTCGGCCAGGGCAAGATCCGCTACGGCGACCGGCTGGCGCCGGACCTGTATGGCCGGGTGTACGTTCAGTATCAGCGATTCAACGCCCACGAGGGCGGCAACGACGACTGGTCCACCACGCAAACCGGCCTGCGCCTGGACTACGAACCCGGGCCGTACCGGCTCACGTTCCAAGGGGACTACTACTACAACGAATTTAACGATCGCATCGCGATCCAGCAACCGACGCCCCCGTATCTGCCGTTGTACGACACGCACGGCGTTCATGAAGGCGGCAACGTGCTGGGGCGGTTCGAGCGCGAGATCAGCGACGTCAGCGGGCTGCGGCTACAAATCTGCTTCGATTTCGCCAACCAGACGGACGACGCGATCCGCAGCGTGCAGGAAACGCGGAACTTCGATGTGGATTTCCAGCACTATTTCGCG
>CAYNCT010000073.1:0-16374 GCA_964396005.1 uncultured Verrucomicrobiota bacterium | reverse complement strand
TCTGGGCGACTACACCCCCATCCACCTGTCGGACGTGCCGCGCCTGTTTAATTCCGGCCAGTTACCCCTGGATGTGGCGCTGATCCAGGTGACCCCGCCGGACCCGCGCGGGATGTGCAGCCTCGGCGTGTCGGTGGACGTGGTCAAATGCGCCATCGAGAACGCGGCCCTGGTCATCGCCCAGGTCAACCCCAACATGCCGCGCACCCACGGCAACTCCTTCGTCCACGTGTACGATCTGGACGTGCTGGTGCCGGTGGACGAGCCGCTCGTCGAGGTGCCGCCGATGGACATCACGCCGGAGACGCAGCAGATCGCCGAGAATCTGGCCGCGCTCATCGAGGACGGCTCCACCATCGAGGTCGGCATCGGCCGCATTCCGCAGGCGCTTCTGGGCTTCCTCAAGCACAAGAAGGATATCGGCATTCACACCGAGATGATCTCCGACCGCATCGTGGACCTGATCGAGTGCGGCGCGGTGAACGGCTCCCGCAAGACGGTGGACCGCGGGCGGGTGGTGACCAGTTTCTGCCTGGGCACCAAACGGCTGTACGACTACATCCACGACAACCCGACTTTCGCGTTTCACCCCACCGAGTACGTGAACGACCCGCACACCATCTCCATGCAGCACAAGATGGTGGCCATCAACGTGGCGCTCGAGGTGGACCTGACCGGCCAGGTGTGCGCCGATTCCCTCGGCAGCCGATTCTTCTCCGGCGTCGGCGGGCAGGTGGACTTCAACCGCGGCGCCGCCAAGGCTCACGGGGGCAAAGCCATTATCGCCATCCCCTCCACGGCCAAGAACGGCACCGTCTCGCGCATCGTCACCCAGCTCAGCCCCGGCGCCGGCGTCGTGACCACGCGCGCCAGCCTCAACTACGTTGTGACCGAGTACGGCAGCGCCTACCTGCACGGCAAGAGCATTCAGGAGCGCGCGCTGGCGCTGATCTGTATTGCTCATCCCAAGTTCCGCGCCCAGTTGCTGCGGGAAGCCATTGAGGCCAAGTACCTGTCCGCGTCCATGGCCGACATGGAGGGCAAAATCATGGTGGGCCCCAAGGAATTGCGGACCACCTTCCTGCTGCCCGACGGCACCCAGATCAACTTCCGCCCGATCCATCCCACGGACGAGCCGCGGATGCGCGACCTGTTCTACGCGCTCTCGCAGCAGACCATCTTCTACCGGTTCATGAGCTTCCGGCGGGTCATCCCGCGGCACGAGATCCAGGAATTCGTGTACATTGACCACCGCAACGATGTGACCATCGTCGGCACCATTCCGGAAGCCTACGGCGACGAGATCATCGCGGTTGGCAGCTATTATCTGGATCCCAAGACCAACATGGCCGAGGTCGCCTTCGTGGTGCATGACCGGTGGCAGAACCGCGGGATCGGCACCTTCCTGCTACGCACCCTGGTCCGCATCGCCCGGCGCAGCGGCATCCGCGGGTTCACCGCCGAGGTGCTGACGGACAACAAGGCCATGCAGGCCGTGTTCAACAAGAGCAACACCAAGATCAAGACCCGGTTCGCCGGGAACGTGATCAGCTACGAGATGGCGTTCGAGTAACCGCCGCCACCAGGGGCATCGGGCCTGCGCCGGAGGTTGAACTGCCCTCGCTCGCAGCTTGCCGCGCAGGCTCCCTTGCACGCGGCTTGGCCACGCGAAGGGGTCGACCGCCGCCGCGGTCAGTTCACGATCCAGGCGAGGATCGCCTTTTGAGTGTGCAAGCGGTTTTCCGCCTGGCTGAAGATCGTCGCCGCGTTGGCCTCGAAGGTCTCCTCGTCAATTTCCTTGCCCCGGTAGGCCGGCAGGCAGTGCATCACCAGCGCGTCCGGCCGCGCGAGTTGCACCAACGCGGCATTGAGTTGGTACGGGGCCAGGGCGCGCAGCCGTTCGGCCGCTTCCGCCTCCTTACCCATCGAAACCCAGACATCCGTGTAGAGCAGGTCCGCGCCAATCGCCGCTGCCCGGACGTCTTCCGTGCAATGGACGCGCCCGCCGGCTCGCGCGAGCAGCTCCGCCGGCGGCTGAAAAGCGCGCGGGGCGGCCAGCCGCAGCTCGAAGCCCAGCTTCGCGGCCGCGAAGATCCACGAGGTGGCCACGTTGCACGCGGCGTCGCCGACGAACGTCACCACCCGGCCCTGAATCGGGCCGCGCCGCTCCTCGAACGTGAAAATGTCCGTCAAGATCTGGCAGGGATGCTCCTCATCGGTCAGGGCGTTGATCGTGGGAATGCCCGAGAACCGGGCAAATTCCTCGACATCCGCCTGCCGGTACGTCCGCATGATGGCGCCGTGAACCATTCGGCCCAGCACCCGCGCGGTGTCCTTCACCGGTTCCCCGCGGCCAAGCTGAATTTCAGCCGCACTCAGAAACATGACCGCCCCGCCCAGCTCGCGGATGCCGACCTCAAAGGACACGCGGGTGCGGGTGGACGCCTTGTTGAAGATCATGGCCCACGATTGACCGGCCAACGGCTGGCGGGAGTGGCGGCCGCGTTCGCGCTTCCAGACCGCCGCGTCGGCGATCATGCGGCGCAGGTCATCGGGCGCTGCGTGCTCAAGGCTCAACAGGTGTCTCATGTCCGTCGTCTCACGGCCCGCCAAAGGCCAAACCGCGGATTCGTCCGCCGTGAAAGCGGCCGTTATAGGCAGGGCCGGGCCGGCGCGTCACGGAATATTGCGTGACAATTCCGCGCCGCCGCGGGGTCGGGCGTCCGCTCGCCAGATCGGGCTGCAGGCTGCCCGCACCACGGCAGCCAGCCCGGCCTACTCCACCGCGGCCCGGAGGGCGGCGAACAATTCGCGTCGGCGTTCGGCGCTGAGCGGCTCGGTCACGCGATTCGCCGCGTGCTCGACGAGCTGCGCGGGCAGTTCTTTGAGGAAGCTCGAGGGATGGCAGGGCAGCAACTGGCCGTACTTGCGGCGGCCCGTGCAGTGCGTGATGACCAGCGACTGCATGGCGCGCGTGATCGCCACGTAGAACAGGCGGCGTTCCTCGTCCAGCGTCCCTTCGACCTTCGAGCGGGAGTGCGGCAGCAGCCCCTCCTCCAGGCCGACGATGAACACATGCGGGAACTCGAGGCCCTTGCAACTGTGCATCGTGATCAGCGTCACGGCGTTGTCCGGAGCCTCCGCGTCCGCTTCCCGTTCGGTGTCGAGCGTGATGTCCTCGAGATAGCGCTCCAGGCGCGCGACCAGCGGGGTTCCCGGCGCCAGGCCACCGTCGAGAGCAGCGACCAGTTCCTTCAAGTTGCGCACCCGGTTCTCCGCGGCCTCGGCATCCTTTTCGGTTCGTCGCAATTCCTCGAAGTATCCGAGGTCGGCCAGCACCGATTCGGCCCAGCGCTGCAAGCCCTGGGCGTCGGCGGCCGGGGCCGCCGCGAGCAATTGCGCGCGGGCCTGCTCGAGCCAGGCCAGAAAACGCTCCAGGCTTTCCCGGGTGCGCGTCAGCAGACCGGCCTGCACCTCCGGGTGCTTCATCGCACTGAACACGGAGCACTTGCGTTCCTGGCTGGCCGCCAGCAGCCGCTGCATGGTGGCGTCGCTCAATCCGCGGGCCGGCACGTTGGCGATCCGGAGGAGGCTGATGTCGTCATGCGGGTTGAGGCAGACCTTCAAATACGCGAGGAAGTCCCGGACCTCGCGGCGGTCGAAAAAACTCTGCCCGCCCACCAGGTGATAGCGCACGCCCGCCCGGCGCAGCGCGGTCTCGAGCGGACGGGACTGCTGATTGGTCCGGAAGAGCACCGCCTGCTGGCCCCAGCCAATACGGCGGGCCAGGCGGTTGAACTCGATTTCCTCGACCACCGTCCGCGCCTCCGCCTCTTCGTCCGGGAAGGTGAAGAGCGTGATTTTCGGACCCTCGCCCCGCTCGGACCAGAGCTGTTTGCCGCGTCGGCGGGCGTTGTGCCGAATCACGGCGTTGGCCGCCTGAAGGATGGTGGTGGTCGAGCGGTAGTTTTGCTCCAGCTTGATGACCTTCACCTCCGGAAAGTGCTGCTCGAGGTCCAGCAGGTTCGCGACTTCCGCGCCACGCCAGCCGTAGATGGACTGGTCGTCGTCACCCACGACGCACAGATTGCGGTGCTGCCGGGTCAGTGCGTGGACCAGCTCGAACTGCGCCGCGTTCGTGTCCTGGTACTCGTCCACCATCACGTACCGATAACGGTCGCGGCAGGCCGCCAGCGCGTCCGGGTGCTCGCGGAACAACCGCAGCGTGAGCAGGATCAGGTCGTCAAAGTCCACCGCATTGCACGCGCGCAGGGCCGACTCGTACCGGTCGCGCACGTGCTCCGCCAGCGCGCGCAGATTCGGGTCCGCGAACGCCGCCGCCCGCGCGCCGCCGTTCTTGAACCGGCTCAACAGGCCGAGCACCGCGGCCGGGTCCACCTTCTCGCCCTTGACCGAAAGGTGGCTGAGGATCTTCTTGATCGCGCTCAATTGCTCGGCCTCGTCGTAGATGACGAAGTTGCGCTTGTAGCCCAGGCGCTCGATGTGCTGGCGCAAGATGCGCACGCACAGCGAGTGAAACGTACAGATCGTCGGCCGCTCGGGCGTTGCCCCGGCGGCGCCGCGAGCAGGCCGGGGGAGCAATTGGTTGACCCGCTCCTGCATCTCCCGCGCGGCTTTGTTGGTGAAGGTCACGCCGAGGATGTGACCCGGCGCGATGCCCCGCGAAATCAGGTACGCGATGCGGGTGGTAATGACTCGCGTCTTCCCGGTGCCGGCGCCGGCGAGGATCAAGACCGGGCCGTTCACGGTTTCCACGGCCTGGCGCTGCTGCGGGTTGAGCGAGGTGAGGTTCATTCGCGGGCGCGGAGTGTAGGAATCGTCGCCCGGGGCGCAAGCGGCGGGGCAATCCAATTGGAGGAAGCGACTCACACCCGTTTCCGACGGCACGTTTCCCGGCTCTTCCGCACTGCCGCCGCGCCGGTGTCCCGCCCATTTTCAAGCCGCCAGACGAGCAGCTTTCGCAGCAGCACTCACGACGGCGGAGCGATGCGCCGGGCGCCGGCTCACTCCCGTCCCGCCGGGCCCACGTACTGGCGCGCGATCACCACGTTGTCGAAGTACACGATGTTCGTCGGGTTCCGGGTCCAACGGTCGGTGACGTAGGACTCGAGCGTCAGCGCGTTGGCCTTCAGGTCCGCAGTTTTCCGCCAGTTAAGCCCCCGCCAGTGGCCGAGCAAACGCCCGTCAATCCAGATCGCCTGTTCGCCGTCGGCCTGGCCGGGCGTGTTGTGCTTGAGCATGAACTCCGCGCAAATCCAGCGGTCTTTCGGGATGTTGTCTTGCGGCTCCGCCGGGAACGAATTGCCCCAGTACTTGCCGTCGCGGGAAACCTCCATCTCGTGCCAGTAGCTGTAGAAGTTCCAGCGCCCGGGCGCCGGCCATCGCCCCCAGTTGCCCCACGGTTCGAGGGCGGTGGAGAAACGCTCGTCTCCGGCCGGCCGCACCCCGGCGCCGCCGAAACCGCTCCAGCGATCGCCCCCGCGCAGCCCCTTGTTCGCGCGCAACGTGACGAAGTGATGCACGTAATCGCAGCCGGGATCGAACCGCACGTAGAACCGCACGAACACGGGGTCGGCAGGCTCAAACCACCGGGTCAGGCCGCCCCCCTGATTCTCGCCGAGGCGCGCTTCAACCTTCAGGCACTGGCGGCCGCAGACCGGATCGCCGGAGGCCGCGAGGCTCAGAGCCCGGCCTTTGTCCGCGCTGCGCTCGTCCCAGCGGTCACCCAGCCCCAACGTCTCGAAATCATCGGCGAAAATTACTGCTGGGTGGGCGACGATGCCGGCGTCGGCGCGGTACGCAGCGGCGATCCCGGCCCCATGCGGGAGCGTGCTCGTGGGTGCGAGGTTGGGAAACCGCTCGTCCGCGGCAATGACCACGGCGCCAAGACCGATGACGCCGACAAGCTGCGCCCGGGCTAAAGTCATGAACCGACCGTAGGTCTCGCGTCCCGAAGCGTCAATTGCCCCCAAGCTCCAACATCCTGCTGGTAGGGGCCGGACAAAGGTGTAAGGTCCCGCCATGCAGACGCTAGGAACACCCATTTCGGAAGGCCGGAATCGTACCGAGAACTGCGGCCGCCCTGCAGCACGTTCGTCCGGCTTCACGCTCATCGAGCTACTGGTCGTGATCGCCATCATCGCGATCCTGGCCGGGCTGCTCTTGCCCGCCCTGGCGGCGGCCAAGGACAAGGCGCACCGGACCATGTGTGTGAACAACCAAAAGCAGATCGCCCTGGCGTCGCACATGTACGCCGGCGACAACCAGGAACGCCTGCCGTTCCCAAACTGGAACCCGCCGTGGGTGCCGGGCTGGCTCTACGCGCCGACCAATGGCGCCGTTCCCAATCTCCACGCTCGCCCGTACTCGACCAATGAAATCCTCGCCTACCAGGGTGGCCAGCTTTGGCCCTTCACGGGCGCGATGCGCACCTACCGGTGCCCGATTGACAAAACCAACTCCCCCACCTTCAAGGCCCGCGCGAACAAGCTCGCCACCTACGTCATGAATGGCGCGGTCTGCGGCTACGGCGCGCTCAAGCCCGACGGCATGTCGTACAAGCTCGGCGACTTCGCCCCCGACGCGTTCATCATGTGGGAGCCGGACGATCGCAACGTCACCCTCGGCTACGGCTACAACGACGGCTCGAGCTACCCCGATCCCGACCTCGATGGCGCGCTGGGCCGTCGGCACGGCAAGAAGGGCGGCATCGTGATGGCGGTGGACGGACACGTGGAGTACATCACCTACGACGCCTGGCGCCGCGAGTCCAAGATCCCCACGCGCAACCGCATGTTCTGCAGCCCCGGCTCGCCGACCGGCCGTTGATCCCCGGTTCACCGCGCCGGCGCAGTGCTCGCGGGACGCCGCCGGCCCGGTCCCTTCCCCCCGGCAGCGGCGGTCAATCCAGTCGCACGACGGGCGCCGGGTGCGCCGTGCCGCGCGTCGCCCGGCTGGTGAGTCGGCCCTCCGCGTCGAACCACAGCGGATCGAGCGCGATGAAGCGGGACCACTCGATGCGCTCGGTGTTCTTCTGGTGATAGATGTGCCACCACTGGCCGGCATCGTCCTGGAACGCGCAGCCGTGCCCAGGACCGAAGATGCCTTCGCCGCGCTGGATGATCGGGTTGTGCGACGCGCGCGTGAACGGTCCCAGCGGATGGTCCGCCGTGGCGTAGCCTACGGCATAGTCGGGCGTGTCCGCGCCACTGCCACTGTAAAGCAGGTAGTACCGGCCGCCGTGCTTGATCATCCACGGGCCCTCGGTTACGTGCCCGGCGCGTTTTTCCCAGGCGGACTCCGGTTGCAGCAACACCCGCGGTTCCCCCATCGGCTCGGCGGGGCCGGCCAGGGGCTGCACCGAGATGCGGAATCCGGGGAACTTCACGAAATACAGGAACAGCTTGCCGTCGTCATCGCGGAAGAGGTGCGCGTCAATCGCCGCGTCGAAGAACTTCCGGCGGATGGTGAACGGCCCCAGCGGGCTGTCGGCATCGGCCACGCCCACGGTCGTGTTCACCGTGTAGTAGAGGAAGAACTTCCCGGATTGCGGGTCACGCCAGACATCCGGCGCCCAGACATGCGGCGGGCCGGGACGAAACACCACCGGCCCCGGCTGCCAGTGGACCAGATTCGTCGAGGTGTAAACCCGCGTGCCGTTGTCGCCGTCCACCTCGCCGGTCGCGTAAAGGTAGAACACGCCCTGGTGCCGGATCACGGCGGGATCGGCCAGGTTGCCCGGGATGAGTGGATTTTGGTAGGTCGCGGAGTCGCCGTTTACGGTCAGGCCGACAACGGCGCCCAGAAGGCACGCAATGGGGGCGTTCATGCGCTGCGAGGCTACCGGCAGGGGTAATTGCTGACCAGCCGCTTTCTGGCCGCGCGCGCCGCGGAACTGCCGCGGCGTCCGGCCGCCGAAACGGGTCGCGCCCTGCCCGGCCGTCGCAATTCTGGTTGTCACCTTGGACGAGCGTCCTACCCTGAGCGACGGGGATGAAAACATTCGCCCAACTGGGATTTCCCGGCCGCCTGATTGCCGTCGAAGGGCTCGATGGCTCGGGGAAGTCCACGCAAATCCACCTCCTGCGGCGGTGGCTGGAACAGAAAGGGCTGAAGGTCTTTTTCAGCGAGTGGAACTCGTCCGAATTGGTCAAGACCGCGACGTCCAAGGGCAAGAAGCAGGCCCTCTTGACACCCACCACCTTCTGCCTCATCCACGCGACGGATTTCGCCGACCGTTACGAGCGGCAACTGGTGCCGCTGCTCCGCGGGGGCTACCTGGTGCTGTGTGACCGCTATGTGTTCACCGCCTTCGCCCGCGACGTCGTGCGCGGCTGTCCCCCGGATTGGGTGCGCGGCATCTACAGTTTCGCCGCCATGCCCGACCTCACCTTCTTCTTCAAGGCCAGCCTGGAAATCTCCCTGCACCGCATCCTCGCGGGCCGGCCGCAGTTGAAACACTTTGAAGCCGGGATGGACCTGAAGCTTTCCCACGACATCGAGGAGAGCTTCCGTATTTTCCAAGCACGCCTGCTGGATCAATACCTGGCGATGAGCGTGGATTACGGGTTCCGCGTGATCAATGCCAACGACCGGATCGAGGAGCAGCAGTCCCTCGTGCGGCAGATCGTGGCAGACCAGATTGACCTGCAAGCCTTTGCTGCCCGGCCCGCCTGACCCCATGCCCCGACGACGCTCCAACCCGCCCGCCCCGAGGCCGTCCCCGGCGGTGGTAACCCCGGAGGAACTACGGGTGCTGGTGCCCCGAACCACCCCCAAGCGGTTTTACGGCCACGGCATCCCGGGGGTGGATCTGTCACAGCTCTCCGGCAAGCTGATCGTGGTGGAGGGCGCGGACGGGTCCGGGCGCTCCACCCAGATCGCGCGCCTGAAGGACTGGCTCGAAGGGCAGGGCCACTCGACGGTGCAGATCGGCCTCAAGCACTCCAAACTGATCGGCGAAGAGCTCGACAAGGCCCAGGCCGGCAACGTTCTGAGCCGGACCACGTTCAGCCTGTTTTACGCGACGGACTTCGCCGACCAGTTGGAGAACTCGATCATTCCAAGCCTGCGCGCCGGCTCCATGGTGCTGGCCGACCGCTACATCTACACCCTGATGGTGCGCGACCTGGTGCGGGGCATGGACCGCGAATGGGTCGAGAATCTCTACAGCATCGCGATCGTGCCCGACGCGGTGTTCTACCTGAAGGTCGAGCCGCGCGAGTTGATCCAGCGCACGTTCGCCAAGAGCCACGCGCTCGACTATTGGGAAAGCGGCATGGACCTTGGACTCGCGCGCGACATGTTCGACAGCTTTGTGCAATACCAGGGGCTGGTGTCCGCCGAGTTTGAACGGCTGCAACGCAGCTACGGCTTTAGCATCGTGGACGGTAACCAACCGCCTGAAGTGATCACCCGCGAGCTGCAGCGGAAGATCGAGCGCGTGTTGCGCGGCGAGGCTTAACCGGCGCGCGAGGCCCGCACACGCGGTCGCGCTCCGCGACGCCCGACGGCAGCCGCGAACGTACCGACTGCGCCGAAACCCGCATGAATACACGCGATTTTGTCCTTGCGCGGCCCCCGGCCCTTGCTAGAACGCCGCCCGCAGTGCGTTAACTCAACCAAGCAACATCAAACCAACATCACAACATGGCTAAACCCCTCTCCAAGTCGGCGCTGGCGGCGGAAATCGCCAACGCGGTGAGCATTCCCAAGAAGCAGGCGGCGCAAATCCTCGATCTGCTGGCCACCCTCGCCTACAAGCACGCGAAGAATTCCTTCACGCTGCCCGGCATCGGCAAGCTGGTCCTGGTCAACCGCAAGGCTCGTCTCGGCCGCAATCCCAAGACCGGCGAGACCATCAAGATCCCGGCCAAGAAGGTCGTGAAGTTCCGCGTCTCGAAGGCGGCGAAGGACGCGATCCTCGGCGGCTAACCGACTCGAACTCTTCCCGGCACTCAAGGCTTCCTTGAGTGCCATTTTTGTTTCGTCACCCGGCGACAAGCGGGTCCGTCCGCTTGGCCGGCGGCGAGTTGCGGCGCACCAAACCATGAAGATCGCCGTCGTGGGCTGCGGCGCGGTGGGAAGCTTTTACGGCGCGAAGCTGTGCCGTGCCGGACATGACGTTCACTTCCTGCTCCGCTCGGACTTCGCCGCCGTGCGAGCCGGCGGCGTGCGTATCGAAAGCCCGGAGGGCGATTTTCACGTGACGCCGGCGCCGGCGCGGCAGCCGGAGGAGATCGGCGTCGCTGACCTGGTGTTGATCGCGCTGAAGACCACCGCCAACGCGGAAATCCCCAGCCTGTTGCCCCCCCTCGTCGGTGGCCGCACCCGCGTTGTCACCCTTCAAAACGGCCTCGGCAGCGATGAACTGCTGGCCCGCCTGATCCCGCCCCACCAGGTCTTCGGTGGCTTGTGCTTTGTCTGCCTCAACCGCGTCGCCCCGGCCGTGATCCGCCATCTCGCGCACGGGCGCGTGGTTTTGGGCGCGTTCGCTTCCGGCCGCGAGGCTGAAGCCGCCGAGTTGGTTGGCCTCTTCAACCAAGCTCGAATCCCGTGCGAGCCGACACCCTCCCTCGCTCAGGCACGCTGGGAGAAGTTGATTTGGAACGTCCCGTTCAACGGGCTCGGCGTCGCCGGCATCGTGGGCTTCGACCATTTTCTGGCGGGACGCGCGCCTGCGGAAAATCCCCGCCGACCGTGCCTGCCCACGGACGAACTCCTGCGCGACGAACGCTGGCTCGCCGTGGTACAGGCCTTGATGGGGGAAGTCATCGGCGCCGCGAATGCGCTCGGCTATCCCGTGCCGCCGGCGCGCGCCGAGGAGAACCTTCACCGCACCCGGAGCATGGGTAGCTACCGCGCCTCGACCCTCCTGGATTTCGAGGCGGGCCGGCCGCTGGAACTGGACAGCATCTTCCTGGAACCTCAACGCCGTGCCCGCGCCACGGGCTTCCCGACGCCCTGGCTGGACCGGCTGTGCGCCGTGCTCACCCGCCTCGCTGAGAAGCCGGCCCGAGCCTCCGGTCCCCGCCGAGAATAAAGTCGCGCTGCCGACCGGCGGCGTCTGGGCCTCATGTTGGCATTCCGGGCGAGGTGACGGACTACGTCACGTTCGCGATGACCGGCGAGCGGGGCGGAGGAAGGTGGCGGCCTCTTGGAAAAGGCGTGGCACCAGCTTCCGGATTCGGGCTTCCCAAAACGCCCGTGCGTGCCTTGAATCCCTCCATGAATACCTCTCGGCATGCACTCCGCGCGGTCCTCAGCCTTGGCGCCGCGGCGGTGTTTTGCGCCCTGACGGTCCAGGGCGGCCAAAGCGGGATCGGTCCCAGCTTCAAGGGTCCACTGGGCCTGCAGCTTTACAGCCTTCGCGACTCGTTCCGGACCAACGTGCCCGGGACGCTCCGCAAGGTCCGGGACTTCGGGTTCACCCGGGCCGAGCTCGCCGGCACGTACGGGCGGCCGCCCAGCGAATTCAAACGGCTGCTCCAACAGCACGGCATCCGGCCCATCGCCGGCCACTGGAGCTACGAACTGTGGCGCGATCGTCCGGAGGCGGCGATCGCGGAAGCGAAGACTTTGGGCCTCAAGTACGCGGGCTGTGCCTGGATCCCGCATGAAGGCGAATTCGACGAGCAGGAGTGCCGCGCCGCCATCGCGGTCTTCAATCGCGCTGGCGAGCTGGCGCGGAAGCAGGGGGTGCGCTTCTTCTACCACATCCACGGCTACGAGTTTTACCCTCACGGCGACGGCACCTTGTTTGACCTGATGATGCGCGAGACCCGGCCCCGGTTCGTGACCTTTGAAATGGACGTCTTCTGGGTCGTGTTCCCGGCTCAGGACCCGGTGAAACTGCTGGAACGATACGGCCGGCGCTGGGAGTTGATGCATTTGAAAGACATGCGGCGCGGGCTGGAACTGGGTTCGCTCTCGGGCGGCACCGATGTTCGCAACGACGTCGCCCTTGGCACCGGTCAGATCAACCTGCACGCCGTCCTGCGAGCGGCCCGGAAGGCCGGCGTGAAGTGGTATTTCATCGAGGACGAATCTCCCTTGGTCGAGCAGCACATCCCCGTCAGCTTGCACTTCCTCGGGAGCGTCCGCTTTTGACCGAGCCGCCCAAACCTGATCGGCCTCATGCCTGCGACCCGCCGCCACTTTCTGCGCGCCTCCCTGCTGGCCGCCGGGGCGATGGCCGGCTCCCGCCGCTGGCCGCTGCAAGCGGCTCCCACCGCCGTGAAAATCGCCCACGTCGAAACCTATCCGGTGCGCTACCCACTGGTCGGTCGCTTCAAGTTCTTCGAGGGCCCGGCCGGCCAGCCCACCGGCCGCCCGGCCGTGGTGGTTAAGATCACCGCCGATAACGGCGTCGTGGGCTGGGGGCAAAGCGTGCCCATCCCCAAATGGAGTTACGAAACCCTGGAAACGGTGGACTCGACCATCCGCCGCTACCTCGCGCCCGAGTTGGTCGGCCGGGACCCGCGCGACATCGCGGCCCTGCACGCGGTCATGGACCGGGCCATTGCGCCCTCTTTCTCCACCGGCCAGCCCATCGCCAAGGCCGGGGTGGACCTCGCGTTGCACGACCTCGCCGGCCAACTCCGCGGCGAACCGGTCGCCCGTGGGTGGGGGCGGGCGGGCCGCGACCGCATCACGTTGAGCTGGACGCTCAATCCGCGAACCCTCGACGAGGTGGAAGGGTTGATTGCCGCCGGCCGCGCCCGCGGCTACCGCCACTTCAACGTCAAAGTGGCGCCGGATCCGAAGTTCGACCTCGAACTCTGCCGGCTGGTCAAGCGCCTGGTGCCGGACGGATTCCTGTGGCCCGATGCCAACGGCGGCTACGATGAAGAAACCGCGATGGCTGTGGCCCCCAAACTGGCCGACCTTGGCGTGCCCGTGCTCGAACAACCGCTGCCCGCCAACCGGCTCACCGGTTACCGCCGGCTCAAGCGCCTCGGCGCGCTGCCCATCATCATGGACGAGGGCGTGGTGTCCCACGTCGAGCTCGAGGAGTTCATCAAGCTGGACTTGCTGGACGGCGTGGCCCTCAAGCCGGCCCGCTGCGGCGGCCTCGCCGGGGCGAGAAAGCAAATCGAGATCCTCCTCGACCGCGGGCTGATGTGGCTGGGCAGCGGCCTGACCGATCCGGACCTCTCGCTGGCGGCCAGCCTGCAGCTTTACGGCGCCTACGACCTGCCCACCCCCGCCGCCCTCAACGGCCCGCAGTTCATTGCCGCCAGCCTCCTCCAATCGCCCTTCACGGTCAAAGACGGCGAACTGGCCGTGCCCACCACCGCTCCCGGCCTCGGCGTGGCCGTGGACGCAGCCAAGCTCGCCGCCCTGCGGGCAGGGGACGTGTGACTCCAACCCTCCCGCCGCCGTCAACCAAACTCATGAACCCAACGGGCGAGCCAAGGGAACGATGTCACGAAGGCGGTAACGCGCGGCAAGCCGGGCTGGTGGGAAGTACCCGCACGCAGGCCACGATCTCCGACCGCGCTGGCCCGACCCGCGGCCGCCCGCTGCCGGGAATGCTGGTCGCGCTGGCCCTCCGGGTTTTGGGCGAGCTGTCCGGGTCGGCGGCGGCCTTCGAGTTTCGGGATGTTTCCCCGCAATCGCTCGGTGTGTTTGAAGACGGCCGCCCCGTGATGGTGTACAACCACGGCGTCATCACCCACGGCTCCGCACCCGCCGATCGCGCGCGGAGCACGTACGTTCACCCTCTCTACGGACTCGACGGCGAAGTCTTGACCGACGATTTCCCGCCGGACCACTTCCACCATCGCGGTTTGTTCTGGGCCTGGCCGCATGTGAAGGTCGGCGAACGCCACTTTGACCTCTGGATGTTTCCGGGCCGGTCAAACATCCAGCAGCGGTTTGAAGCCTGGCTCGCCAGGCGCGCCACGGCCGACGACGCCATCCTCGCGGCGAAGAACGGTTGGTACGTGGGAGAACGCAAGGTTATGGATGAGGAGGCCCGGTTCACCGTCCACCCGGCGAGCCTCGAGAGCCGAGCGATTGACGTCGTGTTAACATTCCGGGCCGTGGACGAGCCGGTCACGCTCGCCGGCGCCGAGGGCAAAAGCTACGGCGGCCTCACACTCCGCTTCGCGCCCGGCACCAACACCCTCATCGCCATCCCCTCCGGCCAGACCGGCGAAGATTTGTACATGACGAACCTCGCGTGGACGGCGCTGTCGCGGCGCTGGCCGGACGGTCGGACCAGCGGCGCCGCCCTGTTCGTCGCGCCCCACCATCCCGATTTCCCGCCCCAGTGGCTAACCCGCCACTATGGTGTCCTCTGCCTGGGCTGGCCCGGCATCACCCCCAAAACGCTCGCCCCGGGCGAAGTCTGGGAGGTGGCCTATCGGGTCTTCGTCTTTCGCGGCGCCGCCGACCCCGCTCGCCTGCGATCCGCCTATGCCGCCTACGTCGCCGAGGGGCAGGCTGCGCACCGGCAACCGGCCCCGCCCGCCCAACCCGTCCGCGCCGAGGTGGCCACCGATCGTTTTCGTGTCTTGGTCGGTGACCAACTTTTCACCGAATACCTCTGGACCGACGCCGCCAAGTATCCGTTCTTTTTCCCTGTAAACGGTCCGGCCTCGGGACGCAGCGTGACCACCCACCGCTCGGAGCCCTACCCGCATCATGGTTCGCTGTTCCTTGCCTGCGACCGCGTCAACGGCGGCAACTACTGGCAGGAGGGCCCGGAACGCGGCCGCATCCGGCCCCTTGAGTCGCGGCTCGTGGAGGCGGTGGGTTCGCGGGTCGTTATGGAGCAAACCTGCCGCTGGGAACGGCCGGGCGCCGAACCGCCCCTCGAGGATTTCCGCCGCATCACCGTCTCAGCCCCCGCCGCCAGCCGGCGGGTGATTGACTTCGATATCACGCTCACGGCGCTGACGGACGTGCGGATCGAAAAGTCGAACCACTCGCTGTTGGCCGCGCGTATGGCCCCCGACCTGGCCGTCAACGGGGGCGGCCTGCTGGTGAACGCGGCGGGCGACGCCGGGGAAAAGGCCACATTCGGCCAGCCGTCGGACTGGATGGATGCGCGCGGCCGGCGCGGTGATGTGACCGAGGGGCTGACCATCTTCTGCCACCCGCGGAACCGCTGGTCGCCATCGCCCTGGTTCACCCGCGACTACGGCTTCTTCTCGCCCACGCCGCTCAACTGGCTCAGCAACGGCTTCCGACTCGCGAAAGGCGAGACCGTCCGCCTGCGCTACCGGGTGCTGGTTCATGCGGACGCCCCCACGCGCGAGCAGCTCCAGGCCGAATTTGCCGGTTGGGCCGCGGACTGATCCGCGCCTCACGCGGCTGCCACCGCGCGTTGATACCACCGCCGCGACCGGTTGCACACGGTGCACACCGAGAGCATCACTGGCACTTCCACCAGCACCCCGACCACGCACGCCAGCGCCGCGCCCGAACTCGGCCCGAAGAGCGTGATGGCCACGGCCACCGCCAGTTCGAAGAAATTGCTCGCGCCGATGAGCGCGCCCGGTGACGCGACGTTGTGCGGCACCTGGAACACTCGCATCAGCAGATAGGTCAGCCCGGAGTTGAAATAGACCTGAATGAGAATCGGAATCGCAATCAGCACGACCGCGAACCAGCGCGTGGTCAGGTTTTCCGCCTGGAAGGCAAAGATCAGGACCAGCGTCGCCAGCAACGCGATCACGGTGACCGGATGGAACTTCGGCAGAGAGCTCTTTTCAAACCAGTCGCGACCATGCGCCTTGAGCAGCAGCGTGCGCGTCAGGTAGCCCGCCACCAGCGGAATGACAATGAACACCACCACCGAGGTGATCAGCACCTTGGAAGGCACGATGACGTTCGCCACGCCGCAGAGGAACATCACGATGGGGGCAAACGCGAAGAGCATGATCAAATCGTTCACCGCCACTTGCACCAGCGTGTAGGCGGGGTCGCCATCCGTGAGGTAGGACCAGACGAACACCATCGCCGTGCAGGGCGCGGCAGCCAGGATGATCAAGCCGGCGGTGTATTCTTTCGCCAGGTCCGGGCTGATCCAGGCGGCAAAGACGTGTTGCATGAAGACCCAGGCCAGCAGCGCCATGCTGAACGGCTTGACGAGCCAGTTCACGAACAGCGTGATAAACAGGCCCCTGGGCTTCCGGGCGATGCCGCCCAGAGACCCGAAGTCAATCTTCAGCATCATCGGGAAGATCATCAGCCAGATCAGCACGGCGATGGGCACGTTGACCTGCGAGCCTTCGCCAAACTCCAGTTTGCTCAATCCGGCGACCAGGCCGGGGAGGAGTTTGCCCAGCGCCACGCCGACGACCATGCAGACCAGCACCCAGAGGGTAAGGTAACGCTCGAAGA
>CAYNCT010000072.1:0-16649 GCA_964396005.1 uncultured Verrucomicrobiota bacterium | reverse complement strand
GACCAAGAGCTGATGTCACTCGCCTGACCAACTGCTGATGACACTTGCCCTGTAATTCAGTCTGTTAGCGTTATACACCCGGAGGCATACATCGCATTGCGCTTGGCAGACGTAGGTGCAATAACTCCCGGTTTTGATGTCTCCCGTCAACGCGATGACTCCATCCCAGCCTGCTGGTGTGCATGGAAGGGCGAGGGACACCACGTTTGTCCAGTTGCCAGGAAGATACAACGTCCCGTCGTTTTTGGGGTTGGTGCAATCCGGATACGGACACCTGAGCCTGCGACAAGCAAGTGGGCTGACCTCGCACTGGGTCACGTACTGCTTGAGACAGTCTTCCACTCCAACGACATTGGGAGCCAGCATCGCGGTCCCCAATAGCATTGCCATAACCTGTTTGATCGTATTCATCTGTTCTTTGGTTTGATCTGTTCAACATGATTCTGCCAACAAGAGTAGGCCGCCCAAGCGGCCACCCATGCCAGCGCCAGAACCAGAGCGCCGGCAAAACATTTGGCCACGATTCCGGCGAGGAATCGGACGCGCGCTTCGGACAGGTCCATCGGCTGCGAGAACAGCACCTTGCCGTCTGCGCCTATGCGCTGCTGCTCTCCCCGTCCGTCATAAATGACCTCTCGTCGGTGTGGCACGCCGTGCAACACCTCCTGCACGTCCGGCCATTCGGTGTTCGGCGCCGCCCACGTGAACTCGTCATAATCTATGCGCTGCGACGGTTGCCACCCGCCATCCCTCGCGAACTGATGCACCACGGACCTTACGCGACCGTCATCGCACCGGCATGTAATGGTGTCGCGGTGCCGATACTGGCCTTTGACCAGTGACTCGACGCTGTCGGCGCTGTGAGAGACGATTTCGATTGCTGCCCCGTTGGTCTTGCGGCCACGCCAAGCGCCGCGCTGAAAGGTCAGCTCGCCAGGAAGCAGGTCACCCATGCCAGGCATGAGACCGGCCGCCACGCGCCGCAACACTAGGTCGCCGACCGCCGCGACCGGGTGCTCGACGCTGCCGTCGCTGACGCCGACCACAACGCGGTCAGCCTCGTAGTAGGCGTGCCAGGTGTGCTTGCCGTTGCGGAGCGCCACGATTTCGCCCGGCACCAGGGGGCCAGCGGTCAACCGTTGGCCTTCGGCGAGGCGGAAGTACCAGCGGTCCGGAGCCAGCCAGATGGCGTGGCACTCGGTCTGCAATTGTTCGACCGGAAGGATGATGAGGCGAAACCTCACCTCTCGTGGGCCGGCGTTGGTGAGGACGTAGAGCGGGTCGAAGCGGTTGGTCGTGTCCGCGAAAAGCGGGACGGCCAACAGGAGCAGTGCAAAGAGTGATTTCATGGCGCGATGGTGCTCACGCCGCGGTCACGGTAAAGTCGCCGTTGAGCTGCTGGTCGCTCCGGAAGACGCGGTGGATGACGCCGCTGAGGTTGAGGGTGGCGTGGGTCAGCGAGCCGAAGGTGATGTTGTAGGGCGCCGCGCTGGCCAGGCTGAGATCAAACTGGCCGATTTTGAGACTGGTCGGGCTGGTCCAGTCCTCGCGGAAGACCAGGTAGGCGTAACCGGGGCCGGTCACGAAGTCGAAGTTCCCGGCCGCGCTGGGCTGATTCCGGGTGCTGAAGGTGCCGAACACGGTGGCGTAATCAATGGTGGCGTTGGCGCTCTTGCCCCAATAGACGGGGTAGCTGGGCGGCTGCGGCCCGGCGGGCGGCTGGCCGATCAGACACGCCGAAACCCAGGAGTTGTTGCCGGCCGCTTCGAGCGCCACGGCCACGATGACCTGGCCGTAACTGGCCGCGCGGACGGCGCCGACGACCGAGCCGGAAATGGCGGTCCCGTAGTCAATCGAGAGCGGCGTGCCCGCGACGATGGTACCGGCCGCGGCGGCGGTGCGGAGCTTGACGACCGCGCCCGAGTTGCAGAGCAGGAGGCGGTCGGGCCGCGCTGGCGCCACGCTGGCGCCCACGCCGCCATCCACGATCACGCCGAGGGCGCGGGTGCCGGAGGCCACCACCAGGTGCGTGGATTTACCGTCGGCGGCGGAGACGAACAAGCCGCGGCCAAGCGTCCGGTGATCTTCGGCGTCGGCCACGGGCAGCGAGACCAGACCTCGCACCAGGTCGGTGCCGGGGGCGGCGTTGTAGATGCTGCCGTTGAGGACGGCATCGCACCGGTTGTCGCTGAGGTCGCGCATCACGGTGTCGCCCTCGGTGCCGGTGAGGAAGCACAGGAAGCCGATTTGCGTGGCGGTATTGGAAGCGTTGGTTGTCAGCGTCTTGAGCGTGTGGAGGGCACCGCTCTTGAGGTTGATGGCCTGGCCGTCCTGCGAAACGGGCGCCTTGATGACCCAGATTTCGTCGCCTTGCGCGCAGCCGGTGTACCAGTAGTCGGCCGTGCCCACGACGCCGAGGCGGTAGCACTTGCCGACGAACAGCGAGCCGCCGTTGGGCAGTGGGGTGTTCGTGGCCCACTTGAGGCGTTCCGGGATGACGCCGCGGAGCAGTTGCGCGTGATCCTCGCCGGGCAACGCCAGGTTCGCCAGGGCGCATTCATAGACCTCACCGCGGAACCCGCGGTCGTACTGGCTGTCACAGTGGCCGACGTGCAGGTAGGCCGAGGAGATGCTCTGCGTCCAGGCCGGAGGATTGGCGGAGACCTGATCGGGCCAGGTGTTGAGGTATAGGCCGTCGCCGTACATCTCGACGGCGCCGCCTTTGCGCAGCACCAACAGGTCGAGAGTCTTGCCCAGACTCTGTCCGGGGTAGTCTTCGTGGGTGACCTTGTCGCGGTACTCGGCGCCGTTGGGGATGCGGAAACGGAGGGTGGGGTTCCAGTCCACACTGTGCTCCAGGATCAGCCGCGGCCCGTTGCCCCAGTCCTGGCCGCCGGATTGGGCGTTGAGAGCCCAGAGGCCCATGATTTTGGTCGGGACCAGGTTGACCTCCAGGAGGTTTTGCGGCAGCCGGCCGCGCCACCACACGCTGAAGTCTCCGGTGCCAATGCTGGTCAGGCCCGACAAGTTCGCGGTCGCCCGGTCGGGATGGCCGGTGAAGCGCAGGCCGTAGGAGCGCCGGTGAGGCTGGAAGCCGGTGCGGATGGGCTCGCGCGCGGGCGCGGTGGCGATGCGTTTGGCCCACACGGAGTGGATCGCCACCCGGTTGCCCGAGTCCGGCATCTCGTTGTACCACTCCCAGTAGCCAAATTTGCCGTGGTTGCGGCTGATGCGCGGGTCATTGGCCACGCAGTAGAAGCGGTCCAGGCGGAGGATCGCCAGCGGGCCGTCGAAGATGAGTTCGACGCGGTACTTGCGGCCGCGCACGATGGTGCCGGCATTGAAGCTGTAGTAGGCGTGGGTGATGAGCTGGCCGCCCCAGAAGCCGGTCTGGATGACCAACTGATATTCCGAGATCAAACAGTGAACCAGGTTGTCAATCCACGTGCCGTTCTCTTTGGTCGTTACGGACATGCAGAACATGGCCCGCGCGGGACCGCCCGGGGTGTCCGTGTTCTCGAAGACGATCTCCGCGCCCATGATGGTCGGCTTGTAGCCGAAGTCACGGACGAGGTAGGCGACGCCCTGGTCCGAGGTGCGAGACAGGCGGAGCGCGCCGGACTCCAGATAGACATACGGCGAGGGCGCGGAGCCACCCCAGCCTTTGACCTCCCACGGATCGCCGCCGGTGAGCGGGGCGCCAAGGTTGCCGCCGGCCGGCACGTTCGCGCGCTCGAAATCGTCGTAGAGCTCGTAGTGCGACAGGGAGATGAGACTGGCGCGTGCGGCGGCCGCCTCGGCCGCGGCGGCGGAGGGCACCTCGTTCCAGTCGCCGTTGGTCAGGCCCGGCCCAAGGATCCAGACGGACGATGTGGCGATCACATAGACATGCAGGCCGACGCGCCGAGCGGTCGAAGGAATGGCATCACGCTCCGCGAGGTCGGCGCGAATCAGCCAATCGAAGGGCAAGCGCGTCCAGGTGCTGAGATCGGCCCCCAGCATCCAGATCACGCCGTCATCGAGAGTCTGGACCAACATGCCCGCCTTGCGACGCTGGTGGGTGATAGCGTCCCGCTGCGTAGCGTCGGCGACCGAGCGGTAGCCGCCCAGTCCCCAGTGCTCGTTGTGGGTCGCAAACGTGTCCAGCTCGCTGGTGGGCGCCAGCGGGTTCGATACGGGGACGGTCGAAGGGATGGGCATATCAGCGCTTCAGTCCAGCGGCGACGCCGGTGGCAACGGCTTGCACGATCTGGTTGAGGTCGGTTTCGGATTTTCCGGTCCAGGAGCCCACTTTGGCCCCCTGGGTTTTCTCGGTCTGTGACGCGGAAAAGTTCGCCAGCGAACTCTCGCCGCGGAACAGCGTGTAGCCGGTGACGCGCGTGACGATGCGCGTGCCCTCCGGCCGGATGTCCTCCTGCACCGTGCTGAAGCGGGCGCAGCCGGCGAGCAGCATCAGGATGGCGAGGGCCGCGGGTTTCATGTCACGGTCAGGTCGAAACTGCCGTTGAGGAGCTGGTCGCTGCGGAAGACGCGGTAAGACACGCCGTTGACCGTCACCAGCGCGCACCAGTAGGCGCCGTGGGTCGTGGTGTACGGTGCATCCGACTCCGTGCTCAACGGAAAACCGTAAAGCATGATGCTGGTAGGAGAGGACCAGCTTTGAGGAAAGGCGAGATAGGCATATCCTGAGCCCTCGGCAAAGGCATAGGTGCCCGCGGCGCTCGCCTTTGACGCGGTGTTGAGCGCCAGGATGCCGGCGCCGTCCAGCGTCTCGCTGGCCGCCTTGCCCCAGCACACGGGCGAGGTGGCTGGGGAGGTCGCATCCTGGAGGAGGATGCCGCCCGGGGTGATGCCGTCGCCGCGGTACATCTTGCCGGTCCACGGCTGCGCGATCAGAGAGCCGACGGGGTACAGGGTGTTGGGATCGCGCACGAACACGAATCCCGGGATGGGCAGCCCGCCGGGCGTGACGCCGTCGCCCACGTACAGCGCTCCGTCCTGCATGACCACGGTGCCCGGAGGGTAAACGGTCGCGGCGTTGCGCGGAGGATAGGCCGCCTCCAGCGACTGCTGGCCCAGGGGGTCACGGTGGATTCGTTGCGTGGTGCCGGGCGGAATCATGGCTCGATGATGCGGATGGGCTTGGTGCCCACGTAGTCGCCGCCGCGCTGGGCGAACTGGGCGAAGGCCGGAGGCACGTAGGACATGTCGCGTGTGTAGGTGGCGCTGCCCTCGGCGGTCTTGAACTCCATGCGGTACGGCGTGCCGTAGCGGTCGTAAAGCGCGTGATAGGTCCACAGCGCCTCCGTGGCCGCGTCGAAGCTGGATCGCTCGTTGATCGTCGGCGCTTCCGGCCGGAAGGCGGAGACGATGCTGCGATACGCCTCCACCGTGGCCGGATCGGGGCCGGTGGCGCCGCCGGCCGCGCCTTCCGCGCGGGCGCGCGAGCGCAGGAGCAGCAGCAGCGCGCCCGCGGCGAGCAGCACGAAGCCGGTGGTGCGGCGCGAAGTCATGGGCCGGTCGCGCGGGCCGCGCGGGCCAGTTCGGCGCCGGGATCCGCGGCGCTGCGGGTGGTGACCGCCGGCCGCAGCGCCAGCGTCGCGCCCTGGACAATGCCGGCGGCGAAAGATCGCACCAACGGCTGGTCCAGCACCACCTGGCCAGAGGCGGCCCAAAAATCAGCGAACAGGATGAGGCCCGAGTTGAGCAGGAACTGCCCTTCCTCCCCGGCGACCAGGGCGATGCCGGCCGCCTCCAGGGCGGCGATCACCGTGGGCGCATCCGCTCGCTCCTGCTCGATGAGCGTTTGCAGGCCGGCGACCAGCCGCTCGATGGCGTCGCGTTCGCCGGCAGCGATGGCCGCGCGGGCGCCGTAGTAGGCGGCGACGGCCGAGACCGCCCGGACGCGCTCGGGGGTGAGGATCGGTACCTTGGGCCGCGAGACGCAGCCCGTCAGCGCTGCCGCCGCGGCGGTGAGCGTGGAGGCGATGAAGTGACGGCGATTCATGGGCGTTGGTCAGGTTCGAGTGGTTCCTGGTGCAGGCACGGCCGGCGTTGGAGCGACACGACCAAGCGATCGAGCACGCGGACGGTATCCGTCACGCGCGAGAGGAGTTGTTTCACCAGCCAGGCGCTGAAGCCGATGGACGCGGTCGTGCAGATGGCCATGAGGGCCAGCACGTCGCCGCGGCGCGACGCATCCTCCACGAGTTGGCCGACCTGGCCGCCGAGCTCCGCGCCGATCTCCGGCGCCAGGGCCGCGCCGAGCGTCGCCGCGGTCGCGGACATCCACAGCCCCATGATGATCCCGGATTGTTTGCGCATGGTCATTCACATCGCGGGCGCTTACATGGAGGCAGCCTGGATTCGATCCTTCGCCTCACCGGTCTGGAGCAACACCCATTGGTCGAACGGCAGAGGATTGGCCGACGTGGTGGTGGCCAGGTACGAGCGATAGCGATCTTGCAGCGTTTCCGGCCGCGCGGTGTAGATGCTGGCATCCGGCATGCCGAACACGTCGGAGGATTCAGCCCCGGGCGGCTGGCCGGCCGGGGTCGCCGGTCGGCGACGCAGGACGGCCAGGGCCACCAGGGCGCCGCCGAGCCAGTAGAGGGTGGAGGTCTTCATGGAGCGGGAACAAAGTGACGCGGTTTGCCGGCCGCCACCCAGTCCGCGAAGTCCAGCGGCAGGCGGCCGTCGCCGGCGGTGAGGTAGTCCGTGTAGGCCAGCTCATCGGAGAGCGAGCGCAGGCGCGGATCGGTCTCGTAGGCCGCGCGGGTGGCCGCGGCGCCGGCGCGGCGACCGAGCCACCACACCGCGGCGATCAACAGGAGCGCCCAGGCTTGACGGGGGTGCTTCATCGTGAGAAGCGGTTGACGATGGACCGATCGAGCAAGCCCAGACGCCAAGCCAGGTAGCCGGCGCCAAAGAGCCACAGCCACCACGGGATCCAGCCCAGGACGGCCCGCAACGAGAAGGTGGCCACGCTGCCGAGGTTGGAGCGCACGCTGGACTGCATGGCGGCCAGGCCCTCGGATGCGCCTTCGGCGGCGGCGGCGACGATCTGCTGCCCAGGGGGCTTGGCCAGGTAATCTTCAGCCGCGCGCTGGGCCGAGGAGTCCCGCACGTCGCGCGCATCCCAAACGCCGCGGGCGATGAGCTCGGCGTCGCGCCGGGCGAGGATTTCGTTGGCACGGGCGGTCTCGGCTTCGATCTGCGACGCGGTCTTGCCGGTCGTGATCTTGAACCAGGCGTCTGTGAGCAGGTTGGCCATGTTCAACGACGGGTCAGGAGCCAGGCGAACCCGGCCAGGCCGGCCGCCAGGGCGATCCAGCCGGCCGCGGGGATCCCGCCCGCCGCGGCGCCGATACCGTCGGCGGCGGAGGTGGTGGGAGTGATCTTCGAGCCGCCGGTGGCGACGGTGATGGTGGCGAGCTGCCAGATGCCGCGGCGATCCTGCCGCTGCTCGTTGGTCAGGCCGGCGGTGGCGCTGGCGGCCGCGTTACTCGGTCCGCCGAGGGCTGGGATGCCGATCATAGCTCATCCACTCCGCGACAGGAGCACGAGTCCGCCGACCACCAACAGGCCAGTGAGCCCGACGTAGAGCAGCGAGTCGGCGCTGGCGCCCGGCGCGACGCCGCCGCTCAAGCCGGGCAGCGACAGGTTGAAGGTCGGGTTGCCGACGTTCTCGTAGGTCCGGACCGCCGAGTACGCCTGGTTGAAGCTGTCGTTCCACGTCTGGGTGACGTTGGAGACGTAGCTGCGGCTTTCACTGGATGATCCGAACAGGGCAAAGCCCATAGTCGGTTCAACGTCGGGTCCCGATCCACACCATGACGGCCACGAGGGCCGCGCCGATCAGCACCACCGGACTCTCGTACCATCGGCCAGACTCGGGTGCGCTGGCCTTGGCGGCGATCTCCGGCCCGCGGGTTTCCCTGGGCGGCAGATTTTGGGCCGTGGGCTGGTTCTGGTTGGCGCCGATGAATCCCGGCAACGCGGCGGTCGCCGCGGCCAGGACATTCCCGACCAGTTGCCGCAGAGGATCCGCGGCGGAGGTGTTGGCTTGAGCCATAGTTCAGAGGGTGGCGGCCGACGCGGGCAAACAGCGCGCCGACCGCCACCGCACCCATGCGTTAGATGCCGACCAGCACCTGCGCGTCGGCGGTGAGGAACTTGTGGACGGTCACATCCACGGCGGCGTTTTGCGCCACGCCGGAGGAAGTGATCCGCACGCGCGAACTGTCGGCCCAAACCCGCGGCATGCTGAACGGCACGTGGCCGTTGTTCTGCGGCGAGTTGTGCAGGTAGTCGCGCATGACAATCGGCCCGACCAGCCCGCGCGGGCCGGTGGCCGTGAAAGTGGATTCATCGTGGTACTGGTCATCTTCAATGACCGAGGTGAGATCGTCGAACTCATCCAGGTCCACGTTGTCCTGCTTGACCAGGAAGCGCTGCCCGGCCTGGAGGGCCGAGCCGCCCGTGCCGGTGGTGTAAGCCGAGTAGCCTTCGAGCAACAGGCTGCCGAGGTAGCCGTCTTTCTCCACCAGGAATTCTTGCGGAATCCCGTTCGCGGTGAACGGCCCCCAGGTGGTCTTGAGCAGGCTGGTGGGCACATACGGCACCGCCGGCCCGACGTTCTCCAGGAACTCCACCACCGCCACGATGGAGTCCAGGGTGACCGTGCCCTGGCTGAGGTTCAGCCCGGCAGCGCCCATCGTCAGGCGGATTTCGACGGGCTCGTTGATCTTGGGCCGATCACCCGCGTCGTACAGCGGCAGCGCGGTTTTCGCGGACACCAGATCCGGCAGCGAAGGGTCTTCAAACCACACCGGGGTGGCGACGTAGTACGTGCCGGCCGAGGTGGGATTGAGGCTGCGCCGTGTGTGCCGGTCGTAGCTGACGCCTTTGCGGTCAGCCCAATGGATGAGGCTGGAGCCCGGGGCGTCAATCGCGGTCCGCCGGCCGGACGTGGAGTCGTTCAGGATGACCTGGACGTGTTTGATGACGCCCTCGAAGGCGTCCTTGTTGGCCGTGGGCGCCACCGTGGCGCCGGCGGCGGTCAGCTTGGCGACAAACGTGACCCGCGCGAGGTGGCGTGGCTGGGGATCCACGCGGAAGGTGACCTTGTCGGTATCTCCCAGGGCGGGAGCAGCGCCGTTGACTCCCTTGACGGGGAGAATGCGCCGCGTGCGAGTGTAGAGAGCCATGCGGATGCTGGGGTTGAGGGTGGGCTGCGGATCAGACCTTCAGCAGGCCGCGGATCCGGGCGGTCACGCCGATCATGCTGTCCACGATGGTCCAGCCGACAATGATGGCGACGACGGTGAGGATGAACTTACCAGAGGGCATACGGACAATTCGGTTGACGCGGCGGCCGCTGGGGTTCACGGGATCCAGCCCGATCCGGCCAGGGTTCCGCCGACGCCAGCCATTGTCGCATACCCGTACCGCCTGCAAATGTGGCCAGAACAGACATGTCCAGACAGTTCCGGACAACGGAACTGCGGAAATGGCTGAGGCCACGCACCACCGGCCAGCGCCGAGGGTGGCAATGGCGAAAAAGTGCCACCTACCCCCACCGGTCCGACCAGGTGGGACCTGTTTTTCAAGTCCCACCTATTTTGGCCCCCTTCAACCCATTCCAGATCAGAGACTTGCACACCATAGGTGGGAGTAGGTGGCACTTGGTGGGGGTTTTTCAAAATCGGATGTTCTAAAACCATGTCCGGTTGTGTCCGGTCATGTCGGTTGCGCCTTTCGCCACGTGTGGACATACTCAGAAAACCGCGAAAACATTGGCAAAAATGCAACAATCTGACCCCAAAACCCCACCGGTCCCGGACGCTGCCAACACGGTGCAACCCTCCTCGGCTCCGTCCTCGGATCCTGCCCCGTCACAGGTGCCACCTGCCTGGCAACAGGTGGCACCTGCTTCGAGCGGCCCTCCGGCCGCGAGGGTGGTACTGACGTCAACGCGCACGGAGCGCGAGATCGAGCTGGAGGCCGAACTGGCTGCCGAGCGCGAGTCGCACGCCAAGACAGCGGCCGAACGGAAGGCGCGCGAGACGCGGATCGCGGAGCTGGAAGACGAGTTAGCCAGGCTGAAGGCGGCCCAAGAGGAGCCGCCGCGGCGCCGCGAGCCGAGCAAACGCCGCAGTATCCGCGAAGAATCTGACGAATGGCTGTCCGGTCGCTGGTAACCTCGCCATCGCTTGTGGACACCACCTCTCCCCAAACCGTCCCGCAGCCAGCGCCTGCTCCGTCAGTGGCGCCTTCTGGATCCTCCGGCGGCACGGCTGCGGCAGTGGCTGCTCCTGGCGCTCCTCCGGTATCAGCTTGGCGATCGGTGCCGCTCTTCGGCGGTTTCCGCGGCAAACGCAAGCGGGCCGATGGACTGGTGGCCGGATCTCCCGAGGCCATCGCGGCCGACCGCGAAAAAGACCGTCTGCGCAAGGCTCGCGCCCGGGATGCCCAACGCGCTGCAGCAGATCCACCACCGCTGCCGGGCGTGGTGGATGACCAGCCGGCTACGTCCGCCGGCGGTCCGGTGGCTGCGGCGGCAGGCGTGCCGCCTGCTGGCGGCCCTGTTGTGGTCGGCGCGGTGCCGTGGGATGCCTCCACGCTCGAACCGATCTTCAAGCAACTGATCCCAACCGTGGAAGCCGGCATGGTGACCAGCCTGACCAGCCGCGCGGCCCGGGCGAAACTGCCGGCCGAGGTGATTCAGGAGGTGCGGAAAGATGCAGCCTGGCCCGCGCCGACCAAGCGAGCGCTGGAGATTGCCGCGCCGCGGTGCGCCGCCAAGTGGCTTAACAAGTCCGGACTGTCGGCTGAGTACCAGGATGAAGTCATGCTGGGCACAGCGGTCGCGGCCCTCCTCGCTCAGCACTCCGTCGCTCTGCGTAAACTGGACAAATTGATCGCCCGCGACGCTCAGGAACAGGCGCCGACGGCCTCACCCGATCCCGCCTCGCCGTGAGCGATTACACCCTGGAACCGGCGAATACCCTGATCGTGGGCATGACCGGAAGCGGCAAGACCACTTTCGCCCTCCGCTATCTGCTGAACGCCCCGGCTGCGTGTCGGTTCATTTTCGACGATCTCGGCCGTGCGGCCACGCGCCTCCGCATCCGACCGGCGAAGACTGCGCGGGAGGTCGAGTCAGCCCTCGCCACCCGCTGGGTCGTCTGGAATCCGCACCACATGTTCCCCGGAGATCCGAAATCCGCGTTCCGCTGGTTCTGCGCGTGGGTGTACGACGCCTGCCGCCGCGGCCCCGGAAAGAAGCTGTTTCTGGTGGATGAGCTGTGGCAATGGTGTACGGATGAAAGCATCCCCCGCGAGCTGGCACTGGTGGCGAATACCGGCCGCGAGGAAAACATTGAGCTGGTCACCTGCACCCAGCATCCGCATCTGGTCAACGAAGCCATCACCGGCGCGTGTACGGAACTGGTTTGCTTCCGCCTCCAGGGACCGGACGCGCTGCGGGTGGTGGGCAAGCTGGGCGCCCACCGCGACAACGTCGCCCGCCTGGCGCCCGGCCACTTCATCAGCTACGACCGGCTCAAGGGCGGGATCGCCCTGGGGCGGGTGTTTTAGAGTCCGGCGATGGCCAGTCCTTGCTGAAGTTTGCGCGCGATTTCCCGACGCCGCGGCAAGCAGACTTCCCCCCGCCGGTGGCGCAGACTGGCTTTATCCACCGTGAACAGCAGGTCGCACGTGCAGCGGGTGAGGGTGTCCAGGCCGTCGGCCTCGTCCAGGATCGTTTCCAGTTCGTGGGCTTGGTAGGGCTTGTCTGGCCTCAATGTGGTGCATTTAAGCACCACCACTTGGGGCTTGAGGTCAATCCGCCGCTGATTGCTGATCAACACGCACGGATGCGGGCCGAACAGGTCCCCGGTCCAGATTTCCCAGGCTTTCACGCCTCCAATCCCGCCGTTTGCGCCCGCTGGAACAGCCGGATGCTTTCGGCGTCCTCGTCCGGTTGCTGGTAAATCCGCGTCAACACCTCTTCCGGAAGCGGGTCTGCGTTGCACACCCGTCCCTCAGTACGGCACAGCGCCTGTCTGGCGGCATCCAGGCCCTTGCGAATCGCCAACACCAGCACGTCGTTGACGCTGGCTCCGGATTCCATCGAGACTGCCTTGATCGCTGGGCAATCTTCGCGCGGCAGGCGCAGCGAAAAACGATACAGATGGCTGTCTGACATGTCAAAAGGATGCCAAAAAAAACTGCCAAATCAAACTTTTTCGCGGAAAGGATTTCAAGCCGTCCTCCTGGTTGGGCTTCCGGCCTCGCCGCGGGCGGGGCCGCTTAAGGCGGATTCACCCCACCCGGCCGCCGCACCATCCAGATCGTCTTGCCCATGCTCAGCCGTTTGCCGATCCGCTCCGGCAGCCGATCGGCCGCCGCGCGCAAATACAAGCCCGTTCGCTGCGGCCCATCCAACACCGCGGCGGCTCTCCCTGGCGCCCGCACGCGCAGCAGATCCTCCAGATCCTGCACCGTGCCCTCCCAGGTGTCGCGGGACAGCACCTCGGCGTCACCCTCTTTCGGCGCCCACGGCCGGCAATGGTCAATCAACTCCATCAGTCGCCTCCACGGGTGGAGGTCCTCCAGTTCGAGCGCCAGCACCGGATGCTGCCACGCGGTCACGCCAAATCGCGCGCTGCGCAACGCCTCGGGCAGGGTGAACTCTTTTTCCAGCCAGGCCAGGTAGGCCGGGATCTCAGCGTAACACCGCTCCATCATCGCCCGAAACTCCCGCGGCTCCTCGGGCCACGCCGCGCTGGTCACACGCAGGATCAAGAACTTGTTCCGGATGCTGTCCTCCAGCGGCGGCAGCACCATCAAATCGTGCGGGTCGTCGTTCAGACACATGACCAGCCGGCAGTAGTTGCGCACCGTCATGCCCTTCGCGCCCTTGCCGTGGGCTCGCTGAGTCACGCCCACGATGAGCTTCTTGATGTTTTGCCCCAGCGCCTGCCGGCTCTTGATGTCGCGCTCGGATGCCTCGTCATCGATCGTCAGCACCTCGGCGCCAATCAACTCCTCGTTGAAGTCGGTCCTGCCGATCAAAAAGGAGTACGGGTTGGCCGATCGCCCGCCCAGGATCCGCGTCAACAAGAGCGACAACTGACTCTTGCCGCAGTTGCTTTTCCCGCACAGCGCCAGGGCGAGCCCTGGTCGGAACGTCCGATCCCGCAACGCCTGATACGCGCTCCACACCCAGCCGTGGAACAGCGCCCACTGCGTCGCTCCACACTCCGCATCGCTGGCCAACATCGGCTCCAGGATGCCCCGCAACGTCTCCCACTCCCCGGCCGCCGGCGCTGGCAGATTCGGGCCGCGCGTGATGAGGATCCGCCGATCAATCATCTCCACCGGTCCCGGCCAGTACCCCGCGACCTCTCCGGCCCAGCTCACATTCCGCTCCATCACCGTTTGCTGCATCGCCGACTCCAGAACGCTCACCCCCATCGCGTCGCGCACGTACTCCGAAAACCCGTGCGCCTTGAAGTAGGTGGCGATCCGCGTCTCGGTCATCGGGATCCACTCGCATCCGGAGGGCACAAACCACCTCCCGCGCGCGAGGTCGTACACGGCCGGCGGCAGTGCCGCCTGGCTGGTGGCCTGCGTGGACTCCGCCGGCGCCACGATCCGCTGTCCCTCCACCGCGAGCAGGCCCTCGAGCGTGCCGCCGCGCTCCAGGTAATCCGCGGCATCCTTGCCCTCGCCAGGCACCTCCACGATCCGCACCTCTCGCCCCGGCTCAGCCAGGCACGTCGCCACCTGGCGCGCGTGTTTTCGGCCAGGCTCATCCTTGTCCGCCACCACCACCACACGCTTCCAGCCCGCCAGTTGCTCGCGATATTCCGGAAGCCACTTGCCGGCGCCGCCGGCGTTGCACGTGGCGCGGCCGCCCGCGCGGATGATCGCCTCCACGTCCTTTTCCCCCTCGCACACGAACAGCGTGCCCTCCGGTTCATCGCGCAGCCAACGGATGCATTCTGGCAGCCGGAAAACCACCCGCCGCACGCCGTTTAGGCTCCACCTCCACCCGCCGCGCGCTCCTGGATCCGGCACCCGCTGACGGAAATCCTTGGGCTCAAACCGCACCACCTCAAACAGCAGCTTCCCCTCCTCGTCGCGGTACGGGTACTCGGCCACGATCCGCCCATCGGCCGCGCGGGCCGACGGCGCTGCCGGGAACAGGTCCTTCACCGCGCATCCCACCGCCGCGGTGATCTGTTCGACTGTGCAGCCGGCGTGACACTTCACCACCACGCCCTTGTGTCCGTCGGCAAAACTCAGGCTCTCGCGCCGGTCATCATGCGCCGGACAGCGAGCCACCCACCGGCCGCCCTGCCGTTTGGCCCCAGGGATCCGAGCCGCCAATTCCTCAGCGTTCATCGCGCGGCAGGGTCGCGGCGTGGACCATCCTCGCGATATCGTCCGGGGCCACGCGCACGGTTCGTTGCGTCGGTCGGAACACACTGATCCGCCAGCGCGCCAGCCAGCGCTTCACGGTCCGCGGATGCACCTGGAACTGCGCCGCCAGGTCCTGATATGTCGGCCATTGATCCGGTGTCTTCATGGGAACTCGACCACGTGCTTCCCCTGCGATGTTTCCACGCTGTACGGCGCATTTTTCGCGTGGTACCTCGCGAACCGTTCGGCCATATGCCTCGCCGTCGCCTCGCTGCCGACTCGAATGATGATGCGCCCAGCCCGATCCCGGATCGCGTACCAACTTCGTGTCGGATCCGGGCCGAGCATCGCTCTCTCCACCCACGACTTGAACGCGCTCATACCGGATCCAGTTGATGGGCCAGCCGTACCAACTTCAGCGCCGCCTCCAGCGCCTGGTCACTCGCCGCGCGCTCATCGCGCGCGCGCAGATCCATCGCCAGGGCAAACACGGTCTCGCCCAGATGCTGCGCTCGATGTGCCATCGCCCGTTTGGCGCGCACTTCCGTCTCGACCTTGGCGCACACTTCGCGGAATGCCATGCTCATATCGCCCGTCATGACGCCCCTCCCTCCTCGCCGCGGGACATGGCCTCCGCCAACTGTTGCAGCAACTCAGGCGGCACCGTCCGCCCAGTTGCCCGTTGCAGCGCCATGCGGCGCTCGATCAGTTGCTGGACCGTTCGCGACGGCCCAGCCGCTTGCCGATTCAGCCACCGGACATGCCGGGGGCTGAGACTGATTCCCACCGTTCTGTAGGTTCTGGCCATAAAAGCAGTTCGGCCGCGCCGGTGGCGCCGTGGCCGGGTGGATGAGCGACACCCGGCGCCTGATACCCTGCCGGCGCGGCTTCGGAAAACGGGTCTCGCCGGGGCCTGTCGGCTGCCAATCCTGGTCCATCCATCTGATCCCACCAGGTCCAACGCGATCCGGGAGCGATCCCGGGCATGGACTGCAACGTCTTCACCGCATCAATCGGGATCGATGCCGTTCGCCAGGCAACTGGCAATGTCGGCGGATCGCGCGGCCCTCCGCTCGCGCAGCCTCTGCCGGTCGGCTTCGACTTCTAGTTCCAGGACGCGCTCGTGGAGATCCTCGCAGATGGCGAGGAGTCGCGCGACGGCGTCACGGCTTGGTTCAACAGGGCAGGTGTGGATCAGGTCACGAGTTTTCACGAGATGGGGATGTTGGCTCGAGTATCACCACGGTGCTGCGGTACAACGGCACTCTCAGACCGTCATCTCGGCTTGACACGTACACGACGTTGTGGTCGTGGATCCACTCCAACTCCGGGATCGGCGACTGGTCCCGGGTGATGACGTACCTGAGACCGGAGTACACATGCTCGACGCGGTCACCCGGAACGGCCAGCAACGGCATCTGTCTGGAGGGCTTCGCGTTCGTCACGGGCGTAGAAAACATCAGTTGACAACCGTCGTCAACAAGAAAAGCGCAGAAAGTTTTGTTGCGAACCGTTGTTAACCGTGGCATGATCTCATCGTCATGAGAACGTCGCTGACGAAAACGATCTCGGTAACTCCCGAGACTTGGCAGGCGATCGAATCTCGCGTGGCGGCTTTGCGGCCGGACGTGGCTTCGATCAGCCACTACTTCCAGCGCCTGGTGGCGCTGGAGCTCAAACAAGGCTTACTCGGGCCTGTGGGAAAACGGGTACTACTCGCCGGTCGTTGACCCGCGGCGAGTAGGTGCGCAATGGTGGAGTCGGGCACAAGGCTTGACGGGTGAGCACCACACTGGCAGCCTCGCAACCCGTTCGGGTTGGGGTCGTAGCTCAGTTGGTAGAGCACCACAATGGCATTGTGGGGGTCAGGGGTTCGAATCCCCTCGGCTCCACCATCCCTCGCCAGTCCGGCATTTCGGTTTCTCGCCACTCCACCCGCCCACATTTTTTCACCGGCTGGCCCCGCGACCATTCGCCGGCGAAATCCCGCACCTACCAATCGCCCGCCCGGCCCTGCCGCCATATTCCGGTACGAGAGGCACCGTTGCGCGAGAAAGTGAACCCGAAAACCGAAGTCGGATTCACAGAAGGCAATCAAGCCAACAAAGGGAAAGGAGCTTCCACCGGGATGGGACGGTCAGGAAAAGTGCCCTGACGAAAACCCGTTCCCGTTGCTCCTTCGTTCCCTTCGTTGTCTTCTGTAAAACGAACTTCGG
>CAYNCT010000071.1:0-17103 GCA_964396005.1 uncultured Verrucomicrobiota bacterium | reverse complement strand
GTCCGGACCGACAAATGGTCCGGGCTATGGGGCATTCCCGGGGGCAAGATCAAGTACGGTGAGCCTGCCGAAGAAGCGCTCCGCCGCGAGCTGCGGGAGGAGACCGGGCTTGAGGTGGAGGCAGTCCGGTTTGCGCTGGCGCAGGACTGCATCCGCTCGCCGGAGTTTTTCCGGGAGGCGCACTTCATCCTGTTGAACTACACCTGCCGCGTCCGGGGCGAACCGGTCGTGACGCTCAATGAGGAGGCGCAGGAGTTTCGCTGGTTGGCGCCCGAGGCCGCGCAGCAACTGCCGTTGAACACGCCGACCCGCCGGCTGCTGGAGGCGGTGCTGGGCGCGAGCCGCGATGCCGGGCCAAACTCGTGAGGACCGAGCCCCGCTCCGCGGACGAGCGGGGCGAGAGATTTCAGACGTCTCCTGCAAACAGGGTTCACTCGCCAGGGGCGCCCGCGTCAAATACCGCCATGGATACGATCCTCATCGAGGACCTCGAGGTCTGGTACCACGTGGGCGTGCCCGACGAAGAGCGCGCCCGGCCCCAACGGTTGCTGCTTACCGTCGCCATGGCCCACGACTTCGCCGCCGCGGCCGCGGGCGACGATTTGACGCGAACCATTGACTACTACGCTGTGAGCCGGCGCTTGCTGAGCCTGGGGGAAGGACGGAGCTGGCGATTGATCGAGACGCTGGCGGAAGACGTGGCGCTACTGGTGCTCGCGGAGTTCGGCGCGGCGCAGGTGTCGGTCGAGGTCAAGAAGTTCATTCTGCCCGAGGCGCGCCATGTGGCGGTGCGGATAACGCGCCAGCGCGACAAAGGCAACGGAACGCAACGGTAGGGCGTTGCGGCGGTCGAGCGGATTGAAGTTCGCGCGCCAGTGGTAGGGCGCCGCTGGGCGGGTGCCGTGACCGGCAGCGGGGTAGGGCGCCGCTGCGCCGGCGCCGCCCGGCCGGGACGCAGCCCGGCCCTACCGCGCTCGGGGGCGTTGCGGCGGTCGAGCGGACTGAAGTCCGCGCGCCAATGGTAGGGCGCCGCTGTGTCGGCGCCGCTCGGCCCGGACGCAGCCCGGCCCTACCGGGGCGATCCGCCGGGGCGCAGCCTGGCCCGACCGCGCCGGAGGCGGTGCGGGCCGACTCTTGGTTTCGTGGGATGCCAGGTTAGGGGCCGCCGGGCGGGCGTAGGGCCAGAGCGTCGCGCACTGCCGCGTCCAAATCCGGCCCAAGCAGGCCCGTGGAGGCGGCAATGCTGGCCGCAATGCCCGAGGCGTGGGCCGTGGCCACCGATGTGCCGGCCGTAAAAAAGGGTTGCCCAGCGAACCCCACCACGGCGCTGCCCGGCGCGGCCACATCCACGAACGCCCCGCGATTGGCGTAGGGGGCGATGGCGCCGCGCGAGTTCTGGGCCGTAACCGCGATCACCTCCGGTTGCGCCGCGGGGTAGGTGGGCAGGGTGACCGGCTCGATGCCGGCCGCCGCCAGAATCACGATGCCCTGCCGGCTGAGTTGGGCGATGGTGTGACGGAGCAGCGGGCTTTCATCATTCCCAGCCAGGCTCAGGTTGATGACCGGCACCCCTTCGCGGGCCACGGCGTAGAGCCCCTGAACGAGATCAAAGGTCGAGGTCGAACCGTGCGGCCCGAACACGTCGGCCGTGACCAGTCCCACCGGCACCGAGTCTCCGCCGGACGCCGCGGCGGCGGCCGCGACCAGCCGGGTGGCCATCAGGGTACCGTGGGTCGGCTGGTCCGCGGGGGTGCTGGCCGGGCCGGCCACAGCGATGGACTTCACGATGAACTCTTTCAAGCCCGAACCCTCGGCCTGCACGGCCGTGTCCACGACGCCCACCAGCACGCGCTCGCCGTCGAGGCTTGGCTTAACATTTAGAAATGGCGTGCCGCCGACGCCGAGGAAGCCTGGCGAATCCGGCCGGCCTACCCAATAGTTGGACTCGACGCCGACCCCGGGCGCGGCGTCCAACTCGACCCGCGCCATGGCCGCCGCCGCGCCGTCCTTGAATCGCAGCCGGTAAAATCCGCGCTCGTCATCGCGCCCGACGATCTTCGCCCCGAGGCGCTCGGCCAGTTCCTCGATCGTCTCCTCGGCTCCGGGCTTAAGGATCACGACGAGTTCTTCCGCAATTGCGCCCGATCGTCGTGCCGCGGGTCCGGGCTCAGCGGGGGCTTCGATGGTTTCCGTGGCCGACGCCAGCGAACTGCGAAATACGTACAGGCGCACCGGGCCGGCGGCTGTCGGAACCACGGCGAAGTTGAGCGGGCCAAAGAAGCGCCGGAGCGCTTCGCCCTGCGTCAGCCCGGAGAACCGTGCCGAGAGCGAGCGGTCCAGGCCCGGTTCCACGAACACCTCCCAGCGGGCCTTGGCCGCAATGGTCTTGAGAATGCGCTCGAGGGGCCAGTTCCGAAAATCGGCGTCCACGCGATTCGCCGTGCGGTGCCAGACCAGGGGCTCCGCGAGGGCTTCCGGCGCGGCCGCGTCCGCCGCCCGCACCGGCGAGGCGAGGGCGACGACGAGGAGACAATAGGTAAAGGCCACGCGCAGCATGGCTTCAGAGTATCGAAGCATGACCGATACGCAAACACCGCACGGTGGTGGCGGTTGCGGAGCTGGGGGCAGGGGACCGTCCAACCGTCGCCGCAGGCCGACTGGCGGGACTCCCCGGCCCGGGGCTTGCGACTTGGAGGCGCGTCGCGGAAACGGTAGTCTCGGCGCCCATGACAACTTCCACCGGGACGATTCGCGTGGGCCTTTACGGCATCGGGTTGGACACTTATTGGCCGCAGTTTGCGGGGTTGAAGGAACGCCTGATCGGCTATCAGCAGGGCATCGCTGCGCGGCTCCGCCGCCCCGGGGTGGCTGTGGTGGACGCGGGGCTGGTGGACTCGCCGTTGGCGGCGCGCGAGGCGGGCGACCGGTTGAAGCGGGAAGATGTTGAACTGATTTTCCTGTACGTCTCGACGTACGCGCTGAGTTCCACCGTGCTGCCGGTGGTCCAGCAGACCCGAGTGCCGGTCGTGGTGCTCAATCTCCAACCCGTCCGCGCGATAGACTACGCGGCCTTCAACGCCCTGGGCGACCGGGGAGCGATGACGGGCGAATGGTTGGCGCATTGCCAGGCCTGTGCCGCGCCGGAGATCGCGTGCGTCTTTAACCGCGCCGGCATCCCCTATCACCTGGTGACGGGGACGTTGGACGATCCGGAGGCGTGGCGGGAGATTGACGGGTGGGTCGAGGCGGCGCGGGTGGCGGCGGTGATGCGCCGCAATCGCGTGGGGGTGCTGGGCCACTACTATTGTGGAATGCTCGACGTGTACAGCGACCTGACCCAACAGTCGGCCGCTTTTGGCTGCCACTTCGAGCTGCTCGAGATGTGCCAGCTCAAGAGCCGGCGCGACCGAGTGGCCGAGGCGGAGGTGGCGGCCAAGCTCGATCAGTTCCGGGCCGAGTTCGACGTGTCACCCGAATGCTCGGCGGCCGAACTGCGCCGCGCCGCCCGGACCTCTTGCGCGCTGGACCGCTTGGTCCGCGAGCATCAGCTCGGCTCGCTGGCCTACTACTACGAGAGCACCGACGACAGCGAGCTGCGGGACCTCGTCACCTCGGTCATTGCCGGCAACTCGCTGTTGACGGCGCACGGCGTGCCGGTGGCGGGTGAGTGCGAGATCAAGAATGTCCAGGCCATGAAAATCCTGGATGCCTTCGGCGCGGGGGGATCGTTTTCCGAGTTTTACGCCCTGGATTTCAACGACGACGTGGTGTTGCTGGGGCACGACGGACCGGGGCACATGGCGATTGCCGAAGGGCGCGTGAAACTCGTGCCCTTGCCCGTGTACCACGGGAAGCCGGGCGTGGGACTCTCAATCGAGATGCGCATCAAGAATGGTCCCGTGACCCTGTTGTCCGTCGTGCAGGATCGGCAGGGCCGGGTGAAACTGCTCGCGGCCGAGGGTGAATCGGTGCCCGGCCCGATCCTCCACATCGGCAACACCAACAGCCGCTACCGTTTCCCGCTGGGCGCGCGGCGGTTCGTGAACGAGTGGTCGCAGGCCGGACCGGCGCACCATTGCGCCATCGGGCTGGGCCACCTGACGCCCAAGCTGCAAAAACTGGCAGCGCTCCTCGATCTCGAGTTCGTCCGGGTCTGCTGAGCCGGAACGATTCAGTTGAAACCGCCAATGAACGCCAAGGGACGCCAATGAAATCGGGCTTTCGGCCGGGTTCGGAGAGCGGTGCGCCGGCCCCTGGTTCGTGAGTGCCCATCCGTGTGGCCAGAGCGTTGCGAGCCGCCCGTCTTGATTCGCGGTGGGAACGAACGGTTCCGGCTCAGGGGCCGCTGCTGGCCAGCAGGCCGCGGCGGAATGAGAGGGGCGCCAACGCCGGGCGTTAGCCGCCCGCCACGATCCGCACGATCTCCAGTCGGTCGCCGGCCCGCAGCGGCGTGTCTTTGAACTGCGAGGGCGGCGTGGCCTGCCCGTTCAATTCGACCACGACCGACCGCGGGGGCAATCCCTGCGCCACGAGAAACTCCTCCAGCGAGCAGGGCAGGGGAGCGGGGGTTTCGCGGCCGTTGGCGATGACCAGGGGCGGTCCCGGCGGTGAATGGGCAGGGGCGTTCATTGGGTCACGACCGCAGCGCCGTCCGCGGGCTTCGCGATGGGATCGGTGGAGAGGGCAGCATCCCAGTCTTTCCACACCGGCTCGTAGCCCAGTCGGGCGATCAGCGCGCTCACCTCGGCGGCGCTGCGCGCGTCGGCGATCTCGAACTGGCCGGTGGCGTTGGGAGGTGCGCCCGTGTGGCCCGCCCATTCGCTGGCGCCACCGGCCAGCGCCACGATTCGTCCTCGCTGGGTAAGATGAAGCTGGTCGCGCCCCGCGCCCGTGTAGCCCCCGGGTTCGGTGTGACTGCCCGCGCTCATCAGGGTGATGCCGAGCGGGATCAACCCGTCCCGCAACGCCGCCGGCTCACGGGTGGACAGGACCAAGCCCACGTCCGGCAGGAACAGGCGGAAGGCGCAGACCAGTTGGGTCAGCTCCCGGTCGCTCAGGGAGGTCAGCGGCTGGAACTCGCCAGCGCACGGCCGGAGACGGGGAACCGAAATCGTCACCTGCGCCTTCCAGCAGTGGCGCAGCAGGTAAGCCGCGTGGGCGGCCACGCAAATCGCTTCCCGGCGCCAGTCCGCCAAGCCGTAAAGGGCCCCGATGCCCAGCCGCCGGAACCCCGCTGCATGGGCGCGCTCCGGGGTTTCCATGCGCCAGGCAAAATCGCGCTTGGGCCCCGCGGTGTGCATGGCCTCATAGACGGCCGGATCGTAGGTCTCCTGGTACACCACCAGCCCTTCCGCGCCCGCTGCGACCAGCGGCCGGTAGTCCGCGGTCTCCATCGGCCCGACCTCCAGCGACAGCCCGGGCACGTCGGGATGCAGGGCCCGGATGCACTCGGCCAGGTAACCGTTGGAAACGAACCGCGGATGCTCGCCCGCCACCAAGAGAAGATTCCGGAATCCCTGGTCCCGCAACGCCCGCGCCTCCCGCACCGCGTCGTCCACGCTCAACGTCACGCGCAAGATCGGGTTGTCCCGGGAGAAACCGCAGTAGCGGCAGTTGTTGATGCATTCGTTCGACAGGTACAGCGGAGCGAACAGCCGAATGACCCGCCCGAAACGCTGCCGGGTCAAGGTGTGGGCGCGCCGGGCCAGTTCCGGCAGGTGCGCGCTGGCGGCCGGCGACAACAACGTCGCGAAGTCGGCCAGCGACCGGCGACCGCCGTCAAGCGCGTCGCGGACGTTCGCGGAGGACGCATGGGCGGCCTTCTCCAGGAGCGCGCGGACGGGCAACCGGCCAAACTCAGCGAAGAAACTCACGCGCCAACCGTAGCAAGGGCCCGCCCGCCGGCAAGGCATCCGGCCGGGCGCGGAGCGGCGGCTGCCGTGTTGCCCGCCCAACAGTTTGCGGACGATTTTTCGCGCTTGGGGAAGCCGATGAACGTCGGACGCGCTCCGGTCGCCGAGGCCCGGGCACCAGGTTCGCTAGCCACCGCGGCCCGCGATTTCAGTCGCAGAATTGTTGCGAAACTGCCCTTGACGCTTCCAGACGTTATTCTAGAAGAACTGCGCCCTTGTGCAGTCCAAAGTAACAAGTCCAACCGACCCCAACCCAACCATAAACGGCCGTGCGCACGGTCACGCGGCCCTTCACCCTCCTATGAAGCATCGCTTGCCCGTGTTCCGCGTCCTGGTTTCGCTGGCTGCAGTTTTGTCAGCGGCCGTTCCAACCGTCTTCGGCGCCAGCGCCGTGCCCGCGGCGACGCCCGCCGCACCCGCCACGGTTCAACTGGGCGGGGCGTTTTCCTTCACGGTCAGTTTCGACAACACGTCGCCCGACACGACCGGGTTCGGGCCGTTCGTGGATGTGGCGTTCGATGTTACCGGCCAGGATGGATCCTGGACGCCGCCCGGGCCGTTGCCGGGTCCGACCGATCCGAATGCGTTCGACGGCCTGACGGTTGCCACCACGGTGCTGTTCCTGGGCAGCCCGTTGCCGGCGTCCTATGTGCTCGAGTTCACTTTCGACGACACCGCCAATAGCGGCCTGGGCGTGCCGCATCCTTTCGCGGAGGACAGCGCCGGCAACCCGGTTTACGTCAAGACAACCGATTTTGCCCCGGCCGGCCGGTTCCAGAATGGCGACAAGTTCCTCGTGATTCGCCTGCCCTTCGGCAGCTTCACCCCGGAACAGCCGGTCGCGCAGCTCACCCTCTCGGGGACGGTCAGCAATCTGGCCGACGTCAACCAGACTTTGCCCATCTCCGTGCGCGGCGGCTTTCAGTTCGGCAACGACCCGCTCGACAATCCCACCACCGACCCCAGCTCGTTTGGCGCCCAGGCGGACGGTGACCCGGCCGTCGTGCCCACGTTGCTGCGGTTGACCAAGACGTACCTCGGGCCGGAGAGCGAGACGGCCACGGGACCAAATTTCACCCGGCGTTATCGCCTGACGGTGGACATCGCCGACGGCCAAACCATCAGCGGACTGCGGGTCGTGGATGTGCTTCCGGATACCGAGCAGTTTGTGGCCGTGGTGACGACCACGCGTGCCAACGGTTCGGGCCCCATCGCCCCGATCACCGTGCCGTCCACCTCCATCCCGGGCGGCACGCTCGACTACAGCTTCGCGACCGTCGTGGGGACCGCTTCAGCTTCCGACGTGGTGCTGGAATACGATTTCTTCGTTCCGCGCCTCGACGCCAATGGGGATCCGGTTCTCAACGCCACGACCGGGGACGACCGGCTCTTGTGCAACCAGGGCTATACTTACGGCGACTGGACGCCGATTGACACCCGCGATGCGCAGACCCTTGTCGCAGGCGAGGCCACCGTGTCGGGCACCTGGCCCAACCAGACGGTGACGCCCGACGGCGACTGCGAACATGAGCTGGAAGCCCAGTCCATCGCCGTGCAGAAGGGCGTGACCATCGTGACCGACGTCGCGCCCAGCGGGCTCAGTCCGGGCGACACCCTCGAGTACACCCTCGAGTTCCAGGTCTCCGACTACTTCGCCTTCCAAGCCGTCCGGATTGACGACGTGATCTCGGACGGCCAGCGCTGGGACACCACCTTCACGCCCACGATGACCGTGACCGAGCACGGCACAACGCTCGGGGTCGCCGGCATGAACAGCGCCAACTACACGGTGACCCCCAATTACACTCCCGACTCGACGCCCCCCAACGACGGCACCACCGCCATCCAGTTCCGCATCTCCGACGAGCTGGTCACGCGCGGGGCCAACGCCAATCTGGTTGGCGGCGGTATCCACAGCGACACCGATGGGCTCGAGCCAGACACCGCGCTGCAAAACAATCCGCCGCTGCCGCACGGAGGAACCGTTGGCACCATCCGGTTCCGCACCGTGGTTCAGGACAAGTACTCCGATGATTTCCCGAGCGGTAACGACAGTCTCAACCCGCGCGATGGCGTCAGCAACAGCGCTGACATCTACGGCGAGTTGCTCGCCCCGGCCAACCTCGCGCCGCTCGGCACGAACGAAGACGACGACACCGGCGCGGGCTTGGCGACCGGCTCGACCCAACTGACCAAGAGCATCTACGCCATCAACGGCAGCACCAGCCTGCCGGACCCGCTCAGCGTGCGGCCGGGCGATACGGTGACCTTCCGGCTCGAGATGCCGCTGCTCACCGGCGATGTCGAAATCTACCAACTGGCCGATTACGTCCCCCTGCCCATCATGAAGGTGGATGATCCGGACGCGGACGGCACCGCCGGGCCGCCTTGGAGCCGCGACACCACTTTGGCCACGGCTCCGCCCGCGGGGCAATGGAAGTACGGTCCCACCGACACCCTGCATCTCGGCACGGACCTCAGCCCCGCATTTTCGGACCCGGCGGTAACGATCAACACCGCCAGCGGCAACAACACGATCTTCTGGGACTTCGGCACCTACGACGATCTCAACAACCTTCCTCGCAAGGTGGACCTCCTCTTCACGCTTACGGTCAACGACCAACCCTTTGCGGACAACCTGCTGCTGATGAACCAGGCGCGGTCCCGGGAACGCGACACCGGCAACGGGACCGCCAACACGGACAGCATCACGCCGTTTACCCTCCACGAACCGTCCATGGCGATCCACAAAGGCGTTTTGGGCAGCGATCGCGAGGGCGGCCGAACGTTGACCGTCTCCGGGGGTGGCACCATCCAGTTCGCCGCACCGGGTGCCTCGACGGCGCTTGCCCCGGGTGAGACCCTCACCACCCTCGACGAAGCCTTTGCCGTCGGTGACGCCGACCTCACCACGGCGCCTCTGCCTGACGCCTCTGACCGCGTTCGCTACGGTGTCGTCCTTTCCAACCTCGGCCGCTCCGACGCCTACGATGTCACCGTCACGGACACCATCCCCGACGCCTACGTCCGCTCGTATGCCAATTCGGCCGCTCTGGCCACGGGCGTGAATCTCATCGTCCAACGCGGTGGCGGTACCGTGTTGACCCTCGGCACAGATTACCTGCTGACCTGGGATTCCGGCACCTACACCTTCACCGTCGAGTTGGTGGACAACTACCCGGTGGACCTCGGCGCCGGCGGACTCAACCGCGGTCGCAACAACAACGGCGATCCCACCACCGACGGCTCGAACGTGGTCATCGTTTCCTACGACCTTACCCTCGCCCCAACTCTGCCCGCCAACTCGACGATCCCCAACACCGCGACGCTCACGAACTACGCCGGAGCGGACGGCGGCCCCAACCACACTCCCGATGGGCAAAGGGAATTCGCCGAAGTCCGGACGCCGCCGCCGGCTTTCGTCAAGTCCGTCACCGGTACCGAGGTGGTGGATACGGGCAACGGTCAGTTCGAGGCCGTGATCGGCGAGAAGGTCACCTACACCCTCACTGTGACCGAGCCCGAGGGACTTACCCCCGGGGCAATCATCGAGGACACGCTCGCCCCGGGCTTGGCCTTCGTGCAGTTGCTCAGCGCCACGCCTTCCGCGGGCGTTTCCCTCGGCGCCCCCACGGTCACCATCCTCGATCCCGGGGTTGCCCGCCAGGTCCGCTTCACCCTCGGTGACATCCATAACAACAACACCGATAACAACGTGGCCGATACCGTCACGCTGGTGTTCGAGGCCATTGTGCTCAACCAGAACACGCTGCCCTCGGCCCCGGGCAATCAGGCGGGCGTCACCCTCGGCAACACCGCCACCTTCGACTACACCGGCGGCACCACTTTGAGCAGTACGCCGGCCCAGTTGATTACGATCGTCGAACCAACGTTGACGCTGACCAAGCAGATTGCCCCGGACAATGGCGGCGTGCCGGGCACTTTTGCGAATTCACTTTCGGGCCAGGACGCCGGCAACGTGGTGTACTACCAAATCGTCATCACGCACACGGGTGGGCCGGCGGCCTTCGATCTCGGACTCAACGACGTCTTCCCGATCGAACTGATCTCGCTCAGCCTATATTCGGCCACCTCCACCGGCGCCTCGGTCAACGGCAGCCCAGCGACGGTGGCACCGGCCGATCTGCAACTGAGCGGCTCGACGCTCACCTTTGCGCCGACCTCCAACATTGACCTCGCCCCTGGCGGCAGCATCACCGTGGTCGTCAAGGCGACCATTGATATCACGGTGGTTCCGGACCAGGAGATCAACAACACCGCCCTGGTCACCTGGACGAGCTTGGACGGTGACTTCGCCTCGCCGCGGACGAGCAACAACTCCAGCAGCACCGAACGGACCGGCGCGGGCGGGGTGGGGACCGACGCCGCCGTGCTCAACAACTACGCCGCGCAGAATGCCACCAATACCGGGGTTCTCAACGCCGCTGCTCCGCAGCTCCAGAAGTCCATCGTCGCGACTTCGGAAAGCCACACCCTCCAGCCGCTGGTCATAGCGGACTTCACCGCCACGGGCTTTGACAGCACCTCGGGCAACTGGGCCAGCGCCATCACGACCCAGCCCCAATTTATCCGCATCGGCAGCCCCGCGACGGGCACCGGCGGCAGCGGCACGCTGACCTTTGCCACTCCGCTCGATCTCCGTGGCTACCATTCGCTGGGCGTTCTGATCCGGCGGAACGTGGGTGTGTTAAATGCCAACCTGCGGGTGACGCTGACGGATAGCGACGGCACCACGGCCCGCTTCGACGCCACCATCACCAGCGCACCAGAAGGCGCGCCGGGCTTCTCGCAGTTTGTGGTGGCCCCCTTCATCTCTCCCAGTAACGGACCGACCGGCGGCACGACTCCCGGACTGGATCTGTCTTCGATTGCATCTTTGACCATGGCCGGCAGTAACAGCTCCGCCATCCGCTGGGACATTGACCGCATCGTGGCCCTGCGCACGCTGGCCGTACCGGGCGAGATCGTCCGCTACCGGCTCGTGGCGCAGATTCCGGAGGGTACGCTGCCGGATTTCGCCATCTCGGAAATTGTCCCGCCCGGCCTGCGCTTCATCAATGACGGCACGGTCCGCGCGGCCTTCGTTGCCAACGAGACCGGCATCGCGTCCTCCGCTGCTGGCTCGGGCGGAGCGGCAGTTCCAGGTCTCTCCGGCACCGGCCTCAACCTGACGGGTAGCGGCGACGATGTCTCGTCGTTCAGCCTCGGGGTCGGCGGGGCCAACGGACTGGCCATCGGCGAGGGCAGCTCGTTCGACGCGAACGTCTCGAGCAGCCAGACTACCTCCAGCCAGGACACCTTCAACGACGGCTCCAACGTCTGGTTCCGGCTCGGCACCTTGGTCAACAGCGACAACGACGCCGACGCTGAGTACGTCGTCATTGAATTCAATGCCCTCGTCATCAACGACCGCAACGGCACCGCTACTGACGGTAGTGCGCAGCAAGCAGGCGTAGGGCTTTCCAACACCTTCGAGACGCGGATCAACTCGAGCACCGACAACACCCAGGTCGGCTCAACTTCGACCGCCAATGACTTCCAGGCGGTGATCATCGTCGAGCCCCAGATCAACAACCTGGGCAAGGCCATCACGACCGTGCCGGAGGATGCCGGGGATACCGTGGTGTACGAGATCAAGTTCTCGAACAACACGGCCCATCCCGCGCAGTACGCGCCGCAGGTCCGGGCCGCAACCACAGCCGCCTTCAGCGCCACGTTTAACCCCACGGGCGGCGCGGGCGGTACGGGCCGCTACACCGGCGCACCGGGCACGGTTGATGGTGTGACGTTCGGTGAAGGCGATCGCGTGCTGGTCAAAAACCAGACCACGGCCAGCCAGAACGGCATTTACAAGGTGGTGGATGCGACCAGCGGCATCTGGGACCGCGCGACCGACTTCGATACGGCTGGCGAGATGACCTTGGGCTACCGCGCCTACGTCGCAACCGGCACGGCCAACGGCGGCAAGACCTTCGCGCTTGATGCCGCTGTCGCCACCATCAACACGAGCCCCGTCAACTTCTCCGCGGTGGCGGCGAATCCGGCCGTGCGCGCGGCCACGACTGGGAGCCTCAGCGGGTTCAGCGCAGGCACGTTCTCCAGCGTGAGCGCCACTCAGGATGGGGTGACCCTCTCGGTCGGCGACCGCGTGCTGGTGCGGGCCCAAGGCACCGCCGCGCAGAACGGCGTCTATGTCGTGACGTCGGTGGCCGGCGGCAACATGAACATGACGCGCGCGGCCGATTTCGATGCGGCCGCGGAATTCCCCGTGGGCATCCAGGTGTTTGTCACCGAGGGCGTCCTCATGGCGGGACGGACCTTTGCCCAGACGGCCACGGTGGCCAACCTGAACTCCGGGAGCAACAGCTCGATTAATTGGACCCTGGTGGACCAGGTCACCGCTTTCGATCTCGTCCTGACCGATGTGCTTCCGACGGACGTCCTCTTCCAAAGCGTTACGATCGTCACGCCGGACGTGCCGGCCGGGCAGACCTTCACCGCCAACGGTTCGTTTACGGGCGGCTCGATCACCGTGCCCGCGGTCAACTCAACGGGCACGATCACGGTCAACCTCGATGCCCTGGCGCCGGAGTCCAAGATCTCCGGCTCGGTCAAGGGCGTCACCCTCACCGTCTCCGGCACGGTCGCCACCTCCGCCGCGGCGAGCCAGGAGCTGGTCAACACCGCCGGCCTCACCTACACAAGTTTGCCGGGGCCGAAGGGCACCGCGACCAACCCCACCGGCACCGACCCGACCACCAGCGGTTCGGTGGACTCCTCGGGCGGCCAGTACGGCGAGCGCAACGGCAGCGGCGTGACCGCCACCGACAACACGCGGGTCAATTACGGCACGTCCATCCGCAACAACTACAGCGTCGCTTCAACCGCCAACACTACGCTCAGGCGCCCGCTGGTGGACAAGGCGTTCAAGAACGGAACGCTTACGGCCGACGATACCTCCCTGGCCTCGACCAGCGGCAGCGACGTCGCCATCGGCGAACAGGTAACCTACGACATTCTCGTCACTCTGCCCGAGGGCAGCACGCCGGACGTGGTCGTCAATGACGTGGTCCCGACGGGGCTGCGCCTGGACAGCTACTCGGTGATCACCACCGCGGCCGGCAGCAGCCTGTTGAGCCAAAACTTCAGCGGCACGCTGGCCAATAACCCACCGACGATCAGCCCGCCCCTGCCCGCGGTTGGGGCGACAACCGTCGCCTTCAGCTTTGGCGATTGCACGGCGACGGCCGATGGCAACGCCAACAACAACGCCTTCGTGCTGCGCGTCACGGCCACGGTGCTGAACATCACTGCCAACCAGGATGGCGTCACGCGGGCCAATCTGGCCACGCTTCGGTTTGACGACCCCGCCAGCCCCGACCGGACCGTTCAGGACAGCAACCCGGCCAATGATCCCGTGGTCACCGTGGTGGAGCCTCTGCTTGCGATCAACAAGACGGTGGATGCGACCTCGGTGGATGCCGGCGACGAGGTGACCTACACCTTCACCATCAGCAACAGCGGTTCGCAGGCGGCCTACAACGTCACGCTGCTCGATGCCATTCCAACGGTGATCAGCAGCCCGAGCATCCTCACCGGACCGGGTGATTTCATCGCGACCGGCTTCTATGATGCCAGTGTGGTGGCCGCGACGACCACAGACCTGGGGGCCTCCTTCTCGGCGGGGACCTTCACCGGCGCGCCCACCACGGTGGACAACGTCACGCTGGCGACCGGTAACCTCGTTCAGGTCAAAGATCAGTCCGTTCCGTCTCAGAACGGCATTTACGAGGTGGGCAGCCCCACGACTAGCTGGACCCGCTGGACCTCCTTCGACGAGGCCACCGAAATGCTCGCCGGCTACCGCGTTCACGTGGCTAGCGGCGACACCCAGGCCGGCCAGGTTTGGCTGCTGCTGGCGGCCGTGGCGACCGTCAACACCGATCCGGTCAACTTCGCCTACTACGCCGATAGCACCGCGCCGACGGCTGGTGACTTCGAGCTCAGCGGCAGCAATCTCCAGGTGAAGCCGTCGTTCACCCTGAACGTCCCGCCGGGCGCCAGCGTGGTGTTGAAGGTCAAGGGCACCGTGGCGGACACGATCACCCCTGGCCAAAGCATCCTGAACACTGCCAGCCTCGCGTGGACCAGCATCCAGGGCGGCAGTCCCGACGAACGCACCGGCGCCGACGGCCCGGGCGGGTCGCTGGACGATTACGCGGCGAATTCGCAGATCACCAGCACCGGCAAGCTCGCCAGCTTTGCCAAGAGCCTGTTTGCGACCGACCAGACGGAAACCACCGATCCCGACGTCACCATCGGCGAGGTGATCACCTACGCCCTCAAAGTCACGCTGCCCGAAGGCACCGCACCGGACCTCACGGTCACGGACATCCTGCCGGCGGGGCTGGACTACGAGGCTTACTCGCTGGTCACGACCGTCGCCGGCAGCGGCGGGTTGCTCGCCAAGGACTTCGCCGGCGCGGTAACCGCGCCGGCCGAGTCGGGTGGAGCGGGCAGCGGCGACGATGTCACGTTCACCTTCGGGGCCATCACGGCGACGGGCAATAACGACCCCGACGACAATGCGTTCCTGATCCTCGTGAGCGTCCGCGCGCTGGACGAGGCCGGCAATGTCGGGTTCACGCCCGGCCAAACGACGCTGGCCAACGCAGCCACCTTCGACATCACGGGCGACGGCGTCGGTCCGTTCACGACGCCGCCGGTCAACACCCCGGTGGTCGAGCCGCGCATGACGATTGGCAAGAACATCGTTCAGCCCTTCGCCGACGCGACCGACCTCGTGGACATCGTCCTGACCGTCAACAACACCGGCCTGTTGACGGCGTATGACGTGGTGATCGAAGACCCGCTCGACCCGGCGAAATTCAACCCGACCTCCGTGATCTTCGGAACTGCCGGGGTGGACTACCCGCTCGGATTCACGCCCGCCGTGGTCGGAAACACGGTCAGGTACACCGGCGGCAACCTACCGGTGGGTGGGCCGTCCACCTTCCAGTTCAAGGTGGCGCTCACCGCCGCAGTTCTGCCGGGTGAGGTCGTGCCCAACACCGCCACGGTCCCGCAGGCCACGACTCTTGAAGGCACCGTCCCGGGCGAACGCAACGAACCGCCGGTCAACGCCAGCGACTCGATCACGATCTTCAGCCACGGCCTGAGCGGCTACGTCTATCACGACGCCAATAACGACGGCGTCAAGGACGGCGGGGAAGCCCCGCTCGGCAGCGTCACAATCACGCTGACCGGCACCGATCACCTCGGAAACGCCGTGAGCCTGACGACCACGACGGACGCCAGCGGTTACTACGAGTTCCTGAACCTGCGACCCGGCAACTACACGATCACCGAGACCCAGCCGCCGGCCTACCTCGACGGCAAGGAAACCTCGGGCACGCCGTGGACGGGCACGGTCAACAACACGACCGACAGCCAGACGATTACCGCGGTCACGATCCCGACCGGCACCCCGTCCACCACCGGCGTGAACTACAACTTCGGCGAGTTGCTGCCCGCCAGTCTGGCCGGCGTGGTCTATAACGACGTCAACGACAGCGGCGTTTACAACGCCGGCACGGATCTGGGCATCGCCGGTGCGACGGTAACACTGACCGGCACCGACGATCGGGGCACCCCGGTCAACCTGACCACCACCACGGCCACGGACGGAAGTTACAGCTTCACCAACCTGCGACCCGGCACCTACACCCTCACTGAGACGCAGCCCGACGGTTACACCGACAGCGCGGACACGGTGGGTTCGTTGGGCGGCACGGGGTCGAATGACGTGACATCGAACATCCCGCTCGTTTCGGGCGATGCCGGCACCGGCTACAACTTCGGCGAAGTCGGCCCCGGCTCGATCGGGGACACGATCTTCCACGACCTGAACAACAACGGCCTGCCGGACGCGGGCGAGGGCATCAGCGGCATCACGGTGCAGCTCGAGGGCGACCTCGATGGCGATGGCATCGCGGAGACGATTACCACGGTCACTGATACCAACGGAAACTACCTGTTCCATCATCTGCCCGCTCCGACCGGTGGGCGCACCTACACGATCACCGTGCTGTCCGGGATCGCCTCCGGCCTGACCCAGACGGTGGATCCGGACGGCGGCAACGATGGCACCTCGAGCGTGACGCTGACCTTCGCCGCACCGACCAACCTGGCTCAGGACTTCGGATACCGCGGCGATGGCTCAATCGGCGACACCGTGTTTGCCGATTACAACAACAACGGCGTTTACGATCCCGGCGAAGGGCTCGCGAACATTACCGTGACCCTCGTGGGCGACGTGGACGGCGATGGCGTGGACGAGACGGTGACGACGGTGACCGACACCAATGGTCAATACCTGTTCAGCGGCCTGCGGACAACGGCCGACGGCGTCAGTTACACCGTCACGGTGGATACGGCCGATTTGGACTTCCCGACCTGGTTGACGGACAACCACGTGGATCCGGACGGCGGTGGCAACAGCACCTCGAACGTGACCCTGACGACCGGGTCGCCGACCAACCTGGACCAGGACTTCGGTTATCGCGGCACGGCCCAGATCGGCAACTTCGTCTGGGTGGACGCCGACGGAAACGGCCAGCAGGACACGGGCGAAACCGGACTCAACGGGGTGACGGTCGAGCTGTTCCGTGTCGGTGACAGCTCACCCTTGATGACCCAGGTGACCGCCGATTCGGGCGGGCAGCCGGGCTACTACCTGTTCACCGGCCTCGGTCCGGACAGCTACTACGTGAAGTTCACCCTGCCGACCGGCTACGTCTTCGCGCCGGCCGACGTCGGCGGTGACGACACGGTGGACAGCGACGCCAGCCCGGTGACGGGTCAGACGGCGAGCTTCACGTTGACCACCGGCGCCAGCGATCTCACGCGCGACGCCGGCCTGTATCAGCCGGTGAGCATCGGTAACTTCGTCTGGGTGGACAACAACGGGAACGGTCTCCAGGACACGGGCGAAACCGGGCTCAACGGGGTCACGGTTAACCTGCTCGACAGCGGGGGCGCGGTGATTGCCAGCACGACCACCGCCAATGACGGCGGTGGGAATCCCGGTTACTACCTGTTCAGCGGTCTGCCGCCCGGAACCTATTCCGTGCAGTTCATCACGCCGATAGGCTACACCTACACGACTCAA
>CAYNCT010000070.1:0-17115 GCA_964396005.1 uncultured Verrucomicrobiota bacterium | reverse complement strand
CCGACCGAGTTTCACAGCAACTGGCAGTGGTGGTATCTCATCCACCGCGCCGGCGCGCTGCGGCTGGATTTGCTGCCGAAGGGCACCGAGCCGATCGTGCGCGTCATTGACGACTGGTTCACCGCGCGCCCGCTCGGCCTCGTCGTCGAGGGCAAAGTCGGCGCGGGCAAGGTCATCGTCTGCGGCTTCGACCTCACGCGCGACGCCAACGATGCGGTGTCGAAGCAAATGCGCGCCAGCCTGCTGGCCTACATGGACTCGCCGAAGTTCGCGCCCAAAACCGACTTCACCGCCGACCACATCCAGCACCTCATCACCGACTCGGGACAAGCGCCTTGAACGGGTGCGCCTCTGACTTGCCCGCCGTTGGGAGGCGGGCGGTGAGGGCGTCCCGGTAGGCGGTGAATTGAGCTCGAAAACCGAAGTCGGATTCACAGAAGGCAACGAGGCTAACGAAGCGAGGAGGGCTTCCCCCGGAATAGGACGGTCAGGAAAAGTGCCCAGAGGAGAATGCCGTTCCCGCTCCTCCTTCGTTCCCTTCGTTATCTTCTGTTAAACGAACTTCGGAGTTCAGGTGGAGGCTCGACCAGCGGTTCGCCTTCGGGCCCTGGGTCCTTGAGCCGCAGAGAGTCAGGCCGTTGGTCGCCGATCCGACACGGGCAGGATTTATCCTTGTGCCCGGCGGCGGAGCGCGACGCACGTTCCGACACGCGAGAGTCATCGGCACAGTGGGTTCAGCGGGCCGGACGCCGAAGCCGTGGGCTCCGCCCCGAAGTGGCTCGCGGGTCGCCCGGCATCTACGCCCGGAACAACTGGCCCATCTTCTTGCCGAGAATCTTCCCGGCGATCAGCAGGCTGGTGGAGAGGATAGCCATCCCCACCACGCCGAGGGCACAGGCGACGGCCGGGGCGTTGGGTTCGATCCGACCCAAGAGCCCGTAGATCATCTTGGTGATCGGGAAGTACTGCTCGCGCATCGCCAGGATCAGGCTGTCGCTGACCTCCAGCATCGCGAACGAGAAGGTGAGAATCGTGCCGGCCACGAGATTGGCCAGGACCAACGGCAGGGTGATCTTGACGAGGGTGCGCGCGGGCGAGGCGCCGAGGTTGGCGCTGGCCTCTTCGAGCGTGACGCTCGTTTGCTGAAAGCCCGCGTAGGCCGACCGCACGATGTACGGCAGACGGCGAACACTGTAGCTCACGATCAACAGGAGGGTGGGATTATCGCGGGGGTTCAGCCAGGGAATCGGGAAGTCGAAACCGGCCACGTACCCGAAGGCCAGCACCAGCCCCGGCAGGGCCAGGGGCAGCATGGCGAGCGCATCGAGCACATTGGCGAAGGGGATGCGCCGCCGCGTCAGCCACCACGCGATGATCACCCCCAACACCAGGTCCAGGCTCGCGCTCAGGCTCGCGTAGAACAGACTGTTGCGGATGCTGCTGGCCGTCATCCCGGTCCCGAACACCTCGCGATAGCTGTCGAGCGTCCAGGAATCCGGCAGCACCGACAGAAACCAACGCCCGGAAAACGACTGCACGATCACGGCCGCGTGGGGCAGCAGGGCGACGGCGATCACGCCGCCAAACGCCAGCCAGAGCACGGCCGTTTGCCGGGCCGTGGCGCGGGTCTCCGCTCCGGCGGTGTGGCCGCGGGCGATCATTTCGTAGCGCCGGCCGGCCAGCACCCGTTTGGAGACGAAGAACAGGGCGACGGTCAGCACCAGCACGAACACGACCAGCGCGTAGCCCAGGGGGTTGGTGTTCAGCTCGGTGATCGAGTCGAAGATCTGCACCGGCACCACGCGCGAATAGCCGAAGATCAGCGGCGTGCCCAGGTCCGTGAACGCCCAGATGAACACGATGATCGCGCCGGCGAACCAGCCCGGCAGCACCAGCGGCACGGTCACGGTGCGAAACAGCCGCCAGCCGCCGGCGCCCAGGTTCTGCGCCGCCTCCCGCAGCGCCGGGTCCACATTGGCCATCGCTGCCGAGAGGTTCAGAAACATGATCGGGTAGAGGCTCAACACCTGCAGGATCACGATGCCCCAAAACCCGCCCGCGCCGAGCCAGTCCAGCGGCCGGTCCGGCGGCAGCAGCCCCAGTTCCATCAGCGTGAGATTCAGGGACCCGAACTTCGCGAGGAGTTGCTTCAAGCCGATGGCGCCGACGAACGGCGGCAGGATCATCGGCACGAGGATGAGGCCGCCCAGCAGCGTCTTGCCGCGGAACTCGTAGCGCGTCATCGCGTGGGCCAAGGGCAGCGCCAGGAGGGTGGTGACGGCCGTGGTCAACAGGGCGATGGCGAGGCTGTTCCCCAGGGCCTCACGTTGCAGCGGACTGGCCAGCAGCAGGCCGAAATACTCGAAGGTGAACTCGCCGCCGGTGCCGAAGGCGCGCCGCAGCATGAAGCTGACGGGGTAAAAGAGAAACGCCCCGAAGAACGCCAGCAGCAGCCCCAGAAAACCCAGGGTCCAGCGATCGAGATCGTAGCGTTTCATGCGCCGCCGCAGCTTACGCAGCGGGTCGGGCCGCCGGCAAGGAACCGCCGGCTGCCCTCGGCCGGAGGCACCGGTTGCTCACCAGACCTCGACCGGCCCCCGGGGAACAGGGATCGCAGTTCGTTCGCCGCCTGCGTCGCCGGGCAGAAACGAAGCGGCTAGCGGTGCGGGCTGAAAGCGTGGGAGCAGTTCTCCCTGGTCGTCCTCGAACTGCCGACGCCAGCGGCGGTAGTCGGCCAGGAGGGCGTGAAACTCCTCGCGGCTCGAAACGGTCACCACCCGGCGCTTGAACTCGACGGCCGGGCCAAAGGCTTTGGCATACCACGGCGCCACCTTGCGGAACATGAGGCAGCCGCGTTTCTCCCCGAAGACTTCAATCATCAGGTCCAGGTGCCGGCACATCACCCGGACTCGTTCAGGAAACGGCGGGGCGGGCGGGGTTTCGCCGGTTTGCAGGAGGTGGCGCGTGCGGACGAAGATCCAGGGGTCATAGAACCCGCCCCGGCCGATGCTGACGCCCGCGCAGCCGGTCTCCAGAAGCATGTGCCGGGCCGCCTCGGGGGTGGTGATGTCGCCGTTGCCGATCACGGGAATCCGTTGCACCGCCCGGACCACCGCGCGGATGCCCGCCAAATTGACCCGCCCGCTGAAGCCTTGCTGGCGGGTCCGCCCGTGAACGAAGACCGCCGCTACGCCCGCGTCCTCCAGCACCCGCGCGAGATCCGGAGCCGTGAGGTTGTCCTCGTCCCAGCCCAGCCGCATCTTGGCCGTGACGGGGATTTTGACGGCTTCGACCATGCCCCGCACCAGGGCGGCGGTGCGGTGCAGTTCGGTCATCATGGCGGAACCGCCGCCCACGCGGCACACCTTGCGAACCGGGCACCCCATGTTGATGTCCACGGCCTGAACGCCGCACGCCTCGAGGAACTGCGCGGCGTCGCGCATCTCTTCCGGCACAGCCCCGAACAGTTGAACGGCCAGGGGCCGGTCACGCTCGTTGGACTCAATCAGCTTGAGCGCCTGGCTCCGCCGTTCCAGCAGCGAGCGGGCGTTGACCAGGTCGGTGGTGCAAAGGCCCACGCCGCCCAGCTCGCGAATCACCAGCCGGAAGGGCAGGTTCGTATGGCCCGCCAGCGGCGAGAGGAACAGGTTGGACTCGAGTGGCAGACTGCCGAGCGCAAACACGGCACCCACTGTACGCGAGGATGGGCCGGAGGAAAAACGGCAACTTCACCCCCCGGGCGGCGAGCCGGGAAGCGGGAAAGCCTGCACGCCGGGGAATGCGGTCGGCCCGCGGTCAGGCTCAATTCTGGGGCAACAACCTGATGCCCACGACCTCGCCGGGGAGAAGGGACATGCCCGGCGGCACATTGACCCAGAGAGGCAGGCCGATGGCGTTGGTCTGGCCATTCGGCAGCGGTGACCACTGCAGCAAGGGCGGGATGGGCGCGTAGTAGGCGCTGACCCGCGTCACCTGGCCGAGGCCGATCGTCCGGTCGCGCGCGCGCCGGCGCACCTCGGCGTCCATGCCCACCGCCACGGGCAGAGAAGAGTTCTGCGGCAGGTAGGCGACGATCCCGGAGATGTTGGTGGAGACGAGGGTGAGGATGGGTTCGCCGGCGGTCACGGTTTCCCCGGCGCGCCGCAGCACCGTGGTAATCACGCCGTCAATCGGGGCCGTCAGCTCCATTGGCCCGAGTTGCGCTTCGACCACCTCGAGCTGTCGCTGCCGGGCTTCAATCGCCTTGCGCGTGGCCGACTCGCGGCCCTCGGCGGTCGCGAGCGGGAAACTCGCTTCAAAACGCTTCAGGGCCGCACCCAGGTCGGCCACCGTCTGCTCCAGTTGTTCGACCTCGCGGCGGGCGCGGTCGCGGTCGCGCGTGGCGATGGCGAGGTCGCTGTCCGAGGCGATGGGCGACGCCATGAGGCGCAGCGCCTCGATCCGGCGATACTCGGAATGGGCGTAGTCCAACTGGATCCGCGCCAACGCCAGCGCGGTGCGCTGCTGGAGGAGATCGAGCTTGAGCCGTTCGAGGTTGAGTTCGTTGCGGTCCGCGTCGGCCAGCGGGCTCATTCCGAGGCGGATCAACTCGGCTTCGGCCTGGATGACCGCCAGACTGGCTTCCAGCAGACGCGGCGGGGAGGTCAGCACCGTGGCGATGGTCTCCCCGGCGCGGACCGGCTGATCCACTCCGCCCTTGACCAACACCAGCAGTCCCGGCCGGGGACTCGAGATGTTCGCCTGCGCGGAAACCGCCTGCCCCAGCAGCGAGGCCGGGCTGACATGGTGAGTCCAGATGGCCACACACACGACAACCGCCGCGGCGAAGGTGAGAATGGGGAGGGCTTTGACGCGAAACTCCCGCCAGTGGAGCGCGGCCGGGGTCGGGATGGGCTCAAGCTGGGGCATGACTAGATCTCGGACTCATCCTCCGCTTGCAGGCTGGTCACGCGCGCCACGCCCGGCAGTTCTTTCAACTCCCGCAGGAGGAGGTCGGTTCGATTCGGATCGCGCAGGAGCAGGCGGTACGAAAGGTCGGTGCCGCCGTGCGCTTCGCCGGACCGCTGGCTGGCGCAATGGGTGCGGCGGCTGTGGCGGCCGAGCAGGTCGCGCAGGTCGGGCAGGTCGGCCAGCTCGCGGGTCCAGTTGATGTTGACGATCAGGTCGTAGCGGTGGCGGCTGCCAAAGGCGGTCACCCAGAAATAGAACATGATCGCCGCCACGACGAGGATGACCACCACCGCGACGGGGAACCGCTGCGTGCCGGCGGCCATGCCGATGACCAAACCGGCCAGGATGTAGGACGTGTCGAGCGTATCCCGGAGAATGTTCCGGAAGCGCACGATCGCGAAGACCGCCATCATTCCAAACGCGGTAACCAGATTATTGGCCAGGACGGTCATGACCGCGGCGACCAGCACGGGAATAACCACCAGCGAGGAGACGAAGGAGCGCGAATAGGACAGCCCGCTGTGGGTCAGCATGTAAATCCACGCCAGGGTCTGCCCGCCCAGGAAAGCCAGCAGCAGCCCGAGCAGCAGCAGTGGCACGCTGACCGGCGTGGTGGCGTAGTCACCGCTGAAGAAGTTCTCGGCCATGCTAGGGCGTCGCGATGAGTTCCCGAAGACCGCAACGGGCGGCGGCCCGGGCGTCCTCCCGCCCGTTGTCGGCCGCGGGCCGGTAGTTGAAGGCCGACAAACCGATGGCTTCGACGCCGTCCACATATTTCGCGGCGGACCGGCGCACCAGCCCGAAGCCCTGCACCAGATCGCGGAACCAGTTGGGAAACCGGCCGGTGAACTTCAGTTCCAGAATCACCTCCGGGCCGAAGGGGCGCACATAGTGGTCCATCTCGGTCGCCAGCCCGGCCGTGGGCTCGTAGGCGGCCCGGACATCGCGGTCCAGGGTCACGCGCACCGAGTTGTCATCATGATTCATCCACGCCTCCCGCAGATAACTGACATGCACCTTGGGGCGGGCCCGCAGGTCGAGCATGAGTTGGGAGAAGCGCTGGAGCGCGAAGAAATGCTTGGGCAGGTCGCTCAGCAAATGTTCCGGCTCGGGCAACTGGCCGGCCAACAACCACGGCACCGCCACGCGCCGGACGCCGCCGCGCTGCTTGAGAATCGCATTGTCCATCCGGCGCTTCACTTCGAAGAACACGGGCGACGCCGGCGCGTCGTCATAGTACCGCAGGCGCAACTTGAAGCGGTTCTTGTTGCTGTTGATGGTGTCCCGGTAGGTCTTGAGGTCGTCCGAGTCCAGGTACAGGCTGTGAATCCGGTAGGAGAAGTTGGGCTGCGTTGCGCCATATTCATCCAGCTCCAGGTAGCAGCGCACGAAGTCCCGCACCGCGAGCGCCTGCGCTTCCGAGATGAGGTACTTCAATTCCAGCCGCTGCAGTTGAAGCTTGTCGGGGGTCATGATCGCCGCCGCGCTTGGCCTTCGCAAATCGTCACGCTTTCGTCACGGAACTGTCAAGAAGGGTCATGGCCGGACGCCGCAGAGTGCCGTTGATGAATTGTCCGGTCCTGCAACGAGCAGAAACAATACCATCCGCGCGACTCGGAAGCCGCGCGCCCCGGCGGCGGGGCTCACCTCAAATCCGCGGCGCGGGCCACCACCTTGGCCACCGCGTCGGCAATCTGTCGGACTTGCGACTCGCTGGCCAGCAGCGCCTGATGGGAAATCCAGATGGCGTCCCGGCATACCCGCTCGCACACCGGACAGACAACCGCGTCGTAGCGGACCCCCTTGGCCGCCAGGGGCGACCGGATGCCGTGGGCCGGCCCCAGGTGCGCGTCCTGAAAGACCCGATTGCGGTAGAGCGGCTGATACCAGCCCTTGGAGGCCGGCACGCCCTCCGCGCACAGGGCCTCGAGGAAGCGGTCCCGGGAGATGCCCAGCACGTTTTCCTCCACTCGCAAGATGACCATGTGATAGCTGCGCCGGGTCATCCGGGCCGCGGGCGGCAACCGCCGAATGCCGGGAATGCCCGCCAGGGCAGCATCCAGGTGCCCCGCGTTGGCTTCGCGCCGGGCAAGCTGGTCGGGCAGGCGTTCGAGTTGCGCCAGCAAAACAGCGGCCTGGAACTCGGTCAGCCGCAGATTCGATCCCAGGAAATCGTGATCGTACCACGGGCCGTTTTTGCGCCGGCCGCAATGGGAGAAGCTGCGGCACAAGTCTGCCAGCTCCTCGTGATTCGTCACCAGCACTCCGCCCTCGCCCGCGGTGATGTTCTTCGACACCTGAAAGCTGAAGGTCCCGCAATCGCCGAGCGTGCCGGCCCCGCGCCCGTCCCACTGACTGCCCCAGGCGTGCGCGGCGTCCTCGAGCACGCGCAAACCCGCGCGCGCGGCCAGGGCGTTGAGCCGATCCATGTCCGCCATCCGGCCGCCGACATGCACCGGCACGATCGCCCGGGTGCGCGGGGTGAGGCGCCGCTCCACCTCGCCGGGGTCCAGATTCAAGGAGTCGGGCTCGATATCCGCGAACACGGGAATGGCCCCGATGGTGATCACCGCGCTGGCGGTGGCCACGAACGAATACGGGGGGACGATCACCTCATCGCCCTCAACCACGCCCAGCGCCCGCAGGCCCATTTCGATCGCGGTGGTGCCGTTGGTGCAGGAGACGGCGTATTTCGCGCCTTGAAAGGCGGCGTAGGCGGCCTCGAACTCCCGCACGCGCTCGCCGTACCACCACTTGCCGGATTCGAGCACGGCGTTGAGAAGCTGTCGTTCGCGGTTGTCGAAAACCGGCCAGGTCGGCCAGGGGTGCGGGCAGGCCGGCGGGCCACCGAAAAGGGCGAGTTTCGCGTGCGTGCTCATCGGCCGCCCAGTGTCCGCACAATCCGGTCAGGCGACAAGTCCGACCCGCGTCGGCGGTCACCGGGGGACAGGGCGGGCCAGGGTGATCCGGAGGCAGGCGGCCTCGAGATCGTTGCGGACCAGCAGGAATTCGCCCGCCAGCGCGATGGGGTTCCACGTCTTCGAGCGGAACACGCGGAAGCGATGCAGTTCGTTGGGTGCCTCGGGTGTGGGCCGCAGCAGGACCAGCTCGCCCTGCTCCGCCATCAACAGGAAATGCTCGCCCACGAGCAGCCCCTGGCCGTGGCCGTAGCGGCCTTCCTTCCACCGCTGCGAGCCGTCGGCGAGGTCCAGGCACGCAAAGATGCCGTCGTCCAATCCGTATAGAAAGCCGTCGCGAACGACGAGGTTGGCGAACTTCGCCTTCATGCGCCGGGACTGCCAGACGCGCGTGGCAGCCAGGGAGCCCTCCGGTTGGGGGGCGATCTCGAGCAATTCCGCGCCGACGCCATAGCCGCTGGAGAAGACCACGCGGCGGGGTCCCACCGGAACGGGCACCGCCACGTGCGGTTGGCCGATGCCCCACGGGTACTCCCAGAGGACAGCGCCGTCAGCGGCGCGGTGCGCGGTGATCCGGCGGCCGTTGAAGGCGAGGATTTGCCGCTCGCCGGCGAGCTCGGCGACGATCGGCGAGCTGTAACTCACCGGCGCGCTGCCGGCCGCCCAGGCAAGTTCGCCGGAATCCACGCGGTAGGCGAGCACCGAACGGTCCGGAGCCCCACCCGCGCTGACCATCACCAATCCGTCGAGCACCAGCGGCGACCCGGCAAAGCCCCACTCGGGCATCTCCGCGCCGGCATCGGTGCCGAGGCTTCGCTGCCAGAGCAAGCGACCCGATGCCAGCTCGAGGCAGTTGAGCAGGCCGGTGGCGCCGAGGGTAAAGACGCGGTTGCTGACCACCGTAGGGGTGCAGCGCGGGCCCTCGCCGGCGATGGTCGTCGCGTAGCGGGCGGCGTCGGTGTGCGCCCACAGCCGTTGCCCCGAGCGCAAATCGTAGCAGGTGACCGCTTCCTGATCGCCCCGTTGTTCCTGGGTCAATGCGCGATCTCCCACCACGGCAAATCCGGACCAGCCCGCGCCCACGGGTTGACGCCAGAGGACGATCGGCGGGCGCACGTCCCAGTCGGCGGCCAGCGCCAGGCCTTCGACGGTGGCATTGCGGCGGGGACCGAGAAATTGCGGAAAGTCAGTGACCGCGCTGTCCGCGGGCCCGATTTCGGCTGCCCCCAGCGCGCCTGCCGGCGGCGCGGGCGGCGGGGCGGATCGAACCCAACGGGGCTCGAGGATCGGCATGAGATCGCCGCTGACGCCCCGCAGGCGCAAGGTCGCCGCGCCGACGGCCACCAAACCAACCACCGCCGCCGCCACCGTAAGCCGCAACCGCCGGCCAGCCCGGGAAAGCGTCAGCCACCACAGCAAAAGCAGCACGCTCGCCACAACCAGCGTCCCCAGAGTCCAAAGGTTGCGCTGCTGGAACGATTGGTCCTGCCAGCGAGAGACCAGGATTACGATGGCCGCCACGGCGGCGATGACTAACGCCGGCCACCAGCGAAGACCGCACTTGGCGCGCGGAGAGGTAAGGGTTGGTGGGTTCATAAGAGGGTGGGCCAGCTCGCCCACGGCGGGAAATTATTGCCCCGGCTCAACGGCCCCGCAACGCGGTTGGTCGAGCAGCGCAAAACAGTCCCGCCGGGGACCAGCTCGACGCTGCCGCGTTTGGATTCGCGGCCCTCCGCGTCAGCAGCCGCCCGGAGGCAATTGGGCAACCCAACCCGCGCGGCTCGCACTTGGCACGCAGCGTCTTCTTCCTTCCCAAAATGGCAGGGCTTCCCGACCATCTCACGCCGATGAGACTCACCTTTCAGGTAATCGTCTGCGGCAGCGTGGTGCCCGACCCGTTGCAAACCCTCGAACCGGTGATGACGCCCGCCGGCCCGGCCCTCAAGAATGAGCTGATGCTCCCGGTTTGGTTCGACCCCTGGGCGGCGCACGCTCTCTACGAGGCCGCCCACCTCGCCCGACACTACGCCGGCAGCAAGGTGACGCTCGTGAGCCTCGGCCCCAAAGCCAAACTGCAACAGGTGATGATGACCATCGGACAAAAGGTCCCCCTGGAGCTGGTGGCGCTCGACGGGCCCGCCGGGGGATTCACCGATCCGGCGGAAACGGCGTGGGCGCTCGCCGACGCGATCGGCGCCATCCCGGGCCTGGATCGTTCGCGCCTGCTGATATTCGGCGGTTGGGAATCGGCCGCGCGCGGCGCCGGGGTGACCCTCCAAACTCTCGCCGAGAAGCTGGGCATCAGCGATGTCTTCCTCGGGGTGGACGAGTTGAAGGTGTCGCCGGACGGCGCGCTGGAAATCCTCGAGCGCATTGAAGGCGGGCGGCATCAGGTGTCCCGGTGCGTCGGTCCGCCGGCGGTGCTGGCCTGGGCAACCGGCCATTTGCCCGAACCGAAGAACAATCCCCAGGTGGGCATGGTCAACATGCGCGGCGTCATGCCCGCGCTCCAAAAGGCCAAGCCGGTGAAACTGCCGGGCGAAGGGCTGGCTTTCACCGGGGTGCTGCTGCCGAAGCAGCTTCGCCAGACCCGGATCGTCAAGGACGCCCCGACGGACGAGATTGCCGCGGAAATCGTCGAGTGGATTCGGAAGTAATCGTTCGCCAGGGAACCAACGCACATGGAAACCATCCTCTTGCTCGCCCACTGCGAACCGGACGGTTCGCTGCCTTCCCCCGCTTTCGAGGCACTCAGCGTCGCACGAAACCTCCAGGCCTCGTTGCCGCAGGCCACCCTGACCGTCGGTCTCGTGGGGGAGCGAGCAGCCGAAGCCGCGAACGCCCTCGCCGGGTCCGGCGCTGCGAGGTTTCTCGGAGTGAGCGGTCCCGATTGCGCAGTGGCGAGATACGCCAGCGACGCCGCCGCGGCGGCTGCCCTGACCCAGGCGGCAGGCGCGACGCTGGTCATCGCCGCCGGAACCTCCCGGATGCTGCGCTGCTTGCCCGGCGTGGCTGCCCGCCTCGGCGGCCGTGCGGACACGCACGTGACCGGGGTGGCGATGGCGAACGGAAAGGTCACCGTCAGCCGCTGGTGCTACCGTCAGCGGATGGAAGCTTCGTTCACCCGCTCCGCGCGGCCGTGGTTCATCATCGTGGACCCGGGCAGCCAGCCAGCCTGGCAGGGGGCAGCGGGCAGCGTCGCCATTGAAAGCGTCCCGGTCGCGCTACCCGAAACGGCTCGGCGCACCACGGTCACGGGAATTCGCCAACCCGCGGCGGACGCCCAGACCATCCGGCCGGACGCGGCGTTGCTGTTCGTGGCGGGAGCAGGGTGGACCAAGAAGCAGGCAGATGGGCAAACCCACGTGCCGGAAGCCGAGGTGTTAATCCGCGAGTTCCTGCGGTTCACGCGGGCTTCCCTGGGCAGCAGCAAATCGTTGGTGGACCTAGGCGGGGAAGGGCAGGCGGTGCTCTCGTTCCTGTCCCACCTGAATCAAATCGGCCAGACCGGCGCGACTCCGCGCCATCCCAAGGGGCTGGCGACCTGCTGCCACGGCGAGGAACCGCACACCGTGGGCTGGCGGTTTATCAGCGAGCGCCGGGCGATCAGTCTCGATCCCAATTGCGGCTGGGCGCGCGGGAAGGCGGACGTTTTGTACGTGGCCGATGCCTTCGCCGTGCTGCGCAAGGTCAACGAACTGCTGGCCCGGACGTGAGCGGTTACCGGGCCGCGACTTCGCCTACTCGTACCCGGAGGTGTCCCCGGGGCCAGACTTGGTGCGCTCCTTGAGGTACGCGCGGAATTCCGCGGGCTCGACCACCTTGAGGAGGCCCCGCATTTGCGAGTGCCCGTTGCCGCAAAGCTGACCGCAGGTGATCAAGTTGGTGCCGAGTTGCGTCGGCGTGAACCAAATCGGATTGCTCAAACCCGGGATCGCGTCCTGTCCGACGCGCATGGTCTTCACTGCGAAATTGTGGATGACATCCAGGGAGGACACGTAGGCGATTACCGGCTTGTTGACCGGCACCACCACCTCACTGCTCTCGACGACCACGTCGTCTTTGCCCGCGGGATCGTCCGGATCAATGCCGAGCGGATTCTGAGCGGAAAGGAACTTCGCGTCGCCGCGGGCGAACACCCCGTCCGCCCCGGGATACCGGGCGATCCAGTTGAACTGCCGGCCGATGACGCGCACCACGGTGGACTCCTCCGGCTTGGGGAAGTTGCCGGCGGTGCCCCCCCGGGCCCAGATCGGGACCGCCAACCCGACGAGCAGCACGGCCTCAATCCCGGCCACGCCCACCTCCAAGTAACTGGAGAGATGGCCGCGCACTCCCACCGGGTCCGCGGCCGTGCGCCGCTTCTGGGCGTAGCGCCAGAGGCAGATGAGAAAGAAGATGCCCCACCCGATGGCCAGCACCACCATCAAGAGGTGGACGTAAAACAGGAGCAGATCAATCTGGCCGCCATGCGCCGAGGAGACCGGAGGCAGGCCGAGCAGTTTGGTGATCGTATTGTGCATGACAGCCGGGGTCAGGTCGTTGCCCGCCGCAGTTGAGCCGCGCGCCGGGCAAGAAAGATCATGAAGCCGGCGATGCCCGCCAGCACGACGCCCACCACGCCGAGCAGGAACAGGATGCCCATGTTCATGCCCTCGGCGAGGGCGGAATCGGATCGGCCGAAACAGGTCGCGCAAGCGAGCGCCGCCGGGGACAGCGGGCCACCGAGCAAGAGGAGCAGACTACAGAGGTTTCGCATGGCGGGTGGGTTCACAGGTAGCTGATGTCGCGAAGTTTTTTGAGCACGACCCGGAAGTAAACGACCAAAGCCACGCCGCCGAGCAGGGAGCAGACCCCCAGCGCCAGATCCAGCCCGCTGCGCTCCTCGAGAAACACCCGGATCTCCCACGCGCCGAAGCCGAGGCAGAGGGCGATGGCCGAAATCAGGAAGACAACGTGGAACGCTTTAAGGGACATCAGTGAAGGAAGAAACGGTGAGTGTGATCCGCTTCCGAGAGAATGGGCAGGAAGAGCAACGCGACGAAGAGGATGGCGGTCAGCACGAGGCTGGACAGAATCATGCGCTTCTCGCTGATCAGGTGCATGAGGAAGCCCGCCACCAGGGAGGCCTGCACAAGGGCGATGGCCAGCACGAGGGCGATCTTCAAGCCGGCCGTCAGCGGCGCCAGGCTCGAGAGGACGATGGCCAGCGTACCCACGGCGACCGCCCCGAACACGATCAGGTGGCGGCGCGCTTCCTGTTGGAGGGACTGCGAATTGTTGTCAGACATGGGCCTTACAAAATGTACATGACCGGGAACAGGAAGATCCACACCAGCTCCACGAAGTGCCAGTAGAGCCCCGTGACTTCCACCCGGTTGGTAAACTGTTCGCGAGACTTCCGCCACAACCGGTGTCCGGCCCCCCAATGGTAAAGCATGACGATGATTCCGCCAATGACGTGCAGGGCGTGCAGCCCGGTCAGCGTGAAATAGATCGCCAGGTACGTGTTGCGCCACGGCCCGAAGCTCTCGAGCTTGGCGACCTGGTCGGGGGATAGCCGCAGCGCTTCGTGCGCCGCGTGCGCGGAGCCCTCCTTGCCCATGGGGGCGTCCGGATGGAACACGATCTCCTTGGGCGCGTCAGCCGCCGCCTTCCATTTGGCCAGCGACCAGTTGAAGGGTTTGCCCTCGAGATGGCCGGTCATCTCGGTCCCGTCCTTCAATTTCACGTAGTAGTGCGTCAACTTGTCGTGGTACTCGAAGCTCTTCACGCTGATGAACAGCAGGGCCAGCAGGATGGTGCTGCCCATGTACAGCTTGAACTTGCCGAAGTCGTTCCCCTTCAGGGCCAGCCAGGACATCACCACCGTGATGCTGGACCCGATGAGCACAAACGTATTCAGCGTGCCAATGGGAACGCTGAGCATACCCTGCGGCCACTCGGTCGAGCCCACGCGCAAGAGGATGTACGAAGAAAAGAGCGCTCCGAAGAGCATGACCTCGGAGGCGAGGAACAACCAGAGGCCAATCTTCGCGTTGTACACGCCCGTGTCGGGCCGGACTTCGGCGGTGTAGGGAATCTCCATGGCGAGCAGCGTCGTTGAGGTTGCGTCAGCCGGCATCAATCCGCCTCGTTCTGCGGGGTGTAGTCTTTGCCCCGGCCCGGCTGACTGTACTCGTAGGGTCCGCGATGCACGACCGGCGGTCGGGTGAAGTTGCCGTGCGGGGGCGGGGTGGGCGTTTGCCACTCGAGGGTGGTGGACTGCCAGGGGTTGTCGGACTCCACCTTGCGCCCGTTGCGGATGCTCCAGAAGAAGTTGATGATGAAGGGCACTTGAGCCAGCCCCAGCAGCCACGCGGCGTGGGAGATGCCGACGTTGAGCTTGATGCCCAGGGAGAGGCCATGCGCCAGCTCCGGACTGGCCGAATAAGCCGCACCGCCGTCATACATGCGCCGGTGCATGCCCTCGAGGCCCTGGATGAACATCGGCATGAAAATCAGGTTCATGAAGATGAGCGAGAGGACAAAATGCACCTTGCCCCAGAACTCGTTCATCAGCCGACCGGTGACCTTGGGGAACCAGAAATACACGCCCGCGAACAGGGCGAAAATCGTTCCCGGCGCGACCACGTAGTGAAAATGTCCGATCACGTAGTAGGTATCGTGCAGGTGGATGTCCGTGGCGCTGAACCCCAACGGTAGCCCCGTCAGGCCGCCGATACCGAACATCGGGAGAAACGCCAGCGCGAACAGCATCGGCGTATTGAATCGGATCGAGCCACCCCAGAGCGAAAGGAACAGCGACGTGAGGATGATCACCGAGGGGATCGAGATCATCATCGTGGTCGTCTGGAAGAAAGTGCTGATCTTCGTGCCCATGCCGGTCAAATACATGTGATGGGCCCAGACCAGGAACGAGATGAACCCCAGCGCCATGCTGGCGTACACCAGCGATTTGTAACCGAAGAGCTGCTTGCGGGTGTTGTTCGCAATAATCTCCGCCACGATCCCCATCGCCGGCAGGATGAGCACGTACACTTCCGGATGGGCGAGAAACCAGAACAGGTGCTGCCACAAGAGCGGGCTGCCCCCGCCGCTCACGTCGAGCATCTGCCCGCCCACCACCAGCCCGGTGGGCAGGAAGAAGCTGGTGCCGAAGAAATTGTCCATCAGTTGCATGATGCCGGCGGCTTCGAGCGGCGGAAACGCCAGCAGCAGCAGAAAGGCCGTCACTAATTGCGCCCAGACGAAGAACGGCAGGCGCATCCAGTTCATGCCCGGGGCGCGAAGCTGGATGATGGTCGTGATGATGTTCACCGAGCCCAGCAGCGAGGAGGTGATCAGGAACACCATGCCAAGTAGCCACATCGTCTGACCGTCAATCTGCCGGGCCAGGTCGGCCACGGTCGCCAACGGCGAGTAGGACGTCCAACCGGATTTCGCCGCGCCGCCGGGGATGAAGAAGCTGACGAGCATGATCACCCCGCCCACGAAATAGACCCAGTAACTCATCATGTTGAGCTTGGGGAAGGCCATGTCCGGCGCGCCGATCTGCAGCGGCACGAGGTAGTTGGCGAACGCTCCGGCGGCCAGCGGGACCACCGCCAGGAAGATCATGATGGTTCCGTGCATGGCCCCGAACGAGTTGTACAGGTCGGGCGACATGATGCCGCCCGTCGCCATGTCCGGCCCGAGCACCTTCAGCAGGAGATCGCCAAAGATGGGGATGGGTTTACCAGGATACGCGAGCTGCCAGCGCATCAACGCCATCAGCCCGTAGCCGAGGAACATGAAAAGCAGGGCGGTAATCCCGTACTGGACGCCCACCACCTTGTGGTCGGTCGAGAAAACGTACTTCCGCACGAAACTCAACTCGCGATGGGCGTGATGGGCGGTGTCGTGAATTTCGGCCGTCGCCGCAGTCTGCATGTGGTTCGCCTTGAGTACCAAGTTGCCCGAATTTGCCAGCTCCCTGGACAAAATTTGTTAACCGTGAAAGTACAAATCAGCCCCGCCGTGTCAATGATGCCGCGCCATCAAATCAGCCGGTCGAGCACCAGCAGTCCCAACAGGGCGGGCAGGTAAAGAATCGAGCCGAAGAAGAGAGCGCGCGCGTCCCGGTCAGCCAGTGTCCGCCCGAAGCGCAGCGACAAAACCAGGAAGAGCGCCGTCAGCGCGAAAAGGGAGACTCCAGCGACCGGGCCGGCCAATCCTGCCGGAACCGCCAGCGTCGCCGCGACGAGCAACAGGGCCGCCACCATTCCCGCGTGGCGGGCCGTCGTTCGGCCTGTCGGATCCAGTACTGGCAGCATCGCGTACCCGCCGCGCGCGTAGTCGTCCCGGTACAGCCAGGCGATGGCGAGGAAGTGCGGAATCTGCCAGAAGAACTGGAGTCCGAAGAGCACCCAGCCGCCCGCTCCGATTTCGCCACGCGCAGCAATCCAGCCGATCACAGGCGGCAGCGCGCCGGGAACCGCCCCGACCAGGGTGTTCCACGCGGTGAGGGTCTTCAGCGGCGTGTAGATCAGCAGATATGTGAGCAGCGTAGCCCCACCGACCAGCGCCGTCCGCGGACCCGCGGCGCCCCAGAGCCACGCCAGGCCTGCCAGTCCGCACCCCAAGCCGAAACGCAAGGCGGTCGCTGGTTCGATCCGGCCGGCCGGCAGCGGTCGCTGGCGCGTGCGAACCATCCGAGCGTCGCGGTCCCGTTCCCACAGTTGGTTCAGAGCGGCGGCACCCGCTGCCAGGAGCGCGGTTCCAGCCAACACATTCACCAGCAACAGCCAGTCCACGCGGCCCGTCGCTCCGAGGTAAAAACCGACGAACGTGGTCAGCAAAACCAGCAGCGTGAGCCGGGCCTTGACCAATTCCGCGAAGTCGGCCACGCGCGCCCGCAGCGCCAGCCGGGGAGGAGACAAGATTTCGGCGGTGGCCTTCATTGCGCCGCGGGAGCCATCAGCTTGTGGTCGGCACCGGAGCCAATCCGGAGCGCGGTGGGCTCGGGCGGGCGGCGATTTCCGTAGCGGCGGACCGCGCTGTTGCCAGCCGCCCCACCGCGGCCGTCGCCACGCTGGCTACGACGAGCGTGAGCGCCCCGGTCAACATGTGCAAAGTAGCGATGTCCGCCGACTTGCCCGTCCAGACCGTGGCGGCGCCCAAGACAATTTGCGTTCCGATCAAGGCCAGCCAGGCAGTGGACAAGTGCCCGGCGGGCGTGCTGCGGCCCATCTGGCGCCACGTGCGA
>CAYNCT010000069.1:0-17148 GCA_964396005.1 uncultured Verrucomicrobiota bacterium | reverse complement strand
GACCAAGAGCTGATGTCACTCGCCTGACCAACTGCTGATGACACTTGCCCGATTATCCGGGTCCTCGTGCGGATGGAACAGATCCGTGCAGTAGATCAGTGGCGTCCGGCGGGCGGAGCGGTCAGCGACGTTTTCGCCTTCGGTCACCGGACCCGCGAGCAGCAGGAGCGACACCAGGGTCGCAGGTTTCATGGTCAATCGAGGCGGACGAAGGATTCGATATCGCCAGCCCGAAAGACAACCCCGTCAATCTCGAGTTCCAGTTTGTCCGCTTCCAGGTTTTCGATGAAGAGCGGCGACTCCCGCAGCACCATCCGGCCGCGCAGTCGCACGCCGTCCCGAAACCAGACTTCGACGAGATGGTTCAGCGGCAGGGCCAGCTTGTCCGCCAGCTCCTCGAGAGCCGCCCGGCGTTGCGCCTGCCAGGAGTCCAAGCCGCTCGCCCGGGCGCTGCGGGCAAAATGGAGTTCGAGTTGAGCCGCGGCGGCTGTCGGGGCTTGGGATGGCCGCCGGTTCGACAGCCGCACCAACAAGGCACGAACCGACTCGACCACTTCGGGCAGGGCGCGCTCGACCGCTGGTGACAGTCCCTCGCCCGCGCCGAGTTCCTCTACGCCCACCGTTACCATCCACGCCGGGGGCACCCGTTGAAAGACCGCCTCGGCCAGGGCGAGCAACGAGCGCGGGCTGCCGAGGTGGCCCAGCGGCTCGCTGAGCGCGGCCCCCGCCAGCGGCCCAATCTGCACCGCGCCCGGCGGCGCGTTGAGCGTGGCATCCACAAACACCACCGCTCGCGCTCGGGATACGGGCTCGGCGAGTTCCGGAGTCAGTTGCGGCACGGCCAGGACGCGCAGCCAGCCGAAACCGAGCGCGGCCAGCGCTCGCGCCACCGTGGGGCCGAGGGCGTCGTCGCAGCGCAGCTCGTTGCCGTAACCGATGAGCAGGACCGGGTTTTCCACGGCACGGGACAGCTTGGCTGCGACCGCCGGCGCCTCAACGGGCCACGGAGGCGAGAATGCGCCCATCCGCTGCCACGAGCTCGAACTCCAACGCGAGGCGGCCGTCGGCGTGCGTCGAGCAACTGAGGCACGGGTCATAGCAACGGATGCCGGCTTCGACGCGATTGAGCAGCGGCTCGGGGATGTCGCCGGTTGCGGCCTGAATGTAGTGGCGGGCGATTTGGGCGACGGTGCGGTTCATCGCCAGATTGTTTTGGCCGGTAGCGATGATCAGGTTGACCCCGGCGATGAGCCCTTCCTCGCTGACCTGATAGTGGTGGAGGAGGGTGCCGCGGGGCGCTTCGCTGGCGCCCACGCCCTCGAGCGCGTTGATGCCAGCGTCGGCGCGCAGGTGACCGCTCAGCAGGTCGGGATCCTCGATCGCCCCGGTGATGCGCTCGACGGCGCACAGAATCTCGATCAGCCGCGCGTAGTGGTAAAGGAACGAGGAGTTCACGGCGCCGCGCCCGTGGCGGCGGAAACGGTCCAACTCGGCGTCGGCCAACGGCGTGCCCATGCGCCGGCAAATGTTCAGGCGGGCCAGCGGGCCGACGCGGTACAGCCCGTCCGGATAACCCATCGGCTTGTAAAATGGCGATTTGAGGTACGAGTCGGACTCGACCGCCTCACCAATCACCTCGCGGTAGCGCGCCACTTGCACCTGATCCGCGATGACGTTGCCGCTGGCGTCCACAAAGCGCAGATGGCCGTCGTAGTGCTCCCAGAGGCCTTCCTCATTGGCCAGCCCCATGAAAAGCGAGGGGAAGTTGCCGAACACCTGAGTCTCGCGTTCGTGCTTTTCGAGCACGCCGCGGAAGAGGGCGATGGCGTTCTGGGTCGAGGCCAGGGCTTCCGGCAACCAGGCCCGGATCCGCTGCCGGCCCTCCTCGGTGAGCGGTTCGCGCACGCCGCCGGGCACGGCCCACGCCGGGTGAATCTTGCGTCCGCCCAGAATCTCGATGATTTCCTGGCCGAATTGACGGAGGCGAATGCCGGCGCGGGCGAGGTCCGGATTGCGGGCCGCCAGGCCAAAGACGTTGCGATGGGCCGGCGGGGTGTCCCAGCCCAGCAGGAAGTCCGGCGAACTCAGGTGAAAGAAGCTCAGGGCGTGGCTCTGGACGATCTGGCCGAGATTCATCAGGCGGCGCAGCTTCGCCGCCGGCGGCGGAATGCGCACCGCCAGGATGGCGTCGCACGCTTTGGCCGAAGCGAGCAGGTGGCTGACCGGACAAATGCCGCAGATGCGCGGCGTAATGCCGGGCATTTCTCCCAACGGCCGGCCCTCGCAGAATTTTTCGAAGCCGCGGAACTCGACGACGTGGAATTTCGCGTCGGCCACCTGGCCGGTGTCGTCGAGGAAAATGCTGATTTTGGCGTGGCCCTCGATGCGGGTCACCGGATCAATGACAACTCGTCGAGCCATAACAGAGACGCTTCAGGTCCGGCGCGGCGCGGGCCGGCAGTTTGGGAAAGGGACCCCCGCTCGGCCCCTGCGGGCCCGGCGCGAACAGTGCCTGAGATGGGGAGCCGCATGTCAACCGGGTTTGAGCTGCGCGCCCGTCAGCCGGGCCTCGCGGCCTTCAAGTAATTGGCTGAGGAGCGCGCGGATGCGCTCGGCCGGCGGCGGACAGCCGGGGAGATAATACTCGACCGGGACGACTTCATGCACCGGCGCCACACGTTCGACCAGCGGGGGGACAATGCCCGGCGCCTGGGGCGGGCCGGGCGAAACGTCGGCCAGCTCGACGTAGGCCCGCCGGAGCACCGCATCGCTTTTGCGCAGCGGGTTGCGCATGGCAGTGACGTTGCCGGTGACGGCGCAGTCGCCGAAGGACACCAGCACCCGGGTTCGTTCCCGAACGCGGTGGACCATTTCGAGGTTGTCCTCGTTGGCCACAGCGCCTTCGATCAGGCAGAGGTCCACGTTTTCCGGGTACACCTTGTGATCCACAAGCGGGCTGAAGACCAGCTCGACGCGGCCGGCGAGCTCGAACAGCCATTCATCCAGATCGAGGAACGACATGTGGCAGCCGGAACAGCCGCCCAACCAGACGGTGGCGAGTCTCAGACGATCCATTGTTTCTTCTCCCGGGCGGTGACGAGGTACTCGAGTTGGCCGCAGTCCCGATCCATTTCCGCCACCGTGACGCCGCGATAGAACAGCGCGCCGGTGGGGCAGGCCATGACGCACTTTCCGCACGAGGTGCAGGTGGTCGAGTCACCCCACGGCGCGTTCAGGTCGGTGATGATCTTCGATTTTTCGCCCCGGCCGGCGACGTTGAGCGTGCCCGCGCCCTCGATGTACCAGCAGGCGCGCACGCACCGGGTACACAGCACGCAGCGGTTGTGGTCCAGGCCGAACCACCGGTGCGAGAGGTCCACGTCCAGGCGCGGATGCTGGTAGTCGAACCGGACGTGATCCACGCCGAGGGACACGGCCAGGTTCTGCAATTCGCAGTGGCCGTTGGCGACGCAGACGGCGCACACGTGGTTGCGCTCGGCGAAAAGCAGTTCGAGCACCATGCGCCGATAGCGCTGGAGCCGCTCGGTGTTGGTGCGGACCTCCCACCCTTCGACGACCTGCGTGACGCAGGCGGGCAGCAGTTTGTTGAGGCCGGCCACCTCCACCAGGCAGAGGCGGCAGGCGCCCACCGCCTGCATACCCTCCAGGTGGCAAAGCGTCGGGATGCTGATGCCGGCATCGCGCGCCGCCTCAAGAATCGTCTGGTGTTCGGCCGCGCCCACCATCTGGCCATCAATTGTCAGCGTCTTTGCTGCCATGGGAATCCTTTCGCGTTCAGAGCACGCCCGGGGTCGGCGCGGGGGCGACCGGTGAGCGGGGCTCGGGTTGGAGGAGGTCCAGGTACTCGTGGCGGAAATAGCGCAGCGTGCTGAGCACCGGATTGGGCGCGGTCTGGCCCAGGCCGCAAAGGCTGGTGTTCTTGACCATGTCGCACAGTTCCTCGAGTTTGGCCAGGTCGCGGGCGTTGGCCCGGCGTTCCATGACCTTTTGCAGCAGGTGGTGCATTTGCACGGTTCCGGCCCGGCAGGGGACGCACTTGCCGCAGGATTCGTCCCGGCAGAACTCCATGAAGAACCGGGCCACGTCCACCATGTTGGTGGCCTGATCCATCACGATCATGCCGCCGGAACCCATGATTGAGCCCAGCTTCGCCAGGGACTCGTAATCCACCGGCGTGTCGAGTTGCGCGGCCGGAATGCAACCGCCGGAAGGGCCGCCGGTCTGCACGGCTTTGATTTGCCCCCCGTCGGGCGCGCCGCCGCCCATTTCCTCGACGATGGTCCGCAACGTCGTGCCCATCGGCACTTCGATCAAGCCGGTGTTGGTGATCTTGCCCGCCAGCGCGAACACCTTGGTGCCCTTGCTCTTCTCCGTTCCGATGCTGGCGAACCAGTCGGCTCCCTTGAGCAGGATTGCCGGCACGTTGGCAAAGGTCTCGACGTTGTTGATCAGGGTGGGATGGCCCCAGAGGCCGCTCTCGGCCGGGAAGGGCGGCCGCGGGCGCGGTTGGCCACGGCGACCTTCGACCGACGCCATGAGGGCCGTTTCCTCGCCGCAGACAAAGGCGCCGGCGCCGATGCGAATCTCGATGTTGAAATTGAAGGGCGATTCAAACACGCCGCTGCCCAGCAGTCCGTATTGCTTGGCCTGGCGGATCGCCGTCTGCAGCCGTTGGATCGCCAGGGGATACTCGGCCCGCACGTAGATGAAGCCCTGATCCGCGCCCACCGCGTAGGCGGCGATGATCATGCCCTCGATGACGCGGTGCGGGTCGCTCTCCAGCACGCTGCGGTCCATGAACGCCCCGGGGTCGCCCTCATCGGCGTTGCAGATGACAAACTTTCGGCTGCTGGCTGTCTTCGCCACGGTCGCCCACTTCAGCCCGGTGGGATAACCGGCCCCGCCGCGACCGCGCAGGCCGCTGCGGGTGATGACCTGGACCACCTCGGGCGGGGCCATCTCGCGCAGAACGTTCCGCAGGGCGACGTAACCGTCCGCAGCGATGTAGGACTCGATGCGGTCCGGGTCCACGAGGCCGCAGTTTTCGAGCACGATGGAGAGTTGGTGCTTGAAAAACGGCGCGGCGAGATTGCCCCGCTTGAGCTGGGCAGGAATGCCCTTCAGCGTGGCCACCAGCGCGTCACAATCGGCCGGCGCCACCTTTTCGTAGAGCGCCTCGTCGGGGTCCACCGCCACCAGCGGGCCCTCGCAGCAGAGGCGCATGCAGCCGACGCCGCGCACCTCCACTTGATCGGCCAGCCCGGCGTCCTTGACCGCGCGCTCGAGGGCGTCCTTCACTGCCTGGGCGTTCGAGGAAACGCAGCCGGCGGCGAGGCAGCACCGCAGCGTGAACTTCTTGCGGCTCGCGAGTTCCTGCTCCTTGATCTGGACGAGTTCCTCAAGCACCATGGAGCACCCATCCTTTCACGGTTTCCAGCGCGCTTTCGGGGGTTTGCCGGGCGGTGACCACGCCGTCATAAACCACCGCGGGAGCCAGGCCGCAGGCGCCGATGCAGCGGGCCGTCGCCAGCGAGAACCGGCCATCTTCGGTGGTTTCTCCCGCCTTGATGCCCGCCTTTTCCTCCAGGGCGGCCACCACTTTGTCCGCGCCCTTGACGTAGCAAGCGGTCCCCAGGCAGACGACACAGGAATGCGCGCCCCGGGGTTTGAGATTGAAGAAGTGGTAGAAGGTCGCGACGCCAAATACGCGACTGGGCGGCAACCGCAGTTGCTGCGCGATGTGGCGCATGAGGTCGTGGTCCAGGAACCCAAAGATCTCCTGGGCCCGATGCAACACTTCGATCAGGGCGTCCTGCCGGTACTGGAATCGCTTCATTTGCGCTTCCAGGATTTTATACCGCTTGTCGCCGGCGGTCTTCGGAGGTGCCGTCGTCGCGGCGCGGTTCTTTGGCTTCGCGAGCATTGCTAGCTGGGTGGCCATCTCTGTGCCGGTTCTGGAACACGGCCCGGCTCGATTGCGAGCCCGCCGTCCAGTTCTCAAACCGCGGACAGAGTGCTTGTGCCAGCCCGGTTTCGGCTACACCGGGATTGGCATTCGCTAAACCTCTTTTGTTGGCGCGGTGCCTGCCGCGACGGCCAAGCGCCGCTCGGCTCACGGGGCTGCCTGGCGTGGGTAGGGCTCAGGCCTCGGCGTCGTCGTCGCCGGCAAACGGGTTGCGGCGGGGGCGTGTCAGCCGGGGTTTGGCGGGCGCGAAGGGATTGGCGGCGGCGGGCACCTCGGGCTCCGCGGACGACGGTCCTTCGTGCCCATGATGTGCCGGTTCGGAATCAGGCTCCTCGCCTTCGGGCGGAGGCGCCGGCGGCAATTTGAGGGGCGCCACGGCCAGTAAGATCACGGTGATCAAGAGGGCGCCGCCGGCCACCAGCAACAACTCGACGAGGGCGATCTGTTGGTAAGTGTACAACAGGATGCCGACCAGCGCGGCGATCGTTCCCGGAACAAACCCGGCAACCGCCAGCCGCCAGCAGCCCAAAAAAGTCCCGCACCGCTCGCCCAGCAGGCTGTAACTCAACAAGGGCAGCGCCAGCAACATGCCGCCCACTAGCCAAATCGTGCTCAGCGCCAGAAAGGTCAGCACGCCGACCCACGCCAGGACGTGTGGATGCCAGGCATCCAAATGGGCGCCCAACTCCCGCTGCGTCAGACGCAGGTCGAATTGGTGCGGCCAGGGTACGAAGGTGTATCCCAACAAGGACGACGCATCCAGCCCGTCCTCGCGCAGTTCGAGCGTCACGTCGGCGGCCGTGGGCAGCGGATGGTTGCCACGCGGCACCGCGAGGAGGGCCAGGAAGCGGTTTTCAGCCAGGGCTTGGGTCTCCTTGACCGGCCAGAGCAGCCGGCCCGAACGCAGTTCGATTCCGTCGGGCGCGGCGGCCGCGGCACTCCGCAGTGCCGGCCACCAACACAGCGCGACGAAATGCGTCACCACGAACGCCGCAACCAGCGCCATGCTCACGGTCAGGGTCAGGACACGGCCGGCGGGGGCCGCGGCAAATCGCGCAACTTGACCGATGGTCAGTGGTAGCCGCGGCACCCGGTGGCTGGGAACACTCGGCTCGGACTCCGCGCGCATGGCGGCGTCGGGGCGGCTCGGCCCCTACTGTGCGGCCGGCGGCGTCGGCGGCTGAGGGGGACGCGGCGCGCCGGCGGGCGGCGGTTGGACCACCACCGGCATCGGGTAACGGATCTTCATCACGTCGTCCACCAGCACCTCGATGTAGTACACGCCGGGGGACGCAAACTCGACCTGGCCGAACACGGTGACGTTCACGGCGTGATGGGAGGCGTCTTGGAGGGCAAACTTGACGCTGCCCTGACGCAGGACCGTGGTGCCGTCCGGGGCGATCAGGCGGGTGGCCTCGGTGAACGTGCCCACGCCGGCGGTCCAGCGGTTGAAGAGGCACAGCTTGAAGGCGGTAACGGGCACTTGCGGCAGGCGGACATAGCCGATGATGCCGATGATCATGAAGTTGCCCGTGGCTTCCTGGCGGACGTCTTCGCAGAGCAGGGAGGCCTGAAGATCAGGGAGGATACGATTCGGTTGCATGGTTGTCTTTCAGTTAAAGCTGGCCAGCGGCTCGGCGCGCCGCGCGGACCGTGTTGCGCATCAGCATCGCAATGGTCATGGGTCCCACCCCTCCGGGATTCGGCGTTATCCGGCCCGCCCGCGGCTGAACCTGCGCGAAATCCACATCGCCGACCAGCCGAAAACCGCCGCGTGCCGTGCTGTCTGCCACCCGGTTGACGCCGACGTCAATCACCACCGCGCCCGGCTTGACCATGTCCGCCTTGACGAACTCGGGGACCCCCATCGCCGCAATCAGCACGTCCGCCCGCCGGCAGTGCTCCGCGAGGTGGCGGGTTCGCGAGTGGCAGATGGTCACCGTGGCATCGGCGTGCGGCGCCTTCTGCATCAAAATCGCCGCCATGGGCTTGCCGACAATATTGCCCCGCCCCAGGACCACCACTTCCGCGCCCGCGAGGGGGAGACCCGTCCGGATCAACAACTCGTGAATGCCCGCCGGCGTGCAGGGAGCGAACCCGTCGGTGTCGCCGAGCATCAGCTTGCCAACGTTCTCGGGGTGAAAGCCGTCCACGTCCTTTGCCGGCAGGACGCTCGAGTACACTCGACTCGCGCGGATGGGCTCCGGCAGGGGCGCTTGCACGAGGATCCCGTGAATGGCTGGATCCGCGTTCAGCCGGGCCAGCAATGCCAGCAACTCGCCCTCGGGCGTCCCAGCGGGCAGCACGTGCGTGGTCGAGCGGATGCCCAGGCGCGCGCTCACCCGCTCCTTCATGCCCACGTACACCTGGGAGGCAGGATCCTCACCGACTCGGACAAAGACCAGGCAAGGTTCAATGCCCTGGCGTTGCAACGCCACCACCTCCTCCGCGGTCGCACGATTCAACTCGTCCGCGATGGCGCGCCCGTCAATCAGGTTGGCCGGTGCGCTCACGGGGCGAGGCGGATGGACTGCACCTCGAGCATCGGCAAGTTGGGCCAGCGCGGCTCGATCTGCTCCTCGCCCGCTACAATCACCCGCTGCTTGCGGAACCTGGCGATGTTGATGTCCGGTGACGCCGGCAGCAGGAAATTCAGCCGAATGGCGCCATAGATGGACCGCAACTCGTAGGGTGTCGGCGCCTGAATGCTAACGGTGGGACGCACCAGCCCCTCGCGGCGAACGATGCGCTTGCGCGGCTCCGGGAGTGTTTCCGGAGGCGTCTCCGTCACCACCGTCCCCGCGGTGGCGGCCGGGGCGGCGGACGTCGGCGGTGGCACGCTGGGAGGAGGCGTCGCCGAAGCAACCTCGGGTCGGGTTGGCGGGGTTGCCGCCAGCGCGACGGGGGGCTCGGAGGCGGGCGCTGGAGAAGTTGCGAGCGTCGGTGTCGAGGGCAGTCGCTGTAGGTAGCTGGCCGAGACGTAAGCGAACGTGTTCGCGGGCGCCTCGATCTCCATCCAGTCGTCCAGAGTGCGGATACGGCTGACCGGCGCTTCTTTGCCCAAGGTCCCCAGGACACTGAAATTCAAGCCCGGCCCGGCGCGTACGTTGAGGCGGTCGCTCCGCACGACCTGTCGTCGCGTGTCAACGAACGGCGCGTACACCCAGACGGGCGTGTCAGACGGCAGGCGAATCTTGGCCCACTGAGCGCCCGGCCCGCTGCCCGAGCCCTGCGGCGGGACCCATTCGACGACCGTCACTTGCTCATCCCGCCGCAGGTGAATGATGACCTCGGTGTCCACGGACGGACCGCCGCGAACATTCACCCGGTCGCCGGTCACCCGCGCCAGGTCTTCCGCACCCATCGCCACCCCGATTCCGCACAGAATTGAGGTCGTCACTCCACTGAGCCGCAGCCGCCGTATCATCGCGGCCGGGATAGAAGGCGGAGCGTTGCGCGGACTCAAGAACAAAGCTCCGCCAAAAGGATCGCGTTTTCGGTCCCTGGCCTCGCAAGAGGTCGGTGTATCGCGGGTCTTGACTTGAGGCGTGCGCGGGCGGTCCCGCTTCGTCTGCCGTGCTTCGGAGTTGGCGCATCGGCGGCCGATCGTGCTGCCGCGGGTCGGCGGCAGGGCGGTTGCATTTCCCGAGGGCAGGTTTGCGCCAAGCTTCGCGCCCGCCAGGGGCTTACCCTGGGAGGCTCACCCAAGAAATGAGGCAGTTGGGGAGCGGTTGAGGGGCCCGGCGCGCGTCAGATTCGCTGCGGACCAACGAACCGAAGGTAGGGCGCGCAATCATCTTTCGCGCTCGGGAAGCCGCAGTTAGTTGGTAAGACTCCCCTGTCCCACGCTTGATGATGCGCCCTACCGTCGGGTCGCTGGCTTGTTGCTTTCTTCCGCCGACGGGTTGGGCTGCAAAGGGTTCTTGCAACCGAAACGTAACTTGGAAAGTAGCAGTAACGATGCCGGGGTGGGGTAGCAGTATGGGTAAGCGGCCGGCTGACCAGCGCGGAGCCGGCCATTGTATCCAGGAATTGGGCAAGTTTCCGCCGCAACCGGCCCATTTTTCTGAATGTGCCGGACCGGGCCCAACCGGGATCCAGTCGAACCCGCTTGCGCGGCACCCGAACGACTGCCGCCTAGTATCCGTCCCGCGCCGATTGAAAGCCGAGTTCGACGTCTGGGGAACAATCCTCAGCTATGGGGAGGATTACCCCGATCCATAGCGGCTGCCGTGGTCGTTCCCGCTTGGTTCACGGGGTGACCAGCTCGACGACCCACGCGGCCCCGACGCGTGAGGTCAACGGTTTTGCAGCGAGATCCGGCCCTCGGTACTCAGCGAAGGATCGCCGTCTTTCCGGAGCCAAAAGGCCTGACTCCGCCGCCGCTCTGAAACCTGGCGCCTCGGGCGGGGCGGGCGGTCCTCCAGGCGGTCGAGGGCGTGGGTAGCCCTTTTTCCTTGAGGCCAACGGGGGCTGCCGCCATAAGCACCGTCATGACGAGACATTGGACGGCACAAATCATCAACGGATCGCTTTGTCTGGCGGCTGTCTTGGGTGCGGCGTCGGCTCTCGCGAACGAAGCCTTCCTCGGGCGCTGGGCGCTGGCAATTCCGGGAGGCGGCGCGGGGTGGTTGGAGTTGCGCAAGGAAAGCGGCTACTACGATGGCTCGATCCTGTGGGGCGGCGGCAGCGTGGTGCCGGTGTCGAGCGTCCATTTTCATGACGATGCGGTGTACGTGACGCGAGTGCGGGAGGTGAAACGCAAGGATGCCAACGGCAAGGTGGTCCGCACGCAACAGGTGGCCGAGACGCTGATCGGCCGGGTGGAAGGCGAGCGGCTACGCCTGGTGCAAATGAATCCCCGCGACGACGGTTCGCGGGTTGAAAGCGCCCAGTTTTTCGGCCAGAGGATCCCGCCTCTGCCGCCGCGGCCCGACCTGGCCAAGGTGAAGTTTGGCGAGCCCATCAGCCTGTTCAACGGCAAGGATCTGACGGGCTGGACGTTGATCGAATCCGGAGCCGCGAATGGCTGGAGCGTCAAGGACGGGGTGCTGATCAACCGGCCAGACGAGACCAGCGGCAAGCACTACGGCAACCTGCGATCGGAGAAGGAATTCGAGGACTTCAACCTCACGCTCGAGGCAAACGTGCCCAAGGGCGGCAACAGCGGGATTTATCTGCGCGGTATTTACGAGGTGCAGGTGGCCGACTCCTACGGACGGCCACCGGACTCCCACGGTCTGGGCGGCATTTACAGCCGGATCACGCCCAGCGCCAATCCCGCCAAACCCGCCGGCGAGTGGCAGACCTTCGACATCACGCTGGTGGACCGCCACGTGACGGTGGTCGTCAACGGCGTCAAGATCATTGACAACCAACCCCTGCTGGGTTGCACCGGCGGCGCGCTCTGGTCGGACGAATTGCGGCCCGGGCCGATCTACCTGCAAGGCGACCACGAAGCGGTGGACTATCGGAATATCGTCCTTCGCCCGGTGGTCAGGTAGGTGCGGGCGAGGTCGGCCTCGCGCCGGGGTCAACCTTCTAGTGGGATGGTCGCGAAGACGCGATTGGCCTCTTCGAAGGTCTCGCGGCTGCCAATGTCGTACCACGTGCCCGGCACGCGCCAGGTGTAGAACGGTCGCTGCCGAAACATCCATTGCACCAAGCGGCCGGGCTGGTCCGGATTGTTGCCCTGGGCGATGTACTCCCGGATCAAGGGCAGGACGAGGTGCGGGTAGTAGTACAGCGCGATGCCGGTCAACGTGCTGGTGGGGTGGGGAGCTTTTTCCTCGAAGTGGGTAATCCGTCCCGTCGGGTCCACCTCGATCGAGTTGTATTTCTTGACCTCCTCGAGGCTCCCCACGTCGTACACGGCCAGGACAGGTTCCTGCCGGGCAAGACAAAAGCAACCAAACTCGCCCAGCGCTTGACTGAACAGATTGTCGCCGGCAACCACGATCAGGTCACCCGCGACGGGCGAACGTTCGAGCGTGAAATGCATGTCGCCGATCGCGCCCAACCGGTTCTCGTTGGTGGTGGAGCCGTCGTTGAGCACGGTGACCTCCCAATGGGGACGTTTCGGCCGATAGCCGGCGGCCCACGCCTCGAAGGTGGCGGCGAATTTGGCGTTCGTTACCACCAGCACCCGGCTGATCTCCGGGATCGCGGCCAGCTTGCCCAGCACCCATTCAATCATCGGCGCGCCGGCCACCGGCAACAAGGGTTTGGGGCGGTCCTGGGTAAGTTCGCGCAGCCGCGTGGCGTAACCGGCGGCAAGGACGAGCACGGTCAACGACATAAAGCTCGTTTCAAGGGTTGGGGGGCTCCCGCTCAAACAACGACGGCGCGGCCGATTCGGCCAGCGCGCGCGTGCGGCGGGCAATCTCGTGGCTGTCCTTGCACTGCAGCGCGAACTCCGACAACTCCCGCGCGGCGGAGAGCGTCAGGCGCCGGATGAGATGCTTCACCGCCGGCACGCGGGACGGAGCGGCGCTCAATTCCTGCGCCCCCAGCCCGAGGAGCAGCGGGGTGTACAGGGGATCACCCGCCATCTCGCCGCACACGCCCACCCAGAGCCCGGCCGCCCGCCCGGCCTCGATGGTCCGGTGCATCAACCGCAGCACGCCGGGATGGGTCGGATCGTAAAGGTTGGCGACCTTGGGGTTGGTGCGATCCACCGCGAGCGAGTACTGGATGAGGTCGTTGGTGCCGATGCTGAAGAAGTCCACATGCTCGGCAATCGCCTCGGCGGTCATCGCCGCGGAGGGAATCTCGATCATCGCTCCCACCTCCAGGTTAAAGTCGAAAGCCCGGCCCTCGACGATCAATTCGTTCCGGCATTGATCGAGCACCTCGTTGGCCAGCATCAATTCGTCCACGCCGGAAATCATCGGGTACATCAGCTTCACGTTTCCGGCCGGGCTGGCGCGCAGAATGGCGCGGAGCTGGGCCCGGAACATGTCCCGTTCCTGGAGACAAATGCGGATCGCCCGCCAGCCCATGAACGGATTTTCCTCCGAATGCGCGGGCCAGAGCCGGGACACCTTGTCGCCGCCCAAATCCAGCGTGCGAATGATGACGGGCTGGGGATGGAGCTCGCGGGCAATGCGGTCGTAGGCCTGGAACTGCTCCTCCTCCGTCGGCAGCGTATGACCACGCAGGAACAGATACTCGGTGCGGAAGAGTCCGACCCCCTGTGCCCCCTCGGCCTTCACCTCGGCGGTTTCGTCGGCGCTTTCGATGTTCGCCGAAAGGGTCAGCGCGTGGCCGTCCAAAGTGATCGCCGGTTCGTCCACGCCCTGGCGCAACAGGTCGCGCCGCCGTTGTTGGCGACACTCGATGGCCCCGTAGCGATAGAGCGTCGCCTCGGTCGGTTCGACGATCAGCACGCCTTCGAAGCCGTCCAACAGCGCCGCAGCACCAGGGCGCACCCGGCGGCTGGCGTCAATCAGTCCGGTCACCGCCGGCAGGTTGAGCGCGCGCGCGAGGATGGCCGTGTGGGAGGTCAGCCCTCCCTGGTCCGTGGCGAAGCCAAGTACCAGGCTGCGATCCAGGAGCGCGGTTTGCGACGGCGTGAGGTCGTGGGCCACCAGGATGCAGGGTTCGCGGATGTCGGCCAGCGAGGCTGCATGGTCGCGGCCCAGCAGCGTGTGGAGGACTCGTTCAGCCACGTCCCGGACATCCACGCCCCGCTCGCGCATGAACGGGTCTTCCATGGCTTGAAACGCCTCGAGGTAGCCCCGCGTGATCTCGGCGAAAGCGGTTTCCGCGTTGCACCTCCGTTCCGCAATGAGGCGGTTGACCTGCGACAGCACGGTCGGGTCGTCCAGGAAGAGCAGTTGCGCGTCAAACAACTCCGCGTCCTTGGAGCCAAGAGTCCGACGGAGGCGTTCCTGGATGGCGCCCAACTGCCCGCGGGTCGCGATCACCGCTTGCTGAAACCGCTCTTGTTCCGCGGGCACTTCGCTCTCGCCGATGGCGTATTCCGGGGGCGTGACGGGGTCGGGCCGGCCGAGCACAAACAGCTTGCCCCGCGCCACGCCGCCGCTGGCGGGGAGGCCCGGGATGGTTCGTTCGGTTGGGCGGGACGGCTCCGGCACGCCGAAATGTCTATCGGGTCGGCACGGGGCGAAAAGCCAAAAAGCGTTCGCTGCACGGCGCCGCGAAGCGTTGACTGCCGGGCGGGCCCTTTGGGAAACCCCGGGGCCGAGTTCAAAAAATGACCATTCTTTGCCAAAAAGCGTGAAGCCGGAAGCAACTTGCCCTACTACTCTCCCCCGGTGCCCGACGCTCGCTTTCCATCCCCCGGCAGCGTTGCGGCCGACCCGCCCTGCCTGACAGGCCGGCGGTCGGCGCGGGTGGAGGCGTCTTCTCGCCGCGGTTCCGGCCGCCAGCCCCAAACCTCCTCATGAACGACCGCCGGCTGGCATTCGTGTACTCACCCGAGATCGAGGGCCTGTCGTATCCGGCCGACTGCCCGTTCAAGACGAACCGCTCGACGCTGACGCGGCAGCGGCTGATTTCATTCGGCTTGCTGGGAGTTCCCGGCCGCACGGAGGTCGCCGCCCGCAAGGCGACCCGGCCGGAGTTGGAGGCTTTTCACAGCGCGCGTTACCTGACCGAGCTGGATCGGGCGGCGGGCGGCGAACTTTCCGTCGAGGCTCTGCACATGGGCTTGGGAGGGCCGGACACGCCGGTGTTTCGCGAATTGCTCGAGTACGGCGCCTGGGCGGCGGGCGCCGGGCTGGTGGCGGCCGACCTCCTGCTGGAGGGGCGGGTGGACATCGCGTTCAACCTGCTGGGCGGTTTCCATCACGCTTTCCCCGAGAAAGCGGGCGGCTTTTGTTATGTGAACGATGTCGTGCTCGCGTGCCATCGGCTCACGCAGGGCGGCAAGCGGGTGGTCTGCTTGGACGTGGATGCCCATCACGGCGACGGCACGCAGGCCGCGTTTTACGGCCGACGCGACGTGCTGACGATTTCCCTGCACGAGAGCGGCCGGACGCTCTACCCGTGGGGCGGCTTCGAGGACGAAATCGGCGAGGGGCTGGGCCGGGGCTTCAATGCCAATGTCAGCCTGCCGGCGGGGACTTACGACGACGCTTTCCGGCTGGCCTTCAATGAAGTGGCGGTGCCGCTCATCACCGCCTACGCGCCCGACGTGATCGTCATGGAACTGGGCATGGACACGTTGGCGGGGGATCCCTTGACCCACCTGCACCTGACCAACAACGTGGTGGTGGATGTGGTTGAGCGCCTGCTGGCTTTCCGCGTACCGCTGTTGGTCATCGGCGGCGGCGGTTATCACGTCGAGAACACCGTGCGCGGTTGGGCTCTGGCCTGGCGGACCGCCTGCGGCGAGGGCGGGGAAGACATCTACAGCCTCGGCTTGGGCGGCGTGATGCTGGGCAGCACCGAATGGGCGGGCGGTCTGCGCGATCGGGAGCTGGTCGTGACCGAGGAACGCCGCCAGAGCGTCGGCCCGGCCTTGCTGGCGAGCATCGAGGCCGTGAGGCACCACGTATTTCCGTATCACTTTCAGTCCCCGGGCGGCGCTTTGCTGTGAGCCAGGCCCGGGGGTTCGCGACAACTGCAACATCAAACCCATACGAGAAAGGAAAAACCATGGCAGACACCCCAAAAACCGTATCCACCGCGTCGCTCATGCAGGAGAATCGCACGTTCCCGCCTTCCCCGCAGGTGGTGAGCCGCGCCTATGTCAACGCCGACCAGTACCGGGCGATGTACGAGCAGTCGGTGAACGAACCGGACAAGTTCTGGCTCGAACAGGCCCGGACCCTGACGTGGTTCAAACCGCCGACCGTGGCGCGCCGCTACACTTGGGACACCGCCGCCCGCCGGATCGAGCATACCTGGTTTGAGGACGGCCAGTTGAATGTCTCGGTCAACTGTCTGGACCGCCACGTGGCGGCCGGCCTCGGCGACAAAATTGCCCTCATCTTCCAGGGCGAGCCGGAGAACGACGTGACCAAGATCACTTATCGCCAGTTGCTGGCCGAGGTGTGCAAATTTGCCAACGTCCTCAAATCACTCGGTGTCAAGCGGGGCGACCGTGTGGCGATCTACATGCCGATGGTGCTGGAACTGCCCATCGCCATGCTCGCCTGCGCCCGCATCGGAGCCATTCACTCCATCGTGTTCGGCGGTTTTAGCGCCGACGCTCTGTCGGGTCGCATCAACGACTCCACCTGCAAGGTGCTGGTCACCGCCAATTGCGGTCTTCGCGCCGGCAAGACGATCCCGCTCAAGGCCATTGCCGACGAGGCCCTCAAGTCCTCGCCCAGCATCGAGAAGGTGGTCGTTTACAAGCGCAACGACTCACCCTGCAACATGACCGCCGGCCGCGACCTCTGGTGGCAAGATCTGATGGCCGGTGCTGCCGCCGATTGCCCGCCGGAAGTGATGAAGGCCGAGGACGTCCTTTTCATGCTCTACACCTCCGGCTCGACCGGTAAGCCCAAGGGCGTCGTCCACACCACCGCCGGCTATCTCCTGCACGTCGCGCTCACTACAAAGTACGTCTTCGACATCCATCCCGAGGACATCTTCTGGTGTACGGCCGACATCGGTTGGGTTACGGGCCATAGCTACATCGTCTATGGACCTCTTTGCAACGGCTTCACCAGCGTCATGTTTGAAGGTGTCCCGACCTATCCGGATGCCGGCCGCTTCTGGCAGATCGTCGAGAAGTTCAAGGTCAATCAGTTCTATACCGCGCCCACCGCAATCCGCTCGCTCATCCGCCTTGGCGAAGAGTGGCCGAACAAGTATGATCTGAGTTCGCTCAAGACGCTCGGCTCGGTGGGCGAACCCATCAATCCCGAGGCCTGGATCTGGTACTATCGCGTCATCGGCAAGGAGAGGTGCCCCATCGTGGACACCTGGTGGCAGACCGAGACCGGCGGCCATCTTATCACGCCGCTGCCCGGAGCGCACACCCTCAAACCCGGGAGCGCCAGTCGGCCGTTCTTCGGGGTCGAGCCGGTGATTCTCCGCGACGACGGCACGCCCGTCGGCCCGAACGAGGGCGGCAAGCTCTGCATCAAGAAGCCCTGGCCCGGCATGATGCGCACGACCTGGGGCGATCACGACCGGTTCATTGACACCTACTTCACGATGTATCCCAACATCTACTTCACCGG
>CAYNCT010000068.1:0-17361 GCA_964396005.1 uncultured Verrucomicrobiota bacterium | reverse complement strand
TGCAGGTGGCCAAGGTGGACCGGTTCAAGAAGCAGGTGGATTTCCGGCTGGCGCAGAGCTCCCGGACGCGAGCGCAGTCCCGGACCGCGCAACAAACCCGGCAAGCACCGTCCCGCCACGCGCCGCGGCACGGCGCGGAGCGGGCCAACCGGCCGCAACGGCGCAGCGCGCGGTAACGGGAAAGCGCCTCACCACCTCACGCTCAGCCGGAACGATGCCTTTGGAGTGGGGAGCGCGCTCGCCCCGGGGGCAGCGGGCCGCGCCACACGGCCCGCCCGGGCGGACGGGATGTTTTCACCCTGGGGCGCATCACCGTGCGCACGGGTTCGGCGCGATGGCGCGCCGAACCACCGCCGGGGCGGCTGTGCTCCCCGAGCATTTCAACTGAGTCGTTTCGGCTCAGACCGCCGCCAGACGCGCCGGGTCTGGCGATGCCCCAGCACCCGAGACTGCCGCGGCCTCCGTGCGGCTCGACGCGGCGGCCGGCACGCTGGCCAGGACGCTCGCCCGTGGCCGTTCTTTCTGACTCATGGTTAAGGGTCCGATCGTGGCGGCGGTTGCTGCCGCAGCCGCCATCCAAGAGGGACGCTTTTAAGGAGTGGCCCCCCCAAAAAACGACTTGCCAGCAACGCGCCGATTGATGTAACTACGCACCAATTAGTACGAAGTGCGTTTGAAGCAAAGCCGGCCAAAACTCAAAACGACCCAACTCTATGCTGGAGTCCCACAACAAACTCCTTGGCGCCGCCGCCATCGGCGCCTTGCTGTCAGGAGTTGCCCACGCCCAGGTGGTGCAGTTTAACTTTGACGCGGGAAACGCATCGCCATCCTTCACCGACCCAGGGGTAAGCGTCACCCAAGCTGCGGTTGGTTTCACCCCCGAATTCACCGCCAGCCAATTTCGAGCGCCGGCGGCTGAGATCGATGCGTCCACCCCAGTAGCGACCACCGACTATTTCGGGTTCACCGTCACCCCCACGGTAGGTGGAACGAAACTCAACCTTACCTCGCTAACGTTCGACATTGGCAGGGTTTTCACCGGCAATTATCCCGTCAATTGGTCGGTATTCTCCTCGGTGGACGGTTTCGCGTCTTCAATTGCGTCCGGCTCGGTCAGCACGGGTACGGGCCTGCTGACCGGTCAAAATATTGACCTCTCGGCCCCAGCCTACCAAGACCTGACCAGCGTCGAGTTCCGTGTCGCCTTCGGCGATGGCAACAATGGCGCCAACAACCGGATTTTGTTGGACGACCTGACGCTGAACGGGTCCGTCGTCCCGGAGCCGCACGAATACGCCGCCATGGCTGCTCTGGGCCTGCTGGGCTTCGCGGCTTGGCGCCGGCTTGGCCGCGCCTGAGCGGCTTTTCCCTGACTTTCGCGGCCGGGTCCGCTGAGCGGGTCCGGCCTTTTTGCTGTTGCCACCCCGCTGCCCCTGCTGCCGAGCGGAGAGAATTGACTGCGATCGCAGGCATTCTGCCCCTGGTCTCGTGTCAATTACCCGCCACGTTGCGCTCCTCGCCGGTCCGACGGCCGATTTTTGTGGCGGCGGCGGGCAGAATTACCCTTGCGCGCCCGGCGGCGCCTTTTCTATCTTCCCCGCTCTTTTTCGAGACCAACGGATTCGATATGCGACGACCCAAAGGAATCAAGACACGGAAGGCCGTGGCCAAACGCTTCAAAATTACGGGCACCGGCAAGGCCGTCCGGTCCCACGCCGGCCGCCGACACCTGCTCGGCTCGAAGAACGCCAAACGCCGTCGGCGGCTTCGTGAGTCCGCGGTGGTGGACGCCACCGACCAGTATCGAATCACCCAAAACCTGCCTTTCAGCCATCGCGGCTGAGAGGGATGCAGCCCGCTCAAACTCTTTCCCGACCATGCGAGTCACCAACGCCGTCGCCTCCCGTCGCCGTCGCAAGCGGATCATCAAAGCCGCCAAGGGCTTCCGGATGCGGCGCTCCAAACTGTATCGCTACGCCTCCGATGCGATTGACCACGGCCTGCAGTACGCCTACCGCGACCGCAAGACCAAGAAGCGCAATTTCCGCGCCCTGTGGCAAATCCGCATCAACGCGGCCGCCCGGGCCGCCGGTCTGACCTACAGCCGGTTCATCCAGGGCTTGAAGGCCGCGCATGTGGCCCTCGATCGCAAGATCATCGCCGATCTGGCCGCCACGGACGCCGGCGCTTTCGCGGAGTTGGTGCGGATCGCCAAGGACGCGCTCGGGGCGAAGGCCGCCAAGGCCTGAACCGCCCGCCCCCGCTCCGCGCGCTCCCAACGCGCGCGGCGCGGTCGCCATCGCTCACGGTTTTCGCCCTGCGGCAAAGCGCCAGGACGGTGGTGTCCTTCCCGGGCGCGGGGCGGTCAACCCGCACTTGAGCCGCGCCCGAACTGGCCGCACTCTTCACTCGTGTGGCTTGACCCTCTCACACCTGATTCGTCAGGCCGGCCGGCTCGCGGGCCGCTGCGGGCCGGGATCTGCCGCGCCGCGCCATGGGCCTCGGCCGGCACCACGGAGCGCCCGGATTCGGACGTGGCCCCGGGGACCGACGCCAACGACACGCTGGAGCCGGGTTACCTGGTGATCGTTTGGAACGACCCGGTGAACCTCATGGCTTACGTCACCCACGTGTTTATGAAGGTCTTCGGTTGGAGCAAGACCAGGGCGGAAAAGCACATGCTGGAGGTTCACGAGCGCGGCAAGAGCGTCGTGGCTCGCGAGTCGTTCGAGCGCGCCGAATTCTACGTCCACCAGCTTCAACGGTATTCGTTGCAGGCCACCCTGGAGCGGGACGAATGAAGATTCTCCGCCGCGCGCCGGACCACGTGGTGTTCTTTCTGCGTCCGTTGGAGGCCGGCGTGTTGCGGGCGTTGCTGGAGCGCTACCCGTGCGTTCCGCCCGCCGCGCACCGGTTGAGCCGGGGCGCCACCGGGGCCAGCGCGGCCGAGAATCAGCGACTGCTCGCCGAGGCCATGGCCGCCCAGCGCGAGGAAAACCGGCGGGAACTTGCGGCGTTTCTGGCCGACCCCGCGCGCCTGCGCCCGACGAAGAGGGGGTGGCGCCTGAAACTGAGCCGGGGCGACGCCGACTGGTTGCTGCGCGTGGTCAACGACATCCGCGTCGGCAGTTGGATTCGCCTGAGCTCGCCGGATTTCGAGGCTGGCGTCCGGGTGCGCCCGAACGCGCAAACGGCGCCGCATCTGTGGGCCATGGAGGTGGCGAGCCAGTTTGAATGGCCGCTGCTCCAGGCCTTTGACCCGGCTTGAAGCCGTCGCAACGGATCACGCCCGCTTCGGATGATTGTCCTCCAGAGCCCTGACGCACCATTTCCCGACCCCGCCCGGGCGTCCGGCACCGAGCCGGTGGCAGTGGGCGGCGGCCTTGGCGTCTCCCGGCTGCTGACCGCGTACCGGTCCGGGATCTTCCCGTGGACCTCCCGGCCCGTGACCTGGTGGTCGCCGGATCCTCGCGGCATTCTCGAACTGGATGGCTTTCACGTTTCCCGCAGTCTGGCGCGCGTGCTCCGCCTGGCGCCGTTTGAAGTGACTTTCAACCGCGCCTTTCGGGACGTGATCCGGGCTTGTGCCGAGAACCGGCCCGACCGCCCAACCACGTGGATTTCGGGGGAGTTTGTCCGGGCGTACACCCGGTTGCACGAGGCGGGCCACGCCCACAGCGTCGAGTGCTGGCAGGCGGGCCGGCTGGTGGGCGGGGTCTATGGGGTGCAGGTGGGCGGTTTGTTTGCCGGGGAATCCATGTTTCACCGCGTCAGTAACGCCTCGAAGGTGGCGTTGTTCCATCTCGTGCAACGCCTCCGCGAGCGGGGTTTCACGCTGTTCGATGTTCAACAGGTCACCGCCGCCACCGCCGCGATCGGCGCTGTCGAAATCCCCCGCCGGGAATTCCTGCGCCGGCTTCGGATTGCGGTGGACCAGGACTGCCGGTTCCCGTGACGCGACCCCGCGGTCGCGGAGGGCCGCCTCGACAGTCCGGCGGCCGCGTGGCACAGTTCGCCCCATGTTATCGGCGAAATACGACCGACTGGTGGCGGTCCTGCGCTCGTACGGTTCCTGCGTGGTGGCGTATTCCGGCGGCGTGGACTCGGTGTTCCTGGCGCGCGTGGCCCGGGAGGTTCTCGGGGACCACTCCCTCGCGGCCATCGCTGATTCGCCCAGCCTGCCCCGGCGTGAGTTGGCGGAAGCCCTCGACCTCGCCCGGCGCTTCGACATCCCGGTCCGGGTCGTCCAGACCCGCGAATTCAACAACCCGGACTACCTCGCCAACCCCCAGGACCGTTGCTATTTCTGCAAACACGAGCTGTTCACCGAACTCGCCCCGCTGGCGCGGGAGCTGGGCTTCGCCGTGATTGCCTACGGCGAGAACGCCAGCGACCTCGGAGACCACCGCCCCGGCGCCCGCGCGGCGGCGGAGTTCCAGGTCCGCGCGCCGCTCAAGGAAGCCGGCCTGACGAAGGCCGACATTCGCGCTCTCTCCGCGCAGTTGGGTTTGCCGACGGCGGACAAGCCGCAGATGGCCTGCCTCAGTTCCCGTATCCCCTACGGCGAACCGGTCACGCCAGACAAGTTGCGCATGATCGAAGCGGCCGAGGACGCGCTCAAAGAGCTGGGCTTCCATGACGTGCGCGTGCGGCACCACGAGCTGAAACAGGGCCATCTGGCGCGCATCGAAGTCGGCCCGACCGAACTGCCCCGGTTCTTGAGCGACGGGCTCAACACCCGCGTGGCGGAGGCGCTCAAGGGGTTTGGTTACGCCCACGTCACCCTCGATTTGCTGGGCGATCGCCGCGGCAGTTTGAACGAACCCCTCACCGCGCCGATTGCGTTCCGTCCCCCGGCCGCGCGCCCGACGTGAGCCGCCCCCGGCCGCCGGGATGGCTCGCGCGGGGCTACGTCTCGAACCCGGCAGCGCATTGCCGGGGCGCTGGTGGACGTTCTCCCGCCGGCTTTTGACTTCCTTTGTTCACCCCCTACTTTCCGCCCGCCGCCCGGGGAAGCCCGCCGGGCCACGTTATCAAGGTCCCGATGAAATTGCTTTTTGCTTCGTATTTGCTCGGCGCACTCGGCCTGGTTGCCAGCGCCGCTGAGGACTGGCCGCAGTGGCGCGGCCCGACCCGCGAGGGTTTGCTGGCCGCCACCTCGCCATTCCCGGACCGCTTGCAAGGCGACGCCCTCCAGCGCCGCTGGCGGGTCGAACTGCACCCAAGCTACTCGGGTCCCATCGTGACCGCTGACCGGGTGTTCACGACCGAAACCAGGGACAAGAAGTACGAGGCGGCGATCGCCTTCGATCGCGCCACCGGCAGGCAACTGTGGCGGCAGGAGTGGGAAGGCGCGCTCTCGGTGCCGTTTTTCGCCAAGGCCAACGGGGACTGGATCCGCGCCACGCCCGCCTGGGATGGGGCCGTGCTCTATGTGGCCGGGATGCGCGATGTGCTGCTGGCCCTGGATGGCGGTACGGGAGCCGTCAAATGGCGCCGCGACTTCGTCCAGCAGTTCCAGACACCCCTCCCGGCCTTCGGCTTTGTTTCGTCGCCGCTGGTGGACGGCGACGCGCTTTACGTGCAGGCTGCCGCGTCCGTGATCCGGTTGAAGAAAGACGACGGCGTGGTCGTCTGGCGCGCGCTCGAGGACGAGGGCGGGATGTGGGGCAGCGTGTTCTCCTCGCCGGTCATTGCCACCCTGGCCGGCCGGCGGCAACTCCTGGTACAGACGCGGACCACGCTGGCGGGCGTGGACCTGGATTCCGGCCAGGTCCTCTGGCGGCAGGAGGTCGAGGCGTTTCGCGGCATGAACATCCTGACGCCCGTTGTCTTCAACGATCACGTTTTCACCAGCACCTACGGTGGCAAGACAATCACCTTCCACGTGACGCGCGAGGGGGACCAATGGCGCGTGGCGCCCGCGTGGTCGCTCAAGCAACAGGGCTACATGTCCACGCCGGTGGTGATCGCGGGCCACGCTTACCATCACCTCCGCAGCCAGCGCCTGACGTGCCTGGACCTCGCCGCCGGCGTCGAGCGGTGGACCAGCACGCAATCCTTCGGCAAATACATGAGCCTGGTCGCCCGGGGCGACCGCATCTTGGCCCTCGACGAACGCGGGATTCTCTTCCTGATCCGTGCCAATCCGGAACAGCTCGAGGTGCTGGACCAGCGGAAGCTCGACAGCGCGGACTCTTGGGCGCATCTCGCCGTGAGTGGTCGGGAGCTGTTTGTTCGCGACTTGAATGCGCTCGCGGCGTACGCGTGGGGCGAACCGGAGGCAAAACCTGTCGCCGTTACCACGCCATGACAGCTCCGACCGGATGGCCTTTTAGTTTGGCGCCGGCCGGGCAACTGGCGGTTCGCAACGGAAATACGCCCGAAGGGCGTAATACGGTTGCCACACAACGCCGGCCGAGCGGGCGCTCGGGCACGCGGGAAGACTCAGCCCCCCTGGCTGGGGATCGGCCCGAATGCGAAAAAAAGGCGGCTGCCGTGCGCACGGCCGGGCGGCAAGTTGCCTCCCAGAACGGCCAAGTTGGCCGCTCCACCAACAACCGACTGCATCGTTACCGCTATGGCTTCACGAGCCGATAGAACCGGGTGCCGCTGATGGGTTGATAGACCACCTGTTCGTCACCTTCGAGACCGGGGGTGACCGCCACGTTGGTGTAGCCGCCGGCCACGGCGGATGAGGATTGCAACACGTAACCCGCCGCTGCGGCCGGCCAGGCGATGCGCACCTGCGTGGGGGAAACCTGCGTGATGCGGAGCCGCACCGGCTGCGCGACCAACTGGTTGGCAAACGCGAACGTGTGATACGTGCCCGGGCCTAGAACGCGGCCCTCGATGGTTTCCTCTGTTCCGCTGGCCAAGAAGTCATAGTGGACCCGCAGGCCGTTGCCTGTGCCATAGGTGTTCTCGTCCACGGTGAGGCTTTCCCCACCGCCCATCCACGTACACAGGCGCTGGCCGGGTTGCGTGTCGGCCCAGCCGCCGCCGAAAAGAGTGAGCCGGTATTGCGCCCCGGGGATCAGGCCCTGGAGGGTCAACTGGGGCTGCTGGCCGCCGTAGATGAAGTCGCCCGCCAGCAGCGAGCTCTGACCGGTCAGGTTGTTGTTGGCACTGTTTTGCAAGGTGCTCGGGTAATTGGCGGTGACGAACTTCCCGGCCACGGCCGGGTTGGCTCCGGCCACGCCCACGAACGTGACGCCATTGACCGCAATGTCGCCGGCCCGACCAAAGTTAAACGCATGGGTGTACGTGTTCGTGTCCTGAATTCCCGAGTCCTCGTCGCCCGTCCAGGGCGCAATGCTCCACCGGCCCGGCGTCAGCGGTTTCACCGTGAAGCCGTCCACGAAGACCGTCGCCTCGGCCGACCCCGGCGATTGATTGGCGATGGCCAGCGTAACGGTGAAAGCGGTGGGAGTCAGGACGAGGCTCAACGGCTTGTAGGGAAGCGCGACGCCGTTGTCCACCGGCGCAATCTGCGTGGCCAACACGGCCGTGCCGTCCAGGAGCACGTCCATGCGCGCGGCCGCACCGCCGACGCGGGCATTGGCCTGAAAACTCAGTTCGTACTTCTGTCCTGGCACGAGGTTGGCGATGGTCGTACCGATCATCTGCTCGTTCGCGAACAGGTTCGGCACACTCCGCAACAGCGCCACGTAACTGCCATCGGTTGAGCGGCTGTTGTTGGCCAGCGAACCGCCAATCTCCAGGTTCGGGCTGACGCCCACGGAGTTGATGTCGCTCACGTCCCAACCGGGGATTGCCCCGAAACCGGGCAGGCCGGGGATGGGCGGTTCTTCAAAGCTGGGATTGGCAATATGCAGAGGAAGCCCGATCACCTTCACGCTGACGGGCCGTCCCCCAATCGGAACGCCGGCAGTGGTGCTCAGGGTGAAGGTGGTCTCCCCGGCCGCGTGGCCGATCACGGTGACCGACCGAACATTTGCCCCGCCAGCCGGGAAGGTCAGCGTGAGTGCTCCGCCTGTTTCCCCGGCGAGGGTCGCCACGCCGGGATTGGCATTGGCAAGTACCACGGTCACCGGGTTGGTGGCCACCAGCGTGGGCGGCACGACCACGCTAAAGGTTTGGTTGCTCCGGCCGGCGATGGTGGTGACGGTCGAGCGCGACGGCCAAATACTGGGCAGCGCAAAGACCCTCACGTTATCAAAGATGCTGTCCCATTGCCCCGGCGCCTGGGCGAAGGCCGATAGCGTGAAATAGCCTCCGCCGAAGCCATTGGTCTTCACCCACACAAATTCGTCGGCGGCTCCGGGAGACAAGCGGATGGGCGTGCCATTGACCAGGGCGCGCACCAGCGCCGGCGACCCGCCACCAAAGGCCGCGGCATTGACCTCCACGCGGAAGCGGAACGGGGGCGCGGGCAGCGGCGCCGAACCGATGCCCTGATAGTAGGGTTGCCCCCGGAGGATCACCGTGCTGGCCTGCCAGATTTGGATTTCGTTTGTTTGGTTGGAGGTGCGGAACAACAAGCCCATGCCACCGATCGGACCGACCCCGCTCTGATCCGGCCCGCGCAACGGCGTGGGCGTCCCCCAGGTGAAGCCGGCCCAACTGTTGCCCGCATCACCCTGGGGAGGAATCACGTCGAACTCGATGGCGTAGGTGGGGCTCTCCAGGAAATCATGCGCCGGCGAACTCAACACCAGATTCGCCCCGGGCGTGAACGGCGAAAAGACCAGGGTGCCGGCGTCGCCGAGGTGGCTGAGATCATCGTTCGCGCCGTCCCGATCGAAGCCGAGGGGCTCGGACCAGCGAAGGGGCGACAACACCCCCGCTTGGCGACCCGGGGCGCTGTATTCCGCGTTGATGTCGCTGGAGGCCGCGCTCACGGTGAATGTGTCCAGGAAATTGGTTTGCCACGCCACGGTGGCCAGTACCGAAACGGTGAAGTAGGCCGTGGCCGCGTTGCCGCTGCCATCGGTGGCTGCCGCTTTGACCACCGTGACCCCCGGCGGGAACAGCGAACCGCTCGGCGGTGAGAGGGTGACGGGAATCGCGCCGTCCTTGTCATCCGTGGCGCTGACGTGGTCCAGGCTGACGACGGTCCCGCCCGGTCCGGCCGACGTCACCGCGAGGTCGGCGGCGTTGTTGATCACCGGCGAGGTGACGTCCAGCACCGTCACCACCGCCACCGCGCTGGTGACCGAGCCCAACGGGTTGCTCACGATCACGTCCCACTTCCCGGCGTCACTGTAGCCGGCGCTGGAAAGGTTGTAGGACGGACTGAAGGAGGCGCCGCCGACGGCCATGCCATTCTTCCGCCACTGATACTGCAAGGGCGGGGTGCCGTCTGCCCCCACCCATAGTGTCAACGGCTGGCCTTTGACCACGGTCGTGTTGGTTGGGTTGGCGGTGATGAACGGCGGGGTGGTTCCCAGCACGGTCAGGGTGGCCACGCTGCTGGTGGTCGCGCCGTACAGGTTGCTCACGACCACAAAATACGGTCCGGCATGGGCCAACTCCAGGGGATTGCGCGTGAACGTCGGACCGGTCGCTCCGGCGAGCGGCGCGTCAGAGAAATACCACTGGTAGCTCAGCGGCTGCGCGCCGAGGGCGTAATTCGTGAACGTCACCGACGCGCCCACCAGATTGGTCGCGGAAGCGGGTTGCGTGAGGAGCACCGGGGGAACTTGTGCCCAATTGGCCACGCCGGTGCGATTGGTCGCATCCAGCACCAGCACGTAGCCGGCGGCCGTGTTCAGCAGTCCCTCCGTCGCCGGCAGGTTCGTGGCGTAGCTCCACGATCGCGCCCCAAGCATGACCGAACCCGAGCCCGCAAGGAACAGCGCGCGCAGTTGCTGGAACTGGCCGGCGTCGTACTTCAGCGCCGGCTCGACCGCCATCTGATAGAGCGCGCGAACTTCCGTCTCCGAAAGGGTTTCGTCCCAGATGGCCACGTCGTCCAGCAGCCCGTTGAAGTGTTGCTGCACCCCCGGCCCGAGGAACGGATCGTTGGCACTCTTGCCCACATTGAAGGCGGAGCCAGCGTCGGCGAGAGTGTCAACGACCGGCGACGCGGGGCTCGGCGCGTAAACGAAACTGCCGTTCACGAAGAACCGCCCCCCGTTCATGCTTGCGCCCCGGTCGGGGGACCAGGTGAAGGTGACCAGCGTCCACTGGTCGTTGTTGACCCCGGGGGACGTGTAAGTCGGCGACGTGCGTCCGCCGTTGAGGCCGATTTCCAAACGCCCGACGCCCTGCGGACTGGCGCTGGCGTCCACGTCGAAATCCATCTTGCTGCCGTTGGGCGAGCCGGCAGTGCTGCCGAACCCCAGCAAACTCCGCTGGCCGTCGCCCGGGGCGATGCGGTTCTTGGTCCAAATGCTCACCGTGCGGGGGGTGGCGCCACCAAGGGGCGAGAACCCGTGGCTGACGTAACTCGAGGCAGCGGCATCGAGCGCCAACGCTCCGTTGCCCAACGCTGCCTCGGTGGTGAAGACGGCCCCGCCCTCCAGCGTGCCATCGTGGGCGCTGCCGAGCGCACCGGCGTTGGCGGCGGAATTGTGGTCGTACGGCAGGTGAACCACCAACGCCGCCCGCACGGGCAGAACCGCGGCGCAGAACACCCCGACCAAGGTGCGGAGGCGCGCCCGGGCGAAGTAAGGGCGGGCAGATGGAGACGTTTTTGTAGTTGAACCCTGCGGGGCGGCTTGGGGGCCACCCGCCGGCCGTCCAGCCTGTAATCGCTTGCTGTCGTACACCACGGCAGCGTGCAACACCACCCCGGGGAGGCAATTGTCCTTTCGGACAATAGACCCACCCGGCGCGACCGGTAACGATGCGCCCCCGAAGGCCACCCCTCCCGCCTTACGCGGGCGCGTCGGATGTCCGAAAACCGAAGAAATAACCGTGCTGCAAGCAGCACACTCAGCGGATTGAACCATGAAAAACCATTCCACGGTCATTTGGACCACGCTCATGCTCGCCGGGGCGCTCGCGTCGTGTATGAACTCACTGCTCGGAGCGGGGGTGATTCTATCGGATAACTTCAGCCGCGAGCCGGCGGGTACCATTGTGGGCACGCCACCGCAACTCAGCGCCCCTGCACCTGGTACCTGGGTCTCATCCTGGGGGGCAAATAACAATTACGCCGGCGGATACCTTACCCAAACCTATACCACCTACACCGACGGCACGAATCCGTACAAAAACGACAGCGGCAGGTATTCGGGCAACTGGTTGAACAACGGGTCAGCAGCCCACCCGCTCAAATTGGGCAACGCTGCCACCACCATCACCGAGCCGATCGGGATTTCGGGATTCGCGTGGGTGCAAATCAACCACAATTTCGCGGCCGATCCCATGGTGACCGGGGCCGGGCACTTACGGGTTGCCTTTGACCTGTATCGCCCTCCGGGCGGGAATATCAACTGGTCATTCGGCAACAATGATCCCACCGGTTTGGTCAATGGCACCGCTGGCTCGCCGCCCACCGTCGCTGCCAATGACATTAGCCTCTACTGGCGCGGGTTTCAGGCGAACACGTTTGGCCTGCGGGACAACGGGGCGGTGCCGGCCGCCGTTCCCGGCATTTCCAACTACGACACGATTGCCTACACCGGCTCTCCAAATATCACCACCCTGCCCATCCCGATTCAGATTGATATCAAGTCTGTTTCCGGCGCCTTTTTGTCCTCCGGCAGCAAGAGCCTGATCGAGCTGTGGGTGGGCGGCGTGCAACAGGATCTCAACGGCACGGCGTCGGGTAATGGATACGAGTTCACCTGGGACAGCGAAGGCGGCGCCTACATGGTGTTCGGGTCGAATAATTCCCCCGTCGAGGGCTCAGCCGGCAGCGAAGTCTTTCGTGCCTCGGGCATTGACAATCTTGTGATCACGGCCGTACCGGAACCCACGAGCGCGGCCTTGGTCGGCTTGGTCGCTCTGGGGGTGATCCTGGTCGCTCGGTCTCGAAAATAGTAACCGGGGTATTCGCCTCGTGGTCCAGAACGGCAGCCGACGCGGGCTGCCGGTTTTCATTTGCTCCGGCGCCAATTGAATGCTCTCCCGCTCGCTTCCCGGGCGGCGTCGCCACGGCGCGACGGAGAGTCTGCCGGGACACCGAACCGAGATGGTGCCGATTTAACCTGAAAACCGAAGTCAGACTCACAGAAGGCAACGACGCTGACGAAGGAAGAGGGGCTTCCACCGGGATCGGACGGTCAGGAAACGCGCCCGGAGGAGAATCCCGTTTCCGTTGCCCCTTCGTTGCCCTCGTTGTCTTCTGTAAAACGAACTTCGGCGTTCGGGTTCAAGGCAGCGGCGGGTCTCGCCCAATCCGCCGCGGCCGGGGCGATTGGGACGGCCCAACGGCCGGGCTATTCCAGATGCACCAGCCCGCGTTGCACCGCAATGGCCACCAGCTCGGTGCGATCCGCGGCGCCCAGTTTCGAGAGCATGCTGCGCACGTGCGCTTTGGCGGTGAACTCGGTGAATTTGAGAATCTCGGCGATTTCCTTGTTGGTCAGGCCCTTGACCACCAGGGGCAACACCTCCCGCTCGCGGTCGGTCAACTCGCCAAACGTGGCGCGCTCCTCCAGCCGCCGTTGCACCTCGGGCGGGATGTAGCGTTTGCCCAGCGCCGCCGCCTCGATGGCCCGCAACAATTCCGGTCCGGGCACACTCTTGAGCAGATACCCGCACGCCCCCGCTTCCAGCGCGCGGTGAATGTCCTCGTCGCCGTCAAACGTGGTCAGCATCAATACCCGGGCCGCGGGTTTTTCCAGCCGAATCGCCCGGAGGGCCTCGATGCCGGAGCTGTCCGGCAGCCGCAAATCCATCAGCGTCATGCCCGGCTCATGCTGGCGAAAAGCGGCCAGGGCGCCGGCCGCGTCGCCCGCCTCGGCGACCACCTGGAAATCCTTGCGCAGGCTCAGCACCGCCTTCAGCCCGGCCCGGAACACGAAATGATCGTCCACGATCAACAGCGTCAGCGGTGGATTGAACGCGGCCATGACTCAGGCCTCCTTGAGTCGCGCCGCCGGCACCCTCAGCACCAGGCGCGTGCCCTGGCCGGGTATGGAATCCAGCGTCAGCTCCGCCCCCAGCGCACCGGCACGCTCTCGGACCCCGCGCAGGCCGAAGTGGCCGTTGAGCGACACGTCGCCCGGCTCGAACCCGCAGCCGTCGTCGGTCACCCGCAACTCGATCCCTTCGGCCTTGAAGGTCAGGACGATTTCAACCTTGTGCGCCCGGGCGTGCTTGAGGGCGTTGGTCACGCCTTCCTGGGCGATGCGGAACAGGTGGCTGGCCGCCCCGGGCGGCACGTGAACCGGCTCGCCTTCGCAGCGCACCTCCACCGCCGGCCCGTGGGTATCGGCCAGGGCCTTGCCCAACTGCTTCAGCGCCTCCGGCAGGGTCGCCTGCTCCAGCGCCAGCGCGCGCAGATTCCACACCGAGCGGCGGACTTCGAGCTGGCTCTGGCGCAGTTGCCGCGTGGCGGCATCCAGCAACCGCTCCGACTCCGCCGGCTGCTCAGGGAAGAAGCCCTTGGCGGCATCCAGGTGCAGCGCGGCGCTGGCCAGGCTTTGCTCGAGGGTGTCGTGCAGCTCCCGCGCCAGCCGGGTGCGCTCGGCCGTGAGCAGGGCGAAGTCGGCTTCGGCCGCGTGCCGCGCCGCCAATTCCTCCTGCCATTCGCCGGTGCGGACCGTGTAGCGGCGCGCCAGCTCATCCCGGGCGGCCTGCAGTTGGGCGCGCGCCTCCCGGAGCGCGGCATTCTTGCGCGCCAGATGCGCTGCCGCCAGGGAAGTCAGGCCCAACAACACCAGCGCTCCCGCCAACGTCACCAACACGGCGCGGGTCAGCCGCGGCGAGGTCCACCACGGCGCGGCTTGCAACACCTGCGCATCCGCCAGCGTGCGCGCGTGCAACCTCAGCCCGCGTGGAAATGGAAACATTGTGGGCCGATGGCTGGGCAGGAAGAACGGCTCCGTGATGCCCGTCACCGCCAGCCGCGCGCCCTCCCGCCAGGCCGCGGGATGCGCACCGCCGCTGGCGGGCAGCCACGCCTCGAACTCCGTATCCCCGTCTCGCAAGCTCAACACCCAACTTCCCTCGCCCGGGCGCGGCGGGCTGGTGAGCCGGCCCTCGAGCCGATGCAGCTCGCACGGGTGCCGCAATGCGTTGGTCACGTTGCTGCGGACGATTTCGGGCGCCGTACCCCGCCCCAGCCGGCGCACCAGCGGTTTGACCAACCAGAGCGTCTGCTCGCGCATCTCGGGAAAGCCCGCCAATTCCACTTCGTCGCCTGGCACCAACTCGCCCCCGTCAGGCGACTCGACAAACAGCCCGCTGGTGCTGTCCCGCACGGCCAGCCACTTGCCTGCCTGCCGCCCGAGCAACTGGCCCCGCAGCCGCACGCGCCGCTCCGGAAATCCGCCCGGCGAATAGCGGAACAACGATTGAATGGTTTGCACCGGCAGACTCTCCGGGAGACGGGGCGGACTGAGCACCTCGATACCCTCATCCGATTCCACCACCACCACCGGCTCGAGCAGTTGTCGCTGCCAACTGAACACCCCGGCGGCCACGCCCCACACCACGACCTCGGCGTCCACCAGATTGGTGCTGGAAGGTTGGTAGTCATTGACTCCCACCAACAGGTCCTTGCCGTCGGAGCGCAATTGAATGGTCAGGTGCGCCTCGGCGGTCCGCAAAGCCGGAGCGGCCGAGCGCACGACGCCGCGCACCTCAACCCGGCGGGAATCGTACCGTCCGGTGGCCAGCGCCGCGGCGGTCACCGGCTCCGGCCGGGGCAACTCTCCGTGCCCGAGACGCTCCCACCGTTGCAACCGCACGACCGGCGCATAGTCGCCCGCGCCCGTGACGCCGGCGAGCCGGACGCGGTCGCCCACGCGCACATCAGGTTTTTGTCCGAACAACCGCACATACACGCCATCGGTTGCATCCTGCACAAATAGCCCGTCGCCCGACCGGCGATGATAATGCGTGACCACGCCCTCCAGGCGCACCGGCAGGCTCTGGGCGGCGCTTTCCGGCGACAGCGCATGTACCTGGGCCGCGTTGGTCAAGAACCCGGGCGACGGGGGAGCGAAGTCCGCTCCCGGGCACCACGCCGGAGCCGCCACGCCAAGCGCCGCCGCCAACCACCTCAAGCCAGATGCCGATCTCTTCACGCGCATACGTTTGCCTTCCGAGCTCGCTTCGCGGCCCGTCGCGCCGCGCGACGCAATCTTCCAGCCATCAGCCGGAGGGACGACTTCGATCAGACTCACAGCCCGGCCGCACCTGCTTTCGCGCGCCCATTTCCACCAAGCGTCGCTTGGGCTGCCAAAGACCCCGCAGGACCTTCTTCGGCTGGCTTCCCGGGCTTCGCGTTCGGGCAACATCATAAGCTCCTTCTCCAAGCGATCTCAAGGGCAGTGGCGGCCTTGTTCCGACCGTGCGTTTCACGTTGTCTTCGGCGGGGCGGCCGGAATGCTTCTGCCGCCCGGAGCCGAGCATCCGGCGGGTATCATTCTTGCGGAAGGCCTGCCGAAGGTTCCGGGGGCGACACACTCGAGACGACGAGTCCCATGCGTGCCCGGCGCTTCTTCGGACGTTGTTTGACCGTCACCGTCCGGGCCGGACGAACCTTCGGTCGGAGCCACGGCAACCCCCTGGCCGCCGACGACCTCGATGTTATCAAACGATGGTCCGTCAGCGCCCGAGCGAGCCGGTGGCCCTCGGGGCAAGCGCAGCAGAAGCAACTTCGACCGGGGCTTGGATGGACGCGACGACCGGGGCGTTCGCGCCGTTCACGCCCGACGCATCAAGACCGTGCTGGGGCGAAGCCCGGCATCACCGGTCCGAGCGGCCCTCCCAAGAAGTGTCCCCGACCGCGCGCTGCTTCGTCTGCGGTGGAATCAACACTGCATCCAGATCAGGCGACCAGTTGCCGGCGTGCGTGCGGTCGGCCAGTTCGCAGACGGCCGCCTGCATGTAGAGGCCCAGTGGCAGCGCGGACGGCTCCATGCCCTCGCTGATATTGGCGCGCGTCCAGACCTTGCCTGCCGGGTTGTCGGGAAAAGTTGCCTCGCGGCGGTCGCCCGGCGCGTCCCGCAGCAGCCACTCGACGTAGGCGCGGTCGGGATTCAACCGCACGAAGCGCGCGCCGGCTTTTCGGAAGCCTTCCACCTGTTCGAGGATGTGCGTGTGGGCGGGGTCGGCCTGGACGTGATCGCGTTCGTTGGCATAGACAATGACGGCGAGCTTCGGGCACTTGCGCACCGCCTCCGGGATGCTGGGCGCGGCATCGCGGTAGCGCCAGAATTCGCGCGCCTCCGCCAGACTCGGCACGTGGGCCGGGCGCGCGGTCGGCAGGAGCTGGCGCCCCTCGGCGGCGGCCAGAATCCGTGGCGAATACCACGCCTTCACGCCGTGGCCGGCATCGCCGACGAAACAGTTCACCGGGAAATCACTCTCCGGCGAGAACCGGCCGTCGCCGTCGAGATCGAAGAAGAGCGCGCCCTTGAGCTGGCGCGTGTCGGCGGGCATGGGCCGGCGCATCAGGCCGGGCGAAAGTTCCGACGACCAGGCCAGCTTGGACAGGTCGAGCGCGCCGCTCTTCGGGTCGTAGGCGGGATTCAACCGCCCATCCCGGCCGCCCAGTTCGACGTTGGCCGCGCCCTCGCCGTAGGGCGATTCCATCGAGGCATACCAGGCCAGTTCGGGAAACTCCTCGCCATGCAGCGCCATGACCAGCCCGCAGGCGTTGCCGCCGTGGCTCGAGCCGACCAGGCCGACGTGGTTGGTGAGCACCGTCACGCGCCCCGCCACTTCGCTGATGCGCCGGCCAGCCTTGTCTGTGGCTCGGCCGGTGGCAAAACGAATCACATCCGCCAGCGCGCGAATGCAGTTCGGCCCGCGAAAATCATACGTGCCGCCGCTGCGTTCCTCGCCCTGGCCGCCGCCGGGGAAGGCGAAATGGATTTCCACGAACCCGTGCTGCGCATATTCCGGCCGGCCGCGCGCGCTGCCGGCCTGCACGCCGCCGGCGACGTGGATGACCACCGGCGCGCCATTGGTGAACCGGGGCTGACGCGGAACCAGAACGCTCGCCGCAATGCCCTCCGCGCCCGCCGCGGGGGAGGGCAGCCGCACCAGCACGCTGCCGGCCTGCGGCGTCCGTGTGTCTGGAGCACGCCCTGCTGGCGGCGGTTCGTCGCGGACGGGCGGACCGGTGACGAGCACGAGCCAGCTCCCGTCGCGCAACTTGACCGCGCCGGGATCGGCGCCGGGAACGGGCAGCGAGCGGACCTGTTCCCACGTCACGCCATCCGCGCTGGTGGCGGACCACACGCCGCCACGCGGCTGGCCCGGCCGGCC
>CAYNCT010000067.1:0-18016 GCA_964396005.1 uncultured Verrucomicrobiota bacterium | reverse complement strand
GGCGGAACCCTCCAAAACCACCAGCGAGTGTCAATAGTGAGGACTGACCCCTGTCTAGGTGGAAGTGATTCTCCAGCAGGCAGAGGGCGTGAACCTGCCAATCCGTCTTGGCGCACGCTTCGCCGAGGGTGTCCAGGAAGCACCGACGGTCCTGGTCATCGCGGACGATGGGTTCGCGCCGGTCCCTGACCCCTGCGCACTATCAAGCTCGTGGACTTCTTCGGCCCAATCAGCGTCGGCCATGCTGCTCGCGGTAGGGCCGCGCTGCGCCGCGGCCGGGTAAGCGGCGCCGACGCAGCGGCGCCCTACCCAGGCGGTTCGGCAACTTCACCCGGTACGTGCCGTGGCCCCCAGAATGCGTCAGGCGTCCCCAGAGTCCGGCCGTTAACTCAGTGTCGGTGGTGAAGGGTACTTCCCGCCAGGCGCCAGCTTCGGCCGTTTGGACCACAAGCGCCGATTGGCGGTCGCGCCGCCGAGAGATTGAGCCTCGATCGCTGGCACCGAGCCGCGAGCCGCGGACACCGCTCGGTGACCAACCAGCAGGACTTGCTCCCGGAACGGCGGTCGCTCCGGGCCGGCGGGCTGCTCCGGCCCACGGTCCGCCGTTGACGTGGCGTCAGTTCGCGCGCAACTCCGGCCGCCGCCAGACGTAGCGGAACATCAGCACCCGCAGGGCAGCGGTGAAGGGGATCGCCAGGATCGCGCCGAGGATTCCCCCCAGCAGGCTGGTGCCCACCATCACCGCGATGATGATGGTCACCGGATGCAGTCCCACGCGGTCGCCCATAATCTTCGGCTGAATCACCAGACTCTCGGCGGTCTGCACCACCGCGAACACCCCCAGCGCCAGGAGGGGATGGAGCCAGTCGCCGAACTGGACGATGGCGATCACCAACGCGCTGACACAGGTGATGATCGCTCCGACGAACGGAATGACCGTCAACACGGTGGCCACCATGCCGATCAGCACCGCGTAGGGCAGCCCGATGAGCAGGAAACCGATCGTGTACAGGATGCCGTCGCAGATCGCCACCAGCACCTGCCCGCGGAAGAAAGCGATCAGGTAGTCGTTGATCGAGGAGAGGATGAACACCAGCTCGTCTTTGAAGCCGGACTTGGCCACCGGCAGGTAGTCGGTCCAATGGCTTTGGATGCCTCGCTTCTCGAGCAGGAAGTAGAAGAGATAAACGGGCACCAGGGCCAGGCCGGCCACTACGGCGAACCACGACGCCAGCTTGCCCACCTGGCCAAAGAGCCAGCTTCCCACGGCCGGCAGGACCTTGGCGAGCCAGCCCGACACCGAGCGCAACGCATCCTGCCCCAGCAGCAACTGCCACAGCGTGACCGCCTCGGGAGACGCCTCCGCCGCGTTCGTGTCAAAGCCGCCCAGAGCCGGCGAAGGGAAGGGCGCAACCGCCCCGGCGGCCGGATCGGGTTCGAGGGGAAGGTTGGTGACGACCGGCAAAACGGCGGTCGGCGGAAGCCCGTTGGTCGCCGGCTGCGGCAGGAAGGGAAGCAGGCGCAGCAGATCGCGCAGGGGACCCGAGGGTTGTGTGACCCAGCGCTCGACCCTCGTCTGGAGACTGGTCACGTAACCCGGCACGCGGACCACCAGGTCTCGCGCTTCGACCACCGCGCGCGGGACCACGCTCCCGAAGAAGGCCACGACCAACCCGAGCGCCAGCGCGAACACACACAGAATGGCGCGCGTCCGCGAGGCGCCCTTGCGCTCGATGAAATCCACCACCGGGTCAAGCAGGTAGGCCACGGCGCCCGCGACGGCGATCGGCCACAGCACCGGGGCCAGCGTGTTGATCACCAACCCGAGGAGCCAGACCAGCCCCACTACCAGGGCGGCGAGGATGGCAATCGCCATGCCGCTGAGGGCGGCCCAAAACAGCCGGGCTTGCGCGGGCGTGGGGGCGGGGAAGTTCACTTCGGGGAGGTCGCTTTTCGACTGCGCCAAGCGCTCAACTTTGCCCCAGCGTCCGGGCCTTGTTCGCCGCGGCGCGCACGGCGGTCATCAATGCGCCGCGCACGCCGGCACGTTCCAGCTCGTGCAGGCCCTCGATCGTTGTGCCGCCGGGACTGGTGACCATGTCCTTCAGAGCGCCGGGATGGAGACCGGTTTCCAGCACCAGCCGGCCGGCGCCGATGAGGGTTTGCGCCGCCAGTCGGATGGCTGCGTCCCGCGGCAGACCCGCCGCGACACCGCCGTCGCTCAACGCCTCAATCATCAGAAAGGCATAGGCCGGGCCGCTGCCGCTGAGGCCGGTGACCGCATCGAGTAACGGCTCCTTCACCCGATACGCCACGCCGACCGCCGAAAAGAGGCGTTGAGTTAGCTCCGCGTCGGCCTCCGTGGCGGCGGGACCGAGGGCGTAGGCGGCGGCGCACTCGCCGACGAGCGCCGGCGTGTTGGGCATCACGCGGACCAGGCGGGCGTTGTCGCCGGCCGCTTCCTGGAGTCGCGCCAGCGGCACACCGGCGGCGATCGAGACCAGGAGCGGATGATTCGCCAGCGAACTGCGCAGCCCGCGCGCCACCGCGAGGACCTGGTCGGGCTTGACCGCCAGCACCACAACGCCGGCCCGGGCCACCACGTCGAGATTCGATTCGACCGTCCGCGCGCCGACGTCGCGGGCGAACGCCTCGCGGGCAGCGGGCAGGGCATCGCTGGCGATCATCCGCGCCGGTGTACACAGGCCGGCCTTGACCCAGCCCTGGGCCAGCGCCGTGGCCATCTTGCCCGCGCCGATGAAGCCTATGCTCAACTCGGACGACATGGCGGCTTTGTAGCAGGCACCCGCGACCGGTGAAAGGCGAAAGCGGCAAAAGGGACGGCCGCGCGCTCCCGCCGTGGTCGAGCACCGCGAGCGAGCGGCGCCAACCGCTTTCGCTCTTGCCCGGAGCGGCCGAGCTCGCAAACTGCGGTTCGTGCACCGGGAACCCAAACACCGCTCCTCCGTGCCGGTGGCTGCCTTGCCCTTGGGGCGCGGCGGCTGAGGCGCGAGGGGCCGGTACCCGCCCGGGGAGGAAGGCACGGCATGAAAAAACCCGACCTGTTGATCGTGGGCAACAGCGAGCGGGACGCCAACCTCCTGTACGTGGTCGGCGCGTTCCTGCCGGACCCGGTGGTTTACCTGCGCGTGCGCGGCCGGGGATGCTTGATCGTGGGGGATCTGGACCTCGAGCGCGCGCAAAAGGGCGCGCCGACCTGCAAGGTCCTGTCCCTGGGGAGTTACCTCGTCCGGACCGCACCGGATGCGCGGTGGCGCCCGGTCCCGATGGCGGAAGTCATCCGTACCGTGGTGCGCGAGCGGAAAGCGGGCCGGCTGTGGGTACCCGACGACTTCCCCCTGGGGCTCGCCCGCGACCTGCGGGATTTGAAGGTGCGGGTGAAGGTGAAACGGGGCTCGCTGTTCTTTCCGGAGCGGGAGTTCAAGACGGCAGCCGAGGTCAAAAAGATCAGCGCCGCCCAGTTGATGGCGGAGGTGGGCATGGCCGAGGGCATCCAGGCGCTGCGGCTGTCGAAGATCGGGCCGCAGGGGCGGCTGATCTACCGGGGGTCGCCGCTTACCAGTCAGCGTCTGCGGGCCGTGATCGAGTCCGCCGTGGTGCAGGCGGGCGGCCTCGCGTGCCGCACGATCGTGGCCTCGGGCCGCCAGGCGTACGATCCGCACCACGTGGGCCAGGGGCCGTTGCGGGCGCATGAACCCATCGTCATTGATATCTTCCCGCGCTCGCAGCGGACCGGGTACCACGGCGACATCACCCGCACCGTGGTGCGAGGCCGGGCGACGGAAACGGTGCGGCAAATGTACGCGGCGGTGCTGCGCGCCCAGCGCCGGGCGGAAGCCATCATGCGGCCGGGTCTTCGGGCGCGCGAACTCCACGGTGCCGTGGAGCGCACGTTGGCAGAGGATGGTTTCCCCACCTGCCGAAACAACGGCAGCGGGCGGGGATTCCTCCACGGTCTCGGACACGGGATCGGCCTGGAACTCCACGAGCCGCCGCGGCTCACTGCCAGCAGCCCGGCGGTGTTGGCCGAAGACCATGTGGTCGCCATCGAACCCGGCCTCTACCACCCGCAGATTGGCGGCATTCGGCTCGAGGATGTGTACCACCTCGGCCGGTCCGGCCCGCGCAATCTGACCCGGTTCGAGAAGGTGCTCGAGGTGTGACAGCCGCGAGCCAATTTGCGCCATCGGCTCGCCGTCGCGAAGCGGGTTGGCGCACTACGGCTCAGACGGAGCCGGTTTTTCCGGCTCGCCACGACTTGCCATTTGGCATTCCGCGCGCTTCCTTCGGCGGCGTGACACCGGCCGGGCGGACCGAGTAGGCGACGGGGGGACGGATACGCCGCCGTCTCAGAGAGCCGCCCCGCCCGCGGCCGGCAGAAAACCGAAAGAGGTGACCCATGTTCCCCTTCGATCCGACCATGCTGTTGATACTCCCGGGGTTGCTCCTCGGATTGTGGGCGCAAATGAAATTGAGCGCCGCCTACGGCCGTTACTCCCGCCAGCCGGTCGAGTCCGGGCTGACGGGCGCCGAGGCCGCCCGGCACATCCTGGACCGCGCCGGCCTGCGCGAGGTGGCCGTGAACCCGGTGCCGGGACATCTGACCGACCACTACGACCCAATGAAGCGGGCGCTGTTTCTCTCGCAGGAGAACTTCTACGGCCGCTCGATCGCGGCGCTCGGGGTGGCCGCCCACGAGGCCGGGCACGCGCTGCAGCACCAGGCGGCTTACGCGCCGTTGCAGCTTCGCATGATGCTGGTTCCGGCGACCAACTTCGCCAGCAAGGCCGCGTTCATCCTCCTTGGCGGGGCGTTTCTCCTGATGATGTTCGGCATGATCAGCCCGCCGATGTTCGCGGCGATCCTCCCGTGGGCCATCGGGGCGTACGCGGTGGTGGCGTTCTTCCAACTGATCACCCTGCCGGTCGAGTACGACGCCAGCCGCCGCGCGAAGGAGCGCCTCGCCTCGCTGGGCTTGATCACTCCGCGGGAGGCGCCGCATGTCTCCCAGGTGCTCAGCGCCGCCGCGTTGACGTATGTCGCGGCGCTCGTCACGGCCGTCCTCGAACTGCTGCGATTGATCTTGATCGCGCGCGGGATGTCGGACGACCGGGGTTGACCGACGAATCCCCCTTCCGGGCGCCAGCGGCCGCGATTTGCCGGTTGCTGGCGCCTGTTCGTTTTTCTAGCGTCCGCCCCGCGATGGCCCGTCCTCTTCACGACCGTCTCTGGCCGGCCGTCGGCCGGCTGCTGGCCGCGCTGACGGCGGGGTTGGGCCTCGCCGGCGCGGAGTCGCGGGTGGTCGTGATTACGCCTCACAACTCCTCGATCTGCGCGGAGTTCGGCCGCGCCTTCGTAGAATGGCATCAGGCCACCTACGGCGAGCCCGCGGTGGTCGAGTGGCGCAATCTGGGCGGGACCGCGGATGCCCTCAAGTTTGTCCAGTCCGAGTTCGCCTCGAAGCCCGAAGGCATCGGTTTGGACTGCTTTTTTGGCGGCGGGCCGGAGCCGTATTTGCTCCTGTCGGAAAAGCGGCTGACGTTGCCCTGTCCGCTGCCGGCGGAGGTGCTGGCCGGCATTCCCCAGAACGCGAACGGGGTTCAGATTTACGATCCGGAGTTCCAATGGTACGGGGCGGCGCTGTCGAGTTTCGGCATCGTGCAGAACACCCGGCTGCAGCGGGTGCTGGGATTGCCGGAGGTCACGCGTTGGGAGCAACTGGCCGACCCGCGTCTGTTGGGCTGGGTGGGCGTGGGCGACCCGCGCAACAGCGGCACCATGAACAACATGTTCGAGGCCTTCCTCCAGGCGTACGGTTGGGACCGCGGTTGGGAACTGCTCACGGCCATCGCGGGCAACACCACCAAATTCGACCGGCTGTCCTCGACCACCGCCAAGGACGTCACGCTGGGCGAGGCAGTGTACGGGTTTGCGATTGATTTCTACGGCTTCACGCAAGTAGCGGTGGCCGGGCGGACCAACATGACCTTTGTGCTGCCCGAGGATTTCACCGCCGTCAGCCCGGACGGCATCTGCGTCCTCAAAGGCGCGCCGCACCGGACGCTGGCCGAGCGGTTTGTCCGGTTCGTGCTGGATGAGCCGGGGCAGAAGCTGTGGTTCCTGCCCCGGGGCCACCCCGAGGGGCCTCGTCAGTTCTCGATCGAACGCATGGTGGTGCGGCCGGATTTCTACCGACGCTATCGCGACGTCAGCAACATCGCCTTCTCGCCGTTCGACCTGCGGCAACCGTTCCGCTACGACCCCAGGCTCGCGTCCGAGCGGCGTCATGTGGTGGCAGCGCTGGCCGGCGCGCTGCTCGTGGACACGCACTCCGAACTGCGCCGGGCGTGGCGGGCACTGATTGAGGGTGGCGACCCGGTCTCTGGCCGGGCGGCGTTGGGCAGCACGCCGGTTCCCGAAGCGGAGGCGCGGCGTCTGGCCCGGGAAAGCTGGAGCGACCCGGGCACGCGCAATCGGCTCCGGCTCGCCTGGCAACGGTGGGCGCAGCAAAAGTACCGGCGGCTCGAGGCGCAGGCCGTGGCGACGGTTCGGGAGGGGCGGACCACGGCAGCCCAACCGGACGCCGGTTGGGCCGCCCTGCCCGCGCCCTGACCTCACCCGGATGAAGGTCTCCCTGCGCCAGGTCTCGAAGAGTTTCGGCGACACCGCCGTGTTGCAGGAGGTTTCGCTCGAGATCGCCGACCGCGAGTTGTTTTTCCTGCTCGGGCCGTCGGGCTGCGGGAAGACGACGCTGCTGCGCTTGCTCGCCGGTTTTTATCAGCCGGACGCCGGCGACCTCTATTTCGGCGAGCGGCGGTTGAATGGCGTGCCGCCGCACCAGCGCAACACCGGGATGGTTTTCCAGAACTATGCGCTCTGGCCGCACCTGACCGTGGCGGAGAACGTCGGCTACGGTCTGGAGGTCCGGCGAGTGCCGGTGGCCGAAAAGCGGGAGCGCGTGCGCGAGGCGCTGGCCATCGTGCAGATGGAGGCGTACGCCAGCCGCTCCCCCAACCAGCTCTCCGGCGGCCAACAACAGCGCGTGGCCCTGGCGCGCGCCCTGGTCATCCGCCCGGATGTGCTCTTGCTCGACGAGCCGCTGTCCAACCTCGACGCCAGGCTGCGCCTCGAGATGCGCGAAGAGATCCGGCGCATTCATGACCGCACCCGCATCACCACGATCTACGTCACGCACGACCAGAAGGAGGCGTTGTCGCTGGCCGACCGCCTGGCGGTGATGCGCGACGGCCGAATCGAGCAACTGGGCGGCGCGCGGGAGATTTATCGCTCGCCGGCCAACCGCTTTGTCGCCGAGTTCATTGGCGAGTGCAACTGGCTGGCCGGCGAGCTCGCCACCGGTTCGGACACCGGCGTGACGGTCCGGACGGCGGCGGGAGAGTTTCTGGCTCCGCGCGGCCGGGACGGCGACATCGGTCCCGCGGTCTGGCTGGGTTTTCGGCCGGAGGCGGTCGGCCTGGGGCCCGCCCCGGTCAACACCCTCACGGCAACCATCGCCGGCGTCACCTACCTCGGCGACGTGGAGCAGTACCTGCTCGAGATTCCCGGCGGCGTGCGTCTGAAAGCGTGTGAGCAGAATCCGCTCGAGATCCGCCGGCCCGGCGCGCCGCTGACGCTACACGTCCGCCCGGAAGACTGCTTCGTGCTGCCGCGAGAGCGGTAGTGCTCCGGCTCACCGGCGCCGCAACCGGGCCTCCAACCACTCGCGGTTGCGCACCGCCGAGTGAAAGGGGTTGCGATCCTCCGGCTCGTCCTCCCACGAATACCAACCGGTGTAACCCGTCTCCCGGAGCGCCTCGAGGGCGGCCGGCACGTCCACCACGCCCTCACCCAGGAGACAGGTCTGGTGCGCCCCGGCCGCAGTCACGTCTTTGATGTGCGTGTGGCGCACCCGGGCGCCCAGCGCCCGAATCACTTCGGCCGCGTTCGCGCCCTGGGTGCCGAGCCAGCCGGTGTCCACGCACACGCCCAACCACTCGTTGCCGCCGCCAATCACCGACAGGATTTCTGCTACCGACTTTTCCGGATGGTTCTCGTAGTTGAACTGGACCCCGTGGGCCCGGCAGAGACGGGTGGCTTCCGCCGGCGACAGCCCGCGAAGTCCGCCGGAAATCTGGGGAATCCCCAGCCACCGGCAAATCTCGAGCGTTTCGGCGCGCAGACCGCCCGCGTACCCCACCGGCAGCAACCCGAAGCTGTCGAGCACCCGCCGCCATTCCCGCGCCCGGGCCTGGGTCAGCGCTTCCGGCGACGCGTGCGCCTCCCAAATCTCGACCGCGTGAAAGCCCGTCCGCGCAATCTCCTCGCAGATGGCCGCCCACTCTGCCAGATCGGTCCTGGCCACCGTGCGCGCATGTTGGTCGGCCCAGTTGGACAACTCGAACCGATACCCCGTGCAGCGGCCGGCCAGGTTGGCGGTGTTGAATGCCACGGGCGGACGCAAGCCGTCGCGCAGCGAAGTCCGGCAGCCGGCAACCACCCCTGCAACCCCGGCTCCCAGCGCCCCGAGGAAAGCGCGACGATCCAGGGTCAAGGGACGGTCAGGAGACAACCGGGAGCTGGCGAGTCGAAGGTTCATTTCCGGGAATTTTGGTATGGCGACGATTCAAACGCCGCCGTCGGAATCGGTAAGCCGTCACCCTCCGCCCGGCGCGCGCGGGCCGAACACTGACCGGGGTCGCGACCGGATGCAACCGCGGCGGCTTTCGAATCGCACGGCTGGCGTCCGGCCCCGACTTCACCCGCCAGGCCGAGTTCCCGTTTGCCGGCGTTCCGCCGCGCCCGCAGAGTCGCGCCATGCCAGTGCCGATCCTGACGGTTGCTCAGATGCGCGAGTGGGAAAGCCACGCCTGGTCCCAGGGCATCCAGGAAGCCGACGTCATCGCCACCGTGGGCCGCCGGGCCGCCCGCCGGGCGTGTTCGCTGACGGCACCGCATGACCGCATTGCGCTGCTCGCCGGCAAAGGCCACAACGGCGATGATGTCCGCGCTATGCAGCCGCACTTGCCCGAGCGCGTGGTGGACCTGATCAATGTCCGCGAGCCGGCGCGCGAGCTGGGGGCCATTCGCGAAACGTTGGCGCGCCGGCCGGCCCTGGTGGTGGACGGGTTGTTCGGCATCGGCCTCAACCGTCCGCTCGCCGAGGACTGGCGCACGGTGGTGACCGCGGTTAACGAAGCGCGGCTGCCCGTGCTGGCGCTGGACGTGCCCTCCGGCCTCGATGCCGACACGGGTGCCGCGCACGGCGCAGCGATCGAAGCGACGGTCACGCTGGCCGTCGGCGCGCCGAAACGGGGGCACCTGCAAGCGGCAGCCGGCCCGTTCGTCGGCCGGCTGGAAGTGTTGCCGGAGGTCGGCCTCGGCGATTGCCCCGTGCCGGCGGAGTTGCAGTGGACCCTGGCGGGCGACTTCCGTGGCTTTCCGCCCCGGCGGCCCACCGGCGGACACAAAGGCACGTTCGGCCACCTCACGATCCTCGCGGGCAGCGCGGGTTACCACGGGGCGGCGGTGCTCGCAGCGCGGGCGGCGCAACGGGCCCAGCCCGGCCTGATTACCCTGCTGACCTCGGCGGAGGTCTATGTGCCGGTAGCGTCCCAACTTCAAGCCGTGATGGTCTGCGCATTCGACACCGGCGAGCCGCCACCCACCGGAACCACGGCCCTGCTGTTCGGCCCCGGACTGGCCGCCGGTCGGGTCCGGCCGCACGTCGCGCCGCAACTCGTCGAGGCCTGGACACACGCGCCCCTGCCGGTGGTCGTGGACGCCAGCGCGCTGGACTGGTTGCCTGAGAGCGCCGTGGCCGGGGACGCGATCCGGGTCATCACGCCGCACCCGGGCGAGGCAGCGCGACTGCTGCAGACCACCACCAGCGAGGTTCAGCGCGACCGGCCGGCGGCCGTGCGGGCGCTCTCGCGACGCTTCGGAAACTGCTGGGTGGTCTTGAAAGGCCAGCACACGCTGATCGGGCGCGGCGACGGAAGCCTCTTCGTCAACAGCTCGGGCAACCCGCATCTCGCCCAGGGCGGCAGCGGCGACGCCCTGGCGGGTTACCTCGCGGGGCTCCTGGCGCAACCGGCCTTGCAGGAGGAAGCGCTGACGACGATCCGCTTCGCCGTTTGGCAGCACGGCGCGGCGGCAGACCGATTGCAGACGCGCGGCGCGCGCTGGGTGGTCGAGGAACTCGTGGATGCGCTCGGCGCGGCCCCCGAGGAAGGGTGGAACGACTGACCGCCCGCTGTGATCCGCGCCGGAGGCCCCGCACACGGGCCGTGCGGCCGGTCCCTCACGCCGCGCCGGGATCCCAGCCCGCCAGCACGGCAGCCAGGGCGCGCGCCCGGTGGCTGAGCCGGTTTTTGATCGCCGGCCGCATTTCCCCGAACGTTTCGGCGAAACCCGCCGGCTCGAAAAGCGGATCGTAGCCGAACCCGCCCACTCCGCGCGGAGCATCCAGGATGCGGCCTTCACACGTGCCGGCAAAGGTTTGAATCTCGGGCACCCCCGTCACGACCGGCGCCAGCGCTATCGCGCAGCGGAATCGCGCCGTCCGCCGCTCGCGGGGTACCCCGGCCAGCAACCGCAGCAACTTGGCGTTGTTCTCCGCGTCCGGGGAGTTGCCGGTCTGGCCGGTATCCAGGGCCGCAAACCGCGCCGAGTGAACACCGGGCGCGCCCGCCAAGACATCTACCTCCAGGCCGGAGTCGTCCGCCAGCACCCACCAGCCGCGACGCCCGCCGCCCTGCCCGCCCGCCCCGGCCAGCCAGCTCGCGAGTTCGCGGGCCTTTTTGGCGGCGTTGCCGGCGAAGGTTGAAGCGTCCTCACAGACCTCCGGCGCTTCGGGGAAGTCCGCCAGCGTCAGGTAGCGGAAGTCATCGCCGAGCACCGCGCGGATCTCTTCGACCTTGTGCCGGTTGCGCGTGGCGATGACGAGCGTCATCACCGCGTCGCTCACTGGCCCTCCAGCTTCTTGAGCGCCGCGGCGGCTGCCTCGGGGTGGCGGTCTTTGATCGCCTCGGCGATCTTCGCGACCGCGAGCCGCGCCTCGGCCTGAACTCCGGGTTGAGCCAGTTGCTCGACGGCCAGCGCCAGCGCCTGGGGATCAGGACAGCCCGCCAGGGCGCCGAGGATGAGCTTGCGGTCGGTGTCGCCCCGCGCGCTCGTTAGCAGCTCGCGGTAATGACCGACCAACCGGTCCCCGGGCTGGGCGTTCTTTTCGCCGAGGAGCCGGACCAGTCCGCGCAACAGCAACGCGCGCTCGGTAGCGGAGGCGGCTTGCGCATAGAGGGTCTTGAGAGGCTCCCACGCCGCGGCGTCCGGCCAGTCCGCCAGCGTGCGGAGGCCGAGGTCCCGGACCTCCGGCGCGGGATCGTTCGCCGCGGCGACGACCCGGGCCAGGCCCTCGGCGTCGGGACAATACGCCAGCAGCGGCAGGAATCGCGCCTGGGCGCCGGCGCCCTCGGCGGATTGCAGGGCTGCGCGAACCGCCGCCGACGCCCGGGCGGGCGGCTCGACCCGCCGGAGGATTTGGCCCACGGACGCCTGGGCGTCCTCGAGCACCGCCTCGGCGCGCATCCGGCCCAGGGCTTGCAAGACGGCAGCCAGATCATCCGGCTGAGCCGTGCGGCTCAAGCCCTGGAAAGCGAGTTTCACCATGGCCGGGTCGGGACCCGCGGTTTCCGCGAGAAACACGCGCTGGCTGATGGGATTGGCGCGGCGCGCAAGCGCGGCCAGGAACGGCGCCTTCGGTCCGGCCATGCGGTTGCGGAGCTGCGCGGCCAGGGCCTGATCCACGGCGTCGCCCCCGCTGAGCCCGGCCAGCGCGGTCTCGATGCCCCGCAGTTCGTCGGCGTCTTTCGCGGTCAAAAGCGCTCCGGCCAGCGGCGGCACCGACGCGGCGTCGCCGCTGCGGCCGACCGCGGCGATGGCCGCCAGGCGGACGGCCTTGTCCGGGGAGCGAAGTTGTTCCTCGATGGCGCGGCGCGCGGCGGGGTCCTTGCGGAGGGCGAGCGACTCGACCATCAGGGCCTGCTCGGACGGCGTCAGGTTTGGCAGCAGGGCGGCAAAGCGGCGCGTGGCGGACGGGCGATCGATGGTTGCCACGGCGGCGATGGCCGAGGGCTTGAACACCGGCTCCTCACCCGCCAGGGCCGCGGCGGCTCGCGCTTCCCCGGCGTCCGCGTCCAGGCGCAGCAAAGCCTCAAACGCGCCACGCCGGACCTGGTCGGGCCAGCCCGGCGCCAGCAGTTCTTCGTAGATTTTGCGCGCGGAAGGGCGGCGGTTGGCGGCCAGCAGGTGTTCCGCGGCGATGAGGGAACCCGCGGCCACGGCGTCGGCGAGGGCGGTGTCCTTCTTTTGCCGGCCCTCGGCCAACGCGTTGAGGGCCGCCGGCGAGGCGATCTTGCCGAGCGCCAGATACGCGGCGCCGGCCGCGGCGGTATCCCCGCTGCCAATCAGTTCTCGCAACGGCCGCACCGCAGCGGTGTCGCGCCGGGTGCCCAGGGTGTTGACCACCTGAACCCGTGCATTGCCCTGCAACCGGCTCAAACTCCGGCGCAACGCCTGCCCGGCCTGGGGCGCCGGATTCGACGCCAGCGCGAGGCAGGCCAGGCCGACGGTCTCGTCGTCTTTCAGGAGCGCGGCGGTGGCGGGCACGGACGCCGCGCCGCCGATCACGGCAAGTTGGGTGCAGGCGAACCGTATCGCCTCGTAGGTGGATGGACCGGCGAGCACGCGAATCAGGTCGGCCTCGACGAGTTCGCGCACCGCCGGGTCGTTGACCGCCTGCGCGACGAGTTGCTCGTAACGGCGAAGGGCGGTGACGTCGCCGCCCGAAGCGTAATCACGCAAGCTGGCGAGGCTGGCGCTGTCAGTCGTGGCGGTGCGGCCGGTGAACAGTCCGGCGAGCAGGACCAGAGCGGAGAGGGCGAGGGATTTCATGAGCGGAGAGAAGCGGTTCGTTTCGATGGCCGGTAACGGGCAACCCATCAGACCCGCCAGGGGGCGCGGGGTTCGCGGTACAACATCCGGTTGGCCTCCTCGGAATCGAAGACCTCTTTGACCGGATCCCATTTGAGTTTGCGATTGAGCCGGGCGGCGATGGTCATGCTTTCGACGATCGCCTGCGCGCGGTGGGCAACCTCGGGATGGCACTGCGGCTGGCGGCGAGTGCGGATGCAGTTGAGGAGGTCGCGAATATGGGCGCTGGCGTTGGACCAGCTCAGGCCACCTTCCGGTTTGGTTTGGAGGATGGACTTCGGCTCGGCCGTCACCACGTCGGTTTCGTCATCCACCTGCACCCAGCCTTCGTCGCCGATGTAGCGAATGTACCGGTCGGTAAAGCCTTTGCGCTGGTAGAGGATGCCCTCCACGCCATCCGCGTAGCGGCACTTGAACGTGCCCGAGATCGCCGTCTCACTCATCCATTGCTTGGGATCGGGCCAGACCATGTCGCTGGTCTCGAACTCGACGGGCATGGTGTGATCGGTGCCGAGCACCCACTGCATCTGGTCGGTGTAGTGCGTGCCCATGTCCGTGTGCATGCCTTCGCCGGTGTCCCAGAAGTAGGCCCAGCCGTTGACGCGGCCGGGGTTGAAGGGTCGCCATTGCACCGGGCCCAACCACTGGTCGTAGTCCCAGCCGGGCGGCACGGCGGTGTTGGGCTGGTGCGGGATGGTGCCCCCGGTCCAGACCTGCATCTCGACCGTGCGGACCTTGCCAATCCGGCCCTGCCGGACCAGCTCGCGAGCGAACTGGTAGCTCTCGGTCGCGCGCCGCTGGGTGCCCGCCTGATAAATGGCGCCATAGCGGCGGCACAGGTTCACCAGCTCGCGGCCTTCGCGGATGGTCAGGGAGATGGGCTTCTCGCAATAGATATCCTTGCCGGCTCGAGCGGCGAACATCGAAGCCGTGGCATGCCACCGGTTGCCCGTGGCGATCAACACCGCGTCAATGTCCGGTTGCGCCAGGAGTTCCCGAAAGTCGTGGCACACGCGGCAATCGTTGTTCCGGTAGAAACCGTCCACCGCCTTCTTGCCGGCCTCACGCCGGTCGGCGCGAGCGTCGCTGACCGCGGCGAAATGCAGGTCAGGCTGGGACAGGAAATTGGGCAGGATGAAAAGCGCGCGGTTACCGATCCCGATGCCGCCGAAGACGATCTTGTTGGAAGGGGCCGTGGCACCGTTGAGGCCCAGCACCGAGCCGGGCACCACCAAGGGCGCGGCGGCGGTGGCCAGGAGGCCGGCGAGGAACTGGCGACGCGGGAGGGCAGAGGCGGGAGTCGTTCTCATGTTGAAGCAGGCGGCTGCGAAACGGACGTTGCTGACCGGCGAGAGTTGGCGCACCCCCCGCCGGCTGTAAAGCGCGAAGCGTGACCTCCCGGGCGCCAACCCCGGCCCGGCCGACGCGCGTTCGCGGAGTGGGCCGAGCCACCAACGACCGATGGCCCCCACAGGGCGGAGAGCGCGGCTCGCCGCACGCCAACAGCCCCGGTTTTCCGCTGCCCGGTCGGCGGCGTCTCGCGCTCGACACTCCGCGCGCGCCTTGGAACCATTCGTTCGTGCATTCGCCTGCTGCCATGCCGAGCCTGCTGTCCACCGGCTACGAGTTCACCATCATTTTCGGCCGCAACCTGCTGGCCGAGATCCCGAACTTCGCCCATCGCCCCTGCCTGGTGGTCACCATGCCGGATTTATGGCCGAAGTTCGCCGACCGGTTCCGCGGCGAAGTCACGCCGTACCTGGTCCGGACGATTGACGGTGACGAACTGACGCGGGAGTTGGCTGCGCTGCCGTCCTGCGCGTCGGTGGTCGGGCTGGGCGGCGGGCAGGCGCTGGATGTGGCGAAGTTTATCGCCTGGTCCCGGCGGCTGCCGCTGTTCCAGGTGCCAACGGCGATGACGGTGGACGCGCCCTTTGGTCACCGGGCCGGCCTGCGATACGGCGGCCTGGTGCGCTACGTGGGCTGGGCGGTTCCCGAAGCGGTGTATGTGGATTTCGAGGTCATCCAGAGCGCGCCGCCGGCGCTCAACCGCAGCGGCATTTGCGAGGTCTTTTGCTTCCACACCGCGCACGCCGACTGGCGGCTGGCGCGCGACCGCGGGCGGACCGAGCCGCAGTGGCCCTACGACGAGCGCCTCGTGACGGAAGCGCGCGCCGTGCTCGAGGGCTTGTGGCCGCGGCTGGACGACATCCGCGACGTCAACGAGGCCGGCATTCGGGCGCTGATGACCGCCATGCGCTGGGCGGGGGCGTCCTTCCACAATGCCGGTTGGAATCCCCGGCACATCGAGGGCGTGGACCATTTCGTCTTCTACGCCCTCGAGTATTTTACCGGCAAAAAGTTCATCCACGGCCAGCCGGTATGCCTGGGGATCGTGGTGGGCTCGCACCTCCACCGCGACCGCGCCGAGGAAATGTTGGCGGCCATTCACCGGGTGGGGGTGGACATTCGGCCCGAGGCCATGGGTCTGACCTGGCAGCAGGTGGAGCACGCGCTGGTGAACCTGCGCCGCTTCGTCCGCGAGGCCGGGCTTTGGTACGGCATCGCCCACGAGGCGGAAATCACGCCGGCGTTCGTGGCGGAACTGCGGGAACGCATCACCGCCCTTTACGGTCCGTGGCCCGGCTGATGATCAAGGCCCCGCCCAACGGAAGTCCGGGCGCGGACGACGCGGCAGAACTGCGGGCGTTCGGCTATGCGCCCCAACTGCGTCGCAGCCTCGGTGCGTTTTCCAGCTTTGCGGTTGCGTTCTCGTTGATCTCGGTCTTCACGGGCGTGTTCGCCAACTTTGGCCACGGGCTGCGGCAGGTGGGAGGCGCGGTGGCGTGGTCGTGGCTGATCGTGTTGTGCGGGCAGACGCTCGTCGTGCTGGTGCTGGCGGAGCTTTCCACGCGCATCCCGCTGTCCGGGTACGGTTACCAGTGGGCCAGCCGGCTGGTGAACCCGCACTACGGGTTCGCGGTGGGCTGGCTGCTGACGCTGCAATTTGTCACCGGCTTCCCGGGAGTGTGTGCCACGCTGGCGACACAGGCGGGCGGTTGGCTGGGAGGAGTCTGGGCCGGGCCGCGGGCGTTGGTGGCGCTCACCCTGGCGGTCATTGCCGCGGTCGCCCTGGTGCAATTGGCCGGCATCCGCCTGGCCGCGCTGGTCACCAACACGGGCGTCTGGACCGAGTTGCTGGGCGTCGCGGGCGTGAGCGTGGCGCTGATCGCGTTCACCCTCGGGCGGGAAGGCTCGCCCGAGCTGCTGTGGAACACGCGGCAGGCCGCCACGGGGTTGCCGGCCGGCGCGGGTGCGTGGGCGCTGTCCCTGTTGCTGGGCGCATGGTGTCTCACCGGGTTCGAAGCCGCGGCCGATCTGGCGGAGGAAACCCATCAGCCGCGGCGGGTGGTGCCGCGCGCCATGCTGCTCTCGCTGCTGAGCGCCGGCGGCGCCGGATTTTTGATGCTGGCAGGCGCGGTCGGCTGCCTGCAGGACCTGCCGGCGGCCCAGGCGGCCGACAATCCGCTGCTCTGGCTGCTGCGGCGCGCTTTCGGGGCCGGCGGAACCTCCGTCGTGCTGGCGGTGGTGGGCGTGTCCATCTTCGCGTGCGCCCTGGCCAGCATGGCCGCGACCAGCCGCCTGCTTTTCGCGCTGGGACGGGACCGGATGCTGCCCGGCTCCCGCTGGTTGGCGCGGGTCGCCGTCGGGCAGCAGACACCGCGCAACGCGATTCTGTTCCTCTGGGCGACGTCCTCGCTGGTGGTGGTCGCGCTGCCCAACCTGGAGGTCATCACCCAGATTTCCGCGGTGGCCGGTTACCTGGGTTACGCCGGCATCCTGATCGCCGCTCTGCGCGCCCCGCCCGCTGACGGTACAACGGGCCACGGGTTTTCGCTCGGCCGCTGGCGGGGCTGGATCGCCGGGGCGGCGCTGCTGTGGGTGTTGGGGGTGGTGGCCGCGCTCACCGTGCCGCCCACCGAACTGCCCGGCATTCGCACGCGGCACCTGCCGGCGCTCTCGACCGCCGTGGCGGTGGGGGTGGGCGGCGGGCTCTATCTGGGAGTGATCCGCGGACGCCTGCGTCGGGGCGAAGCCGGACCACCGGCGCCGCCATCCCCGCGGGCGCCTTGAGGGGAGTCCGGGCCGCAACCTCGGGAGCGCCCGTCAGCCTCTCGCGAGCACGGCCGAACCCGCGAGACGCGCGAGGCGGGGTCCACGATCCGAGCCGTCTGGTCGGCGTCGGCGTCTCGGGTAGCCGGGAAACGCCATCGAGCTTGCCGCGCGCCGCGGACTCCGGGGCTTGAACTTGTCCCAGATTTCGCACCCCGAGCTTCCGGGTTGATCCGGCAGCAAAGCGGAACGAGAAGCAATTGACGCGAACTGCGCAGCCTTGTCCCGGCGGTTGAACGCTCGACACCCGGTGGCCGGAGGGCGAGGATTCGCGGATGCAACAGTGCATCGTCACCCTCGACATGGAAGGGGTGCTGACTCCGGAAATCTGGATCGCCGTGGCCGAAAAGACCGGCATCGAGCGCCTGCGCCTGACCACGCGCGATGTGCCCGATTACGACGTGCTGATGCGGGGCCGGTTACAGTTGCTGGCGGAGCATCACTTGAAGCTGTCCGACATTCAGGCCGTGATCGCGTCCTTGCGGCCGCTGGACGGAGCGGTCGCGTTCCTCGAGGCGCTGCGGGAGTTCACGCAGGTAATCATCCTGTCCGACACGTTTGAGCAGTTCGCGCAGCCGCTGCTGCGGCAGCTCGGGTGGCCCACGCTGCTCTGCCACCGGCTGGTCGTGGAGCAGGATCGCGTGGTGGACTATGCGCTGCGCATTCCCGACCAGAAGCGGCGGGCGGTCGAGGCGCTGCGGGGAATGAACTACCGCGTGATCGCGGGCGGCGATTCGTACAACGACATCGCCATGCTGCGGGCGGCGGATGTCGGCATCCTGTTCCGGGCGCCGGCGAACGTCCGCCGCGAGCATCCGGAGTTTCCGGCCAC
>CAYNCT010000066.1:14097-18020 GCA_964396005.1 uncultured Verrucomicrobiota bacterium | reverse complement strand
GCGAGGGCGTGCGCCGGGCGGTGATCACCGACAACGTGTTCACCGGCGCCGCGCGGGTGAGCCATCGCGGCACGGGCAAGGTGGAGATCTCGGGCAACGTCGGCGACTAGCCGCGCAGTTACGCCGTGAAGGTCCTTGTTACCGCCGGTCCCACTTACGAACCGCTCGATGAAGTGCGGCGGTTGACGAATTTCTCGACCGGCGGACTGGGAACCCGGCTGGCCAACTGGCTGTCCGAACAAGGGCACGAGGTCACGTTGCTGCTGGGCGAACAGGCGACCTGGACCGGCGAGCGGCGAGTGGCGCGACTGGCGAGCTTCAGCACCACGGCCGATCTGGCGGTGCAGCTCCGGCGGCTGAGCGCCGAGGGCTTTGCGGCGGTCTTCCACGCCGCGGCGGTCAGCGATTTCGGCTTCGGTCGCCGCTTCCGGCGAGCGCCCGCCGGCCACCTGGAGGAGTTGCCGGAGCCCGGCGGTAAAACCGGGTTGGGCAAGCTGCCTTCGCGCGAGTCGGGCTGGCTGGTTGAGCTGGTGGCCACGCCCAAGCTGATCGCCGAGTTGCGCGGCTGGTTTCCCCGCGCCCGGCTGGTGGGGTGGAAGTACGAGGTGGACGGAGCCCGGCCGGAGGCCCTGGCGCACGCCGAGCGGCAGGTGCGGGAGTGTCGGACGGATGGCAGCGTGGCCAACGGCCCGGCTTATGGCGAAGGCTTCGGTCTGGTCGCGCCTGACCGCCCAACGCTCCATCTGCCGGATGAGGCGTCCCTTTTCCCGGCGCTGGCAGGGCTGGTGACGCCGCCGTAGCGGGCCGCGCGCGCGGAGCCCGACCTCACGCGGCCGCCGGTCCGGACTCGGCCGGCGCGACGGGGTTGACGCGGGCTACTGATGCTGGCGCGGGCGTCGGCGGCACTTCCGCCCCCGTCGCCCGCGTGTCCGGGACGGGCAAGGCGGCCGCCGGAGGAGCTTCCCCAATTTCGCCGTTTGGAGCCTCGGAAGGCTGCGTTGTGGCCGTCTCGGCGGATTTCAAGACCACCACCACCGGCCGCAACGGCCGGCCTTGAAAGTGGTAGCCCGTGCCCACCACCTGGGCGACGACCGGCCGCTCGGGCAGAGGCGCGTTGGGGTCGAGCGGCTGGTGGGCTTTGGCATCGAAGGGAGTGCCCGGCTCGACGGTGACCGGGACCAGTCCCACCCGGCGCGCGGCGTCGCGACAGGCGTCCTGGAACACCGAGATCTGGTTGGCAACGTTCGGCTTACCGGAGCGCAGGGCGGCCTGCTGGAGCGCATAGACGTGGTCGAGGATTCGCACCAGGACCTGCAGCCAATCCGCCTCCGCCCGGCGCAATTTCTCGACCTCGAGCCGCAGGTGGGCCTTCTCGGTTTGATCTGCCTTGTCGAAGAAGGCGAAGAAGTCGCGGCTTTCGCGGCTCATGCGATCCGCGATGTCCCGCGCGGCGGTGACGGTCCTGGCGGCGTGATCCTGGGCGGTCTGCCACTTGGCCGTGGCGGCGGCGATGCGCTCGGCCACCAGTTCCACCTGCTGGATTTGCGCCACGCTGTCGGCCACCCGGTCGGCTTCGGCGAGGGTCAATGCCGCCCGTTGCTGCAGAACGAACGGCCAGGCCCCGAGCAGTGCTCCGAGGGCCGTGCAGGCCGCGACCACCACGACCTCGACCGGGGTCATGGGCCGATGCGCCTGCCAGAAAATCAGAAAGGCCGCCCCCAGCAGCAGGACATCGCCGATCAGAAACGGCCAGAGCAGCCTGCTGCCGCCGACGGCGCGGGGATCGCGTTCGCTCATGGGCGGAGCCTGCCGCAGGTCGGGGGGGCGAGGCGAGCCCGATGTGAGCCGCGCAGCGGGCACAGGAGTTTTGACTGGTCAACCGGTCCGGCAGCCGGCAAACAACCGCCCACGCTTGCATGAACGAGCAAATCGTCATCCTTGATTTCGGCTCCCAGTACACCCAGGTGATCGCCCGCCGCGTCCGCGAGTGCCAGGTGTACTCGACCATCCTGCCGTACCACACGCCGGCCGCGAAGATTGACGCGCTGGCGCCCAGCGGACTCATTCTTTCCGGCGGCCCGTCCAGCGTGTACGAGCCGAAGGCCCCGCTGCCCGACCCGGCCATTTTCCAGTTGGACCTTCCGATTCTGGGCATCTGTTACGGCGTGCAGTTGTTCGGCCACTTTCTGGGCGGGAAGGTGGAGCCGGGCCAGAAGCGTGAGTACGGCCGGGGCGCGCTGACGATTCGCGATCCGTCCTGTGACCTGTTCCGGAAACTGCCGACCACTTTGCAGGTCTGGAATTCCCACGGCGACCGGCTGACGCGCCTGCCCAAGGGCTTTCGCCCGGTGGCGGTCAGCGACAACGCGCCCTACGCGGCGATCGAGCACCGCGCCCGCCGTTTTTACGGACTGCAATTCCATCCGGAAGTCGCCCACACGCCGCGCGGCAAGGAGATTCTCTCGAACTTTGTGCATCAGGTCTGCGGTTGCGGTCGCGGCTGGACGATGCGCCATTACGTGGACCGGGCGGTCGAGGAGATTCGCGCGCAAGTGGGCCGGGAACATGTGATCCTCGGCTTGAGCGGGGGCGTGGATTCGAGCGTGGCGGCCGCGCTGATTCACAAGGCCATCGGCTCCCAACTCACCGCCATCTTCGTCAACAACGGCCTCCTCCGCGACCGCGAGCCGGAGGTCGTGCGCGCGGTGTTCGGGCGACATTTTCGGGTGAAGCTCCAGTACGAGGACGCCACCCAATTGTTCCTCGGTCGGCTCAAGGGCGTGACCGATCCGGAGAAGAAGCGCAAGATCATCGGCCGCACTTTCATCGAGGTGTTTGAGGCCGCGACCCGGCGCGCGGGCAAGGCGCGATTTCTCGCGCAGGGAACGCTCTACCCGGACGTGATCGAGTCGGTGCCCATTGCGGGCAATCCCGCGGCGCTCATCAAGAGCCACCACAACGTGGGCGGCCTGCCCAAACGGATGAAGTTCGAACTCGTCGAGCCGCTGCGCTGCCTGTTCAAGGACGAAGTGCGTCAGCTCGGCAAGGAACTGGGGCTGCCGGAGGAGATCGTCTGGCGCCAGCCGTTCCCGGGGCCCGGCCTGGCGGTGCGCTGTCTCGGCGAGGTCACCGCGGACAAGCTGCGGGTGCTCCGGCGGGCCGACGCCATCGTGGTCGAGGAAATGAAAGCCTGCGGGCTTTACTACAAGACCTGGCAAACCTTTGCCGTCCTGCTGCCCGTCCGGAGCGTCGGGGTCCAGGGCGACGAGCGCACCTACGACTGGACCCTCGCCATCCGGGCGGTCGAATCCCAGGACGGCATGACGGCGGACTGGGTGCGCCTGCCCTACGACCTGTTGGAGAAGATCTCCCTGCGGATCACCAACGAGGTGCGCGGCTTGAACCGCGTGGTGTTCGACCTCACCAGCAAACCGCCCGGCACCATCGAGTGGGAATGAGCCCCCGGCGCCGGCCGCCGGGCGGTCAGAGCACCACCGTGCTCCCGGGCTTGGCGACCGGGTAGCGGCCGTCCGGCCCCGGCTGGACCGGCGGTGGTGCTTCAAGGTCGGTCAGGTTGTCCAACCCCGGCGCCAGCTCGAGGTTCGAGGCCAGCGCCTCATCCCAGTGGATCTCCTTGCCCGATTCGCACGCCATCCGGCCCATGATCGCGGCGAAGCAGGATTTGGCGCTGCGCTCCACTTCGTTGTACGGGCGGTCGTTGCGGATCGCATCGAAGAACAGGTCGTGCTCGTACTGGTACTGGTCGTACGGCTCGCCCCGGTACCGCCAGAGGAGATTCTCCGGGCTTTGCAGGTGCCCCCGGTAAAGTCGCGGATTGGGGATGCCCTCGCCCAGCACGCCACAGCCCCGCGTGCCTTGAATGATGTCTCCGAAGAAATCGTAGCAGTTGGCGATATGCCTTC
>CAYNCT010000066.1:6689-14087 GCA_964396005.1 uncultured Verrucomicrobiota bacterium | reverse complement strand
CCTGCGCGGCCAGGCGCGTGCCGTCCGGGAACGTGTACTCGGCGAAGTAATGATCGAAGAGCTGGTCATTGTCGGTCCGCACCTGACGGCCGCCCATGCCCTGGACCGACACCGGCCAGGCGTTCTTCACCCAGCAGCACACGTCAATGTTGTGGATGAGCCAGTCCACGATGAAGCTGCCGTTGAGCCACGTGAAATTGCTGTAGTTGGTGATCTGGTGGGCCAGTTCGCTCTGGCCCGGTTGCCGCGGGCTGTAGTTCACCGGGCCATGCATCCGGTAGGCCCAGGCCGTGATGACGTCGCCGATCGCTCCGTCGTGAATCTGCTGAACCGCTTGTTCGAGCGCCTTCGAGTGGCGGCTCATCAGACCGGTGGCGACCTTCAGGTTCTTCGTCCGCGCCGCTTCCCCCGCGCGCAAGATTCGGCGCGTGCCGGGCGCGTCCACCGCAAAGGACTTCTCGATGAAGGCGTGCAAGCCTTTTTGGACCACGTGCTCGAAGTGAATCGGGCGAAAGGCCGGTGCCGTGGCCAGGATGACCACATCACCCTTGTCGAGCGAATCAATCGCCTGCTGGAAGGCCCGGAGGCCGACGAACTGCCGCTCGCGCGGCACCTCGATCTGCTGCTTGAAGCGAGGGCGCAACTGATTCAGCGCGCCCTGCACCTTGTAGTCGAACACGTCCGCCAGCGCCCAGAGTTTGGTCGGACCGCGCGTGGACAGCGCCTGGCCCGCGGCGCCGCTACCGCGCCCGCCGCAACCAACGAGCGCAATTTTGATCGTGTGGTTCTCTGCCGTATAACCGGGTCGGCTCACGGCGCCCGTGACCGCGGTTGCGGCCAGGGTCCGGGCGGTGGTGCGCAGAAACTCGCGACGGGTAGTGGGATGGCTGGAAGCAGTCTTCATGTCAGGTCGAGTGTTCGAGCAGTTGGCAGGTGACTGACGCGCCAGCGCCCGGGCGCATTCACGCGTGAAGTTGCCCGGTAACGGTTGGTCAGTCATCAGCGGGAGCAGTGCGAACCCGGATGGCCCGCGCGTCGGCACCAAGAGGCTTCTCGCTCGGGTGACCACTCGAGCGCGGCCGGGCCAGGCGCAAGCCGCGTCCAGCGCCGACAGAGCGCAAAAGAGCTCCCATCGGGTTTGGCGGACGAAGCAGCCCGGGTTGACCGCCGGGGCGGGGCGTGAAGGCTGGGACCATGCCGACGGTGGTGTCCATCGCCCAAAACAGCGAGCGCCGGCTCTGGACGGCCGAGGAGTTTCTGGACTGGCTCCAGCCGGGCGTCCACGCCGACCTCATTGACGGGGAGAAGTTCATGCATTCGCCGGTGAACCTGCGCCACGCCCGCTTGTTGAATTTCCTGGACCGCTTGCTGGCGGGCTACCTCGAACGCCGCCGGCTCGGCGAGCTGTTCCGCGAGGTGGTGGCGGTGCGGTTGAGCTCGCGCAACGTGTTCCTCCCGGACCTGGCCTACTTCACCACCGAGCAGGTGGCGCGCTTGGTGCCCACGCACGCGCCCTTGGCGCCCACGCTGGTGGTGGAGGCGCTGTCGCCCTGGTCGGACGAGCGCGACACCGGGCCGAAGTTTGCGGCGTACGAAGAGCACGGGGTGCAGGAGTACTGGATTCTCGACCCGGAGACGCTGGCGCACCGGTTCTACCGGCGGGAGGGGGAACTGCTGGTGGAATTTGCGGCGGGCGAGCCCGTGGTCCGGGCGCAGACTGTGCCGGGGTATTGGATCCGGCGGGCGTGGCTGAATCCGGTGGCGCGGCCGGCGGTGAGCGGTTGCCTGGACGAGATTCTGGAGGCGTCCGGCCCCGCCGCTCAGGCTTAAGCCGAACTCCGAAATTCGTCCTACAGAAGACCACGAAGGGAACGTGCAACGGGAAAGGGGTTCTCCTCCGGGCACTTTTCCGGAACGTCCTATCGCGGTGGAAGCCCTTCTCCCTTTTTTAGCTTCGTTGCCTCCTGTGGATCCGACTTCGGTTTTCGGGCTCAAGCCGCACCGAGAGCTTCCCGTCACGACCCGCGCGTGGAGGTTGCTGCACGTCGGATTTCGAATTCGGTTCAGATCAGCGACATCCCGCGGGGCACCCGCACGATAACGGTCCCGGCGATCAGGTCGTGCCAGCCCTGGCGTTCGCGCGTCCACCCCACCCAGAAGAAGCCGATACCGAGGGCAACGAACGAGAACACCGCCGCCAGACCGCGGACCAACGCCACCGTGAAGTCAACCTCCCGTCCGTCCACCCGCACCACTTTCAAGGCGCACACGATGCCGCCAATGGTCGTGCCCTTCCACGTCCACATTCCGATGTGATAGGCCAGCCACACCAGGGGAAAGAAGCCGTCGAGGAAGGCAAACACCCACCCCAGCAAGATTAAATCCAGCAGGCTCGCGGCTAACCGAATCCAAAAGCCCGCGCGCGGCAGAGCCGCCAGGGCAGCGGCGGCCGTCGCTGGCGTGGGGGCTGAAGGCGCTGAGCCGGGCGGAAGCCACGCGGGCGGCAAGGTAACGGCGCTGGGCGCCTCGGTCGGAGGCCCCGCAAACGCGGGTTGCCCCGGGGCTGCCGCTCCCTCCACCGGCGCGAAGGAAACCGGAGGCACCGGAGCCACCGCTGGCGCCCGTCCATTCCGACGGGTGGCATGGAGGGTCGCGAGGATGACCGCGCCCAGGCCCAGGATGGGCAGTGTGCCCCAGACCAGCAGACCCAGCACGGGCACCAAGTAAAGCGCAGTGACGAGCAGGAACCCGACGACAAAGGCGAGCAGGGAATTCGGCGTGGCGTCCGGGTCCACGCGTCGGTTCAACTGGCCGCCGAGGAACTGCAGCGCGGCAGCTTTGCCCAGCAGAACCGCGCCGATGAACGCGAGGATCAGGAACGGGATCAACAGCACGCCGATGCCGGTGGCGGCCACGATGGTCAGCAGCGGCGCGATCAGGATGAAGCCGACCAAGCCCGCGCCGAACGCGGCCGGAAGCTGCGTATCCAGCGCCTGCCAACACGCGTCCACCGGGCGCGGGGCGATCAGGATGATCAGCAGATAGACCAGGAAATGGATGACGACCGCCAACCAGCACCACCACAAACCGGGCACAAGGGGCCGCCCAAGCAGCAACCCGCTTTTCAGCCAGTGCATGAATCCCCCGAGGTTGACCTCGATGGGCTGCCGATTGAGCACCGCCCCCGCGTCCCGGAGCATTTCCGTACCCACCGCGATACATTCGCCGCCGATCCGCGCCTGAGGACCCAAGGTGGTCTTGCCAAAGACACTCACCAGATCGCCGCCGACGCGCCCGTTGACCGTCGCGTCGCCCCAGACAACCACCATGTCCCCGCGCACCTCGCCCTCGACCGTCGCATCGCCGAACACCACGACCAGTTCGCGCACGGATTCCCCGGCGCCGACCCGGGCGGAGGCGCCAATCCGAACCACCTCGCCACCCGGCCCCGACCCGCCAACAAAGCCGTCGTCTCCGGCGTCCACGGGTGTGGGCACCAGGTCCACGGGCGGACGCGGAGCCAGGCCCTCCGCGTTCGGCGCGGCGGGCGGCGTGGGAACATCCTGGGCGGCGACCCGGCCGTCCCCGGCAGCCAACAGCAGGAGACCCGAGGCGAGCACGGAGCGAACGGGGTGGAAGAGGCGTGGCTTCATGGATTCCTCTGCGGTAAGGCGATGCGGTAAAGGGCGGTTCCCAGGCCGATGGTGGCGAGGTACATGGCAGCGAAAAACGCGAGGGCGCCGGCCCACGCAGCCAGCGGCACGCACTGGAGCACGCGGGCCATCGCTTCGACCAGTGTGGCCAGCAGCGCCCAGAGCGGCGCCACGGAGGCAAGGGTATCGGCAACCCGGGTGCCGAGCGCGGTGCCGAGGTCGCTACGGCCGGCGTTCAGCCCCACCCACGTCAGCCCGCCCAGCAAGGAGGAAAAGATGAGCAGCGACAGCGCCCGGGCCGCAGGCGGCCATTGCCACCACGCGCGACCATACCACGGCTGGGCCGCCCGCGCGCGGAGGGCCGCCCTGACCCGGGGCGCGAGAGTGGCGGGCGCGCGGCGGGGCGGTAGGTCTTTGAGGCGCCGGTCCAGGTCGGCGACCCAGCGGGGTTCAGGGGGCGGGGGCGGGGTGTTCATCGGGCAGGGATCAAGCGGGTGCAGCTTCTGGGTTGAGGCGCAGCCGGCGCCGCAGCGCTTCGCGGCCGCGATGAATGTCGGTTTTTACCTTGCCGAGCGAGACGCGCAGCCGCGCCGCGATCTCCTCGTAGCTCAGGTTCTCGAAATGGTAGAGCACCAGCGGCACGCGCTGGGCGGGCGGCAGTTTTTGCAGGGCGGCCTCGAGGATTTCCCGGCGGTCGGCCTGGTCGAGGGTGGCGTCATGGGTGTCAGGGGCCGGGAGGCTCTCCAGGAACCCGGAGGCGTCCGGGTCGTCGCCGCGCTCGTACTCGGAGAAGAACTTCCAGCGATTGCGGTAGCGGGTCAGATGGTTGAGCGCGAGGTTGCGCGCGACAGTTTTGAGCCAGCCGCCGGCGGTCGGGCTGGCTTGCAGCTCCTCAAAATGTTCGTACGCCTTCAAGAAGACCTCCTGCGCGATGTCCTCCGCTTCCGCCTCATTGCCCAGCAAGCGCCACGCGGTCGAGAAAACCATGTCCTCGTAACTCCGCAGGAACGCCTCGAAATGGAGCGGGTCGGTCATCCACTGGCTGGTTCGCCAACTTCACTGCCCGATCGGGTTCGAGTTCATTGTCCTCCCCAGAACACGACCTGAAAGGCCAAAGTTTCCGAAAAAAGTTCAAACCGCCAGCCCGGCGGGGTTGTACCAGTGTTCGATGCGATGCCGTCTGGAAGTTCGATTTCCAACCGCCCCTGCCTCAAGGGGGAGCGGGTGGCCCGGAGCCTCGGACCGACCGCGCGCCCGGTTCGGCGGCGGATGACTGACGCCTGAACACCGAACCTCAGCCCGCTATGCCGGCCCTGATCTCCTCGCTCAAGAACCTGCTGACGCCGACGGACGAGCAGCTCATGTGGCGCGTCCAGACGCGGGACGACGCGGCGGCCTTCGCCGAGCTTGTCGGGCGGTGGCAGGAACCTCTGCAACGGCTCTGCGCCCGGGTGGTGGGCGATGCGCACCTGGCCGAGGATCTGACCCAGGAGATCTTCGCCAAACTGTATGCGCGCCGGCACGCCTACGAGCCGGCCCGCAAGTTCTCGACCTGGGTTTGGCGGGTGGCGCTGAACCACTGTTACAACGACTGCCGCCGTACCCGGCACCGCCACGAAACCCGCCTCGAACCACAGCCGGGCCGGGAGGACGCGAGCTTCGACGACTTCCCGGCAGACCACCCCTGCCCCCGCGAGGCGGTGGTGGCGACCGAGACCGCGGACGCCGTCCGCGCCGCTGTGAGCGAATTGCCGGAAAACTACCGGTGCATCGTCATCCTCCGGCATTATGAAGGCCTCAAGTTTCGGGAAATCGCCGAAGTATTGGATTTACCCGAAGGCACCGTGAAGACCCGCATGACGGAGGCTCTGAACGATTTGGCGCGCCGGTTGCGAGGCCAGCTCGAGCTGCGCGTTGCCCCCGCGCCGAACCGCCGTCAACGGCCCCAAGCATCCTTTGTCCCATGAACCTGCATCCCACGCGATCGCATCCCACGCCGCAGGAGTGGGCTGGCTTTCTCTACCAAGAACTGCCTCCTGACCGCTTCGGCGAATGCCGCCAGCATCTGGAAACCTGCGCGGACTGCCGCCAGGCCGTCGAGGGCTGGCGCGCCACCCTGCGCGCCCTGGATTCGTGGTGCGTTCCGCTGCGCCCCGCCGCGCGGGCCCGGTGGCGGATGCCGCGTCTGCCGTGGGCCGCCGCGGCCGCCGGCGTACTGGGCGCCGGCCTGCTGCTGGGACGACTGTCCGCGCCCGCGCCCGGCGTCGAGCAACTTCGCGCGGTCCTGGTGCCGGCGCTTCGCGACGAACTGCGCGCCAACTTTGAGGACCGACTCCGCACCGCGCTGGCTGCCGCCAATGAGCAGACCGACCGCAAACTGGAGCAGCTCGCCGGCGCCGTGGCGCTGGCCCGCGAGGAGGACCAGCGGGCGACGTGGTCGCTCGTCGGTCAACTGGACCGGCAACGCCAGGCGGACCTGGCCTGGTTGCGGCGCGATCTGGAAACCGTCGCCGTCAACGCCGACGCCCGGTTGACCACGACCACCCGCGCCCTGGGCCAACTGGTCAGCGCCTCCCCGCTTTCCGCGAATCCACCCGACTCAGGAACAACTGTGAACCCCACATACGAAAGGAACTCACCATGAAACTCCATTCCCCACGCCTTACCGGATCCGGTTTGCTCGGCGCCCTGTTGCTCGCGAGCGTCGCTGTGAGCGCGGACCCGCCGCCGCCGGTTCTGCCCCCGCTGGCGCCCAATGCCGGCATTCCGGGTGAGGGCCCCGCCACGGTGGCGGCGCATGCGGGCGAGCTGTCGCGACACGCCCGCGCGCTGGCCGAGCAGTCCCTGCGCCTGAGCCAGCTCCGGCGGGGACCGAATCCGCCCGATGTTCTCGTCGGGAGCCCGGAGCCGCCCGAGCCGCCGGCTTGGCCGGACCTGGGGGCCGGTCTCATGGCCTTCGTGAGCGATCCGTTCGGTAGCGGTGCCCTCGGCGCCCCGGTAGTGGTCGCGGCGGAGCTCAACGAGGACCAGCGCGACCGGCTGACCGAGGACCTCAAGGTGATGCAGCGCCTGCTGGACAAGGCGGCCGAGCGCGCCGGCGCGGGCGGGAGCGCCGAGACTGCCCTCGGGATCACCGTTCTCACGTCCATGGGGCGGCCTTCGCCGAGGACCCTTTATCTCCAGGGTTTCGGAGCGGTCTTCATGCTGCACGTGCGGTTCCCACTGGTGGCTCCGCCGAAAGTGGCCGAGGGCGAGGAAAGCCCGAATCGGCCGGACAATTCCACCTGGGAGGAAACCCGCCGCGAGTTGTTCGGTCGGCGGGCCGGAGAGGGCCCGCTGCGGGTGCATCCCGAGGCGGCGCGTCACTACGGATTGAGCGCGGGCAAGGAGCGAGCCGTGCCGTACAGCGCGTCCACCGTCGAGGCACTTAAACGGGCTTTGGTGGAGGCTGCCCGGAACGCGGTGAACATCCGGCACCTGGGCGGGGACGATCAGGTGGTCATCGTCGCGCTCGGCCCCGCGGCGCCGCCGACGGAACAGGTCGAAGTCACCCGGCGCAATGCCCAGGAGCGGGTGGTCGTCATCGCGCGGGACGGTGACCCGCCAACCGCGCTGACGCTGCGTTTCAAAAAGGCGGACGCGGAGGCATTCGCAGAGGGCGAGCTCAGTGCCGACGAGTTCCGGCAGCGAATGCAAATGACCGCTTATTGAAGGTCCAGGCAATGAAGCCACCGTGGCCACACCC
>CAYNCT010000066.1:0-6679 GCA_964396005.1 uncultured Verrucomicrobiota bacterium | reverse complement strand
AGGAACGGAAAACCTTGCGTCACCTGGTGCGCGACCGTGGCCACACCCTGGCGTGACTGCGAGGCACTGCTTGGTGGTTGCCGGGTTGTTCACGCTCGTGATGGGCGCGGCATCCCCCCCGGCTGTCAGCGGCGGGCGAACCTACCCGGCCGGGGCCGATGGACTCGGCCGCCGCAGCGGTCAAAGGTCCGCTCGCGCCCGGACCCGAGAACGCCATCCGTGCGGTGCTCGCCGCGTTTGAGCGTCATCCACTGGTTGCCCTCGGCGAGGTGCATGGGCTGCGCGAGCAGCACCGGTTCTTCCACGACCTCATCCGTCATCCCGACTTCGCGAACCGGGTCAACGACATCGTCATCGAGTGGGCGAACGCCCGGCATCAGCCGGTGTTGGACCGGTACCTAGCCGGCGAGGACGCGCCCGTGACGGACCTGCGGGCGGTGTGGCGCGACCATTCCGCCTCGCCGGTCGGGCCGTGGGACGCGGAGGCTTACGAGGAGTTCTTCGCGGTCGTTCGTGAGGTGAACGCGAAGCTCCCGCCCGCGCGGCAACTCCGCGTCCTGGCAGGCGACCCACCGGTTGACTGGTCCGGGCCGGAGGCCGAACGGATTCGGCTCACCCGGCAACGTGACAGGCACTTCGCCGAGGTGGTGGTGAAGGAGGTTCTAGACCGGAAGCGGAAGGGCTTGCTGCTCATCGGGGTGATGCACGTTCGCCGCGGGCTGAAGCCCAACCCAGCGGTGCCGCTCCAGTTCGCGTCAGAGTTTGCCACGGCGAACGTGACCAGGCACTTGGAGACCAGCCATCCGGGCAGCCTGTACGTGATCCTGCCGCACGACGGCGTGGCCGGTAATCCCGACCCCTCCATCCGCAAAGTGTTGGAGGAGGTGATGAAGGAATGGCCGAGGCCGTCGGTCATGCCGTTGAAGGGGTCGGCCATCGGGCAGATGGACGCGTCGCACTTCATTCCGGCTCCGGTGGTGATCGGAGCGCCCGCGGGCTTCATGCCTCCCAATCCGGTCTCGGTAGCCGGGCTGACCCTCGCTGATCTGGGTGACGCCTACTTGTACCTCGGCTCGGGTGACTCTCTCACTGCCAGCCGCGTGTCGCCCGGCAACTTTCACGACCGGGCCTATTTGGAAGAACTGAGCCGCCGGCAAGGCGGGCAGCCTTTCGATGTGGGGCAATGGCGGGCGAAGGATGGTCCCTACGGCCTGGCGGGGGAGGGCCGATTTGCCCGGTAGTCGCGGGCGGTGGTCGGGAAGCGCTCGCCGGATGGAACGAACCAACCGGCCGCGGCCGGCCCCCGCGCGCGTGGCCTGGCGGCGTCGCCGGGAGCCGTTTGAACCGGCCAACCACCGCCGCCACTACATTCCCGCTGGAAAAGCCCGTAAATTCGCGGCTCCGGTAGCGGGTGGTCCGGAAGATTCCGCCAGACGGGGTTTGTGAGTTGCAGCGAACGGTGGTATCCCCAGCTCATGAAGTTCGTCTTCCGCTGGGCCTTCCGCCTGACCGTGCTGGCCATTGTGCTGGTGGTGTGCATGCTGCTCTTGAAGGACCTGATCCTGCGGGAGTGGGTCCAGTACCGGGCGCGGGCAGCGACGGGACTGGACATCCGGATCGGCAGCTTCTCGGTCAGCCTGCTGGAGCCGATGGTCTCGATCAAAGACCTGACGATCTTCAACCCGCCGGAGTTCGGCGGCGGCCCGCTGATTTCCCTGCCGGAAGTTCATGTGGAGTACGACCGCGAGCGGCTGTCTTCCCGGCGCCTGCGGCTGCGGCTGCTCCGGGTGAATCTGGCGGAGATGACCGTCGTGCAGGACGCGGCCGGAAAGAGCAATCTGGAGGCGATCGGCGCCCCGCTCCGGACGCAGACCAACCAGGCCACCGCACGCGGCGCCATCGCGTTCGATGGCATTGACACGCTTAACCTGACTGTCGGCGCAGTGAACTACATCAACCTCGGCGCCCCCGAACGGAATCGCACCTACCACCTCCGCCTCCGCAACGAGGTGGTCACCAATCTGCGGACCCCGTTCGACGTGTACCTGGCTTTCGCCCGACTGGCGTTCAAGGCGACGATGGGCGCACTGGCACCCCCCGGCCTGCCGCCATCGTGGCTGCCGGGGCTCCCCGGCTTCACCAACCTCCCGGGGCCGCCCCGACCGCCCGGAACGAGGTAAAGGGCGGGTGGCGAAGTCCGAAGTCCGAAGTCCGAAGTCCGAGGGCCGGGGCAGCAGAGCGCGCAGTGCGATGGTTCATTCTTCGCCCTTCAACGCACCCGCCGTTGCGCGCTTCGCGCGGCCGAGCCTGGCCGTCGGTTCCGCGGTGCCGCTTTACACCCCCGCGGGGCAATCCTAACTTCGGCGCGTGTTGGGGAGACCGAAAACACGCGTGGTGGTGGGCATGAGCGGGGGGGTGGATTCGTCCACGGCTGCGGCCCTGTTGGTGGAACAGGGTTACGAGGTGGTGGGCATCACGCTCAAGCTCTGGCCACAGGATTGCGTCTCGCGGGCGGAGGACAAGTGCTGCGGGCCACAGGCGGTCGCGGATGCCCGCGGGGTCTGCCACCGGCTCGGCATCCCGTTCTACCTGGTGGATGAAGCGGAGGATTTCCGGCAGCAGGTGATTCAGTACTTTGCCGACGAGTACAAGGCCGGCCGAACGCCCAACCCCTGCGTGATGTGCAACGAGAAGCTCAAGTTCGGCACCCTGCTGACCCGCGCCCGCAAGCTCGGCGCCGAGTTCATCGCCACGGGCCACTACGCCCGCGTCGAGACCGACCCGCAAACCGGCCGGCGCCTGCTCAAGCGGGGGCGCGATCCGCGCCGCGACCAGAGCTACTTCCTGTTCTCCCTCCGGCAGGAGCAACTGGCCCGGGCGCTCTTTCCCCTGGGCGACCTGCACAAGACCGAGACCCGCGAAGTGGCGCGCGAGCGGTCGCTCAAGACGGCCGACAAGGAGGAGAGCATGGAGATTTGCTTCGTGCCCGATAACGATTACGGCCGGTTCCTTCGCCAGACGAAACTGGTCGAAGCCCGTCGGGGCGAGATCGTGGATCAGCAGGGACAGGTGCTGGGACACCACGACGGCATCGAATTCTTCACCATTGGCCAGCGCCGCGGGCTCGGGGTGTCGGCAGCCCGGCCGCTGTATGTCCTGGAACTGGATCCGGCGCGAAACCGGGTGATCGTGGGTGACGAGACCGGCCTGAGTTGCGATCAGTTCCGCGTGGAGCGGTGCAACTGGATTCCGTTTGCCGAACCGCCGCCCGCGCTCACGGTGACCGCGAAGATCCGTTACAACCACCCGGGAACTCCGGCCACGGTGACGCCCGATGGCCACGGCGGCGCCACGGTGCGGCTGCGCGCGCCCCAGCGAGCGGTTACGCCGGGCCAGGCGTGCGTGTTTTACCAGGAGGATTTGGTGGTGGGCGGCGGCTGGATTGCCCGCGATCGGGGGGCGGCACCGGTTGTTGCTTCCGCCCCCGCCAACCCCGCGGTGCCAGCGCCCGCGCCATGAGTGCCGCCCGCGCCACCCTCGTGCTCGTGACCGTGCCCGATTTGAAGACGGGCCGCGCGCTGGCGCGGGCCGCGCTGGAGGCGCGGTTAATTGCTTGCGCCAACCTCGTGCCCCGGATCGAGTCGCACTACTGGTGGCAGGGCCGGATCGAAGCCGGCGCGGAAGTTCTGTTGATCCTCAAGACCAGCCGGCGGCGCGTCCCGGCGCTCAAGAAGCTGGTGCTTGCCCGTCACCCTTACGAGACCGCGGAATTCCTCGAACTTTCGGTCGCCGGGGGCAGCCGGAAGTATCTCGACTGGCTGTTCGCCAGCGTGGAATAGGCCGGCCCAGGCAGCAGGCCGGATAAGCGTGACCGGCAGACCACCTTATACCTTGCTCCAACGGTTGACGCCCCGAAGCCCCGCCCCTTTACTAACCCGGCGCGTCGGATCCCGCGCCTTGGGGATCCAAAAGCCGTGATCGCGCGGCACGCGCGAGTCAGGCCGGTCGCCCCCGAACAACCAGCGGACACTCATTCAATGCCGACATGAAAATCCTGCGGGCTTTGTTTCAAACCACGCTTGGACGTAAATACCTGATGGCCGGGAGTGGTCTGGTGCTGTTCGGGTTCGTGGTGGGCCACATGCTGGGCAACCTGCAGATCTTTCTGGGGCCCGCGGTCCTGAACCGTTACGCGCACTTTCTCCAATCCCTGGGGGAGTTGCTGTGGCTGGTCCGCTTTGCGCTCCTGGCGATGGTCGTGCTGCACATCGGGACGGCCGTGCTGCTCACGCTCGAGAATCGCCGCGCGCGACCTGCGACCTACGAGGGCGGCGGGGCCTACGGAGCCAGCCTCGCGTCCCGGACGATGATCTACTCCGGCCTGATCATCGCGTGCTTCGTGATTTATCACCTTCTGCATTTCACGGTCCGCGCGCCGGTGGACCTGACCCCGCACGACCTCGCGGTAATGAAAACCACGCTCGACGGCAAAGAGGTCCATGACGTGTACCGGATGGTCGTGGTGGGATTTCAGCAGCCGCTGGTTGCCGGCTTCTACATCGTAGCGGTGAGCCTGCTGAGTGTTCACCTCGGGCACGGCGTGGCGGCGATGTTCCAGTCGCTCGGGCTGCGAAACCGGGCGTGGAATCCGGCCATCCAGCGCTTCGGCCAGGTGGCTTCCTGGGCGCTGGCGATCGGATACGTTTCCATCCCGGCAGCGGTGTGGCTGGGCTGGGTCAAGTGAGGAGCGTGCGCATGAATCTGCAATCCAACATTCCCTCCGGACCGCTGGCGCAAAAGTGGGACAAGCACCGCTTCGAGTTGAAGCTGGTCAATCCGGCGAACAAGCGCAAATACGAGGTCATCGTGGTCGGCGCCGGCCTGGCCGGCGCGTCGGCCGCGGCCACACTCGGTGAGCTGGGCTATCGGGTGAAAAACTTCGTGTACCACGACAGCCCGCGCCGCGCCCACTCGATCGCCGCCCAGGGAGGGATCAACGCCGCCAAGAACTACCAGAATGACGGCGACTCGGTGTACCGCCTGTTCTACGACACCCTCAAAGGCGGCGACTTCCGCGCCCGCGAGGCCAACGTCTATCGGCTGGCGCAGGTGAGCGTGAACATCATTGACCAGTGCGTGGCCCAGGGCGTGCCCTTCGCGCGCGAATACGGCGGGCTGCTGGACAACCGTTCCTTTGGCGGCGCCCAGGTCAGCCGCACTTTTTACGCGCGCGGGCAGACCGGACAGCAGTTGCTCCTCGGCGCCTACTCGGCGCTGTGCAAGGAAATCGCCGCCGGCTCGGTCCAGTCTTTCACCCACAGCGAAATGCTCGACCTGGTGGTGGTGGACGGCCACGCCAAGGGCATCATCGTGCGCGACCTCATCACCGGGAAGATCACCCGGCACAGCGCGGACGCGGTGGTGCTGGCCACCGGCGGCTACGGCAACGTCTTCAACCTCTCGACCTACGCACGCAACTCGAACGCCACGGCCATCTGGCGCGCCTACAAACGCGGCGCCTGTTTCGGCAACCCCTGCTACACGCAGATTCACCCCACCTGCATTCCGGTCAGCGGCGATTACCAGTCCAAGCTCACTCTCATGAGCGAGTCGTTGCGCAATGACGGCCGCATCTGGGTGCCCAAGCGGAAGGAGGATTGCCGCAAGGATCCGAATGCAATCCCCGAAGCGGATCGGGACTACTATCTCGAGCGCATGTACCCCGCGTTCGGCAACCTCGCCCCGCGCGACATCGCCAGCCGCGCCGCCAAGCGGGTCTGCGACGAGAGCCGGGGCGTGGGGGAATCACGCCTGGGCGTGTACCTGGACTTCGCGGACGCCATTCAACGGCTGGGCGAGGACAAGGTGCGGGAGCGCTATGGCAACCTGTTCGACATCTACAAAGAGATCACCAACGAGAACGCCTACCGGACGCCCATGCGCATCTTCCCGGCTGTCCACTACACGATGGGCGGCTTGTGGGTGGACTACAATCTGATGTCCAACCTCCCGGGGTTGTTCGTCCTCGGCGAAGCCAACTTCTCCGACCACGGCGCCAACCGGCTGGGCGCCAGCGCCCTCATGCAAGGGCTGGCCGATGGTTACTTCGTCATCCCGTACACGATCGGCAACTATCTGGCGGCGCAAAAACCGGGCAGCCGTCCGAAGACCGACCACCCGGCGTTCCAGGAAGCGGAGGACAACGTCGTCGCCATCACCGGCCGGCTGTTGAACGCGCACGGCCAGCGCACGGTTCAGTCCTTCCACAAGGAACTCGGCAAGATCATGTGGGAATACTGCGGCATGGCCCGCACGGAAGCCGGGCTCCGGAAGGCGCTCGAACTGATTCCCGCCCTTCGCGAGGAATACTGGAAGTCGGTCAATGTGCCGGGGTCCGATGCCGAGCTGAACCAGTCCCTCGAAAAGGCCGGCCGCGTGGCCGATTACCTCGAACTGGCCGAACTCATGTGCCGCGACGCCCTCGAGCGGCGCGAAAGCTGCGGCGGACACTTCCGCGAGGAATATCAGTACCCCGACGGCGAGGCCAAACGCGACGACGAGCACTTCGCCCACGTGGCCGCTTGGGAATATCAGGGCCCCGACAAGCCACCCGTGCGGCATGTGGAGCCGCTGGTGTACGAGGAAGTGAAGATGACCACGCGGAGCTACAAGTGATTGA
>CAYNCT010000065.1:0-18351 GCA_964396005.1 uncultured Verrucomicrobiota bacterium | reverse complement strand
TGGCCAGGCCGTTTTGCGGGCTGCGACCGCCGAGGACGTACACGACGCCGTCGCGAGCCAGCGGCGTGGGGCACATGTACCAGCCGATACCTGTCTGGCAGGTCCAAAGCGGCGCGCCGGTAGTGGTATGGAAGGCTTTCACCTCCCGCGGTCCGGCAACGACCACCTCGGCTTCGCCGCCGGCGGCGGACACGACCAGCGGGGTGTGCCACGATTCGCGGATGCCGGCGACGCGCCAGCGTTCCGCGCCGGTTCGGCGGTCGAGCGCGACCAGCGATTCGCTCTCGACACTCGCGTTGACGAGCACGAGGTCGCCGTGCAACACGGGCGAGGTGGCCGAACCCCAGCCATGCATCCGGTCGCCGACCTTCGTGTTCCAACGCTGCCGGCCGTCATGGTCGAAGGCGAACACGCCCGACTTGCCGAAGAAGACGTAAACGCGCTCCGCATCTACGGCGGGCGTGCTGGACGCGTAACCGTGCTCCTCGCGGATGCCCGCCTGCTCGGGCAGGTCGGCCGGGACGGGTGTGTTCCAAAGTAGCCGGCCGCTGGCGCGATCGAAGCAAAGGACGTGGCGCTTCAGCGCGTCGAGATTGCCCCGGCCGTCCGGGGCCACGCCGGTGTAGCAGGTCAGGAAAATCCGGTCCCCGAAGACCACCGGGCTGGACGAGCCGGGGCCGGGCAGCTCGGTCTTCCAAGCGAGGCCTTCGGTGTCGGACCAGCGGAGCGGCGCGCTGCGAGCCTCGCTGAGGCCGGAGCCGCCGGGGCCGCGGAACTGGGGCCAGTCGGCGGCATCGAGCGGCGCGCACGCCGCCAAGGCCAGGGAGAGCAGAAATAACGTCGGGTTCATAGCCGGGTTGGGCTGAGCCTACCGGGAACCGCGCCAGACCGGGTCACTTCCAGTGCGAACACCCACCCGCGGTGTTCGCTGGGGAAGACCGGGCGCGGTGGTTGGACGAGTCGGGACGCTAATTGATGGCGACATGAGCACTTCAAGCCGCCCGGGGCCGCTTGGCGAGCCGGCAGGCGGAATCAGCCGTCATCCCTCGCCGAACCTCTGCCGTTCCCCGCCTCCCGCGCAGCGTTACCGGGGCGGTTCGATCTCGATGGGTCCCTGCGGAAGGACATCCACCCCCACGGTCAGCGCGTGTTCTTCGCCGCCCACCAACACGCCGTGGATCGGCGCGACATCGCTGTAATCCCGGCCCCAACCCAGCGTGATGTGCTGCAGCGACGGCAGCACGTTGTTCGTCGGGTCCGCGTCAATCCAACCCAGCCCCGGACAGAAAAACGCGATCCAGGCGTGCGAGGCGTCCGCACCGAGTAGCCGGGGCTGGCCCGGCGGCGGGACGGTCTCGAGATAGCCGCTCACGTAACGCGCTGGCAATCCGAGCCCGCGCAGGCAGGCAATCTCGAGATGGGCGAAGTCCTGACAGACACCCCGCCGCCGGGCCAGCACCTGAGCCAACGGCGTCGCCACCGTCGTGGCCGTCGGGTCAAATCGGAAGTCCCGATGAATCCGCGCGGTGAGTTCGAGGACCGCTTCAAGAATGGGCCGGCCCCGGGGGAACGATTCCTGCGCATACTGCGTGAACCCGGTTTCGCCGGGCACGAGTGGCGACGCAAAGGTGAACTCCGCCGCTTCCAGAAACGGGGCGGACCGGTCGCTCCGGCACCAGCCGCGCACGCTCTCCCATGCGGGCGTTTCCGCGGCGTCGGGAATCAGCGACGGCCCGACGGCCACGCGGCTGCGGGCGGTCACCGTCAACGTGCGGTGCGCCCCTTCGATCGTGACAAAGGTGACGTCGTTCTCGAAGTAGTCTTTATGCCGGCTGGTGACGGCGGGCGCGGGTTGGATCTCCAGGGTGGCCTCGAGTCGGAACTGCCGGGGCAGCGCGCGCGGCGTCAGACAGAGCAGGTGATGCGCCACGGTGACGTCCGACCGGTAGGTGTAGTTCGTGGTGTGCGTGATCTGGAAGAGCTCGGCCTTCATGTCATTCCACCTGCGGCTTGACGTGGCTGAAGAAAACCCGGGTAAGCAGATTCGAGAAGGCGCTCAAATCCAGCACCACCTCCCGCAATCCCGCAATCACCGGCTCCGGCCCCACCGTCGTCGGCGTCGGCTCCTCGTCGGGCCAGAGCTGGCGGAGTGGTGCGGGGAGGCGGGCGACGTGTTCGCGGATTTGTTGGAGGCCCTCGGGATTTGCGCCGGGCGGCAGGGCGGCCACGTGATCCCCGATCGCGGCCAGTTGAAAGGCGAGCGAGCGCGGGTTGCTCCGTTCCAGGAGCAACAGGCGCAGGACGCCGGGCAGCAGCGGTTCGATGAAGTACTGACGCCGGTAGGTCATGGCGCTGTCGGCGATTTCGAGCAGCGGCTCAAGCAGCGGATCGGGGGGGGTCACCGCCACCAGGGCGGCCTCGAGCAACTGCGCCACGCCGATGCCGCGTTCGGTCCGGCGACCCAGACCGAGAAAGCGCCAGCCGTGGCCGCGGGTCATGTTTTCGTTTTCCAGCCCGCTGAAGCCGGTCAGATCCAGCACCAACCGCGTGAGGACATTGCTCGCGCGGAAGAGCGGCACACGCCCCGGGGCGTGCTGGGCATCGGGTTGCAGCCGGTTCAGCAACCGCCAGGTATCGGCGGACAGCCGGTCGCGGGCGGCGAATGCCACCTGGTGAATGCGGGCCAGCAATTCGGGCACCCCGGGTTTGCGCGCCTTGTCGTGCAGCACCTCGAAAACGTCGTGGAGCAGGGCCTCGCTCACCTTGGGGGCGTCCGCCGGGACCCTGAGAATCCCCAGCTCCTGGGTAAACGCGGCCAGGGCACGCAGGCGCCGTTCGCTGCCGGCGCCGCGATCGTCTGCCAGTTGCTGGAGGACGCCCCGTGCCGCGCGCACCAACTGCTCGAGGCGCTCGGCGTAGCGCCCCAGCCAAAACAGGGCGTCGGCCGTGCGGCTTGGCAGATCGGAGGTTGACGGGGGGCGGAACATCGGGCGCGCCCGCACCGCCGCCACCGTGGGCCGATTATCGCCATCGGGAAGCACCCAGACGTCCTTGGTTGGCCCGGCCAGGGACAGCCGCGCGGTGCCCAGGCGCGGGCGATCCAACAGGCGGAGCAGGCCGCCGGGCATGACCCGGTATTGCTCGCCGTCGAACACCGCGAAGGCCCGCAGCACAGTGGGCCGCGTGGTCCAGCCCGGCTCGGTCATGACCGGCGCCTGGGACAGGATGACTTCCTCCTGGCCGACCCACTCGTGAGGCGAATGGTCGAGGTGTTCCAACAGCCGCGCCCGCGTGGCGGCATCCGTTTCGCCGCCGCGTCGCGGGCTGTCGGCGAGGACGAACGCGGGCGCGATGACCAGCTCGTCGAAATGCTCGCGAACAAAGTTGCGCTCGTAGCTCTGGCCACACCACCAGGTGGCCACCGAAGGCAGCCGCAATTCCTCGCCCAGCAGGTGCCGGCAGAGCGCCGGCAGGAAGGCGAGGAACGCCGGGCCCTCGAGCAGGCCGCTGCCGAGGGTGTTCGCCACCGCCACCCGCCCGGCGCGCGTGGCTTCCACCAGGCCCGGCACGCCGATGAGGGAATCGGCGCGCAGCTCCAGAGGATCACACCAGGTGTCCGCAATCCGGCGCAGGATGACGTCCACCGGGCGCAACCCTTCGAGCGTCTTCAGGAAGACCTGGCGGTAGCGCACCGTCAGGTCGCCGCTTTCCACCAGCGTGTAGCCCTGCAGTCGGGCGAGATAGGCATGCTCGTAGTAGGCTTCGTTCCGCGGCCCCGGGCTGAGCAGCACGATGGCCGGATTGTCGGAATTCCACGGGGCGAGCCCCTGGAGCGCCAGCCGTCGGCGCCGCAGGGTCCCCGTGAGCACCCGTGGTTGCACGGCCGCGACCGCCTCGGGTAGCACCCGGCTCAACACGGTACGGTTCTCGAGCGCGAACCCGATGCCGGCCGGCACCTGCGTGCGGTCCGCCAACACCCACCACGTCCCGTCCGGGGACCGCGCCAGGTCGGCCGCGTAGGAATGCAAATGCCGGTCCATCGGCGGACGCACGCCCTGGCACGCCCGCAGGTAACCCGGATTCGCGAAAATCAACGGCGCCGGCAGGAAGCCGTCCCGCACGAGGCGTTGCACGCCGTAGAGGTCGCGCAGGACAAGGTTCAGCAGGTTGGCCCGCTGTACCAGCCCCGCCTCGAGTAAACGCCACTCCTCGGCCGTGATGAGAAATGGCAGGGAATCCAGTTCCCACGGGCGTTCCTCGCCGTGAGCGCCGTGGGCCACGGGGCAGGTCACCCCGTGCTCGCGCAACAGCCGCCGCGCGTCCGCCGCCCGCACGGCCAGTTCGCGGCGCCCCACCCCGGCCAGGGCCCCCAGCAAGGCCGGCCACGGCGGCCGCAACCGGCCGTCCTGGCCCCGCAATTCGTCGTAGGCGCCGGCGGCCGCGGGAGCGGCGCCGGCGGCAAACGTCTCCGGGCTGGCCGCCGGCGTCTCCGCAATCTGGTTCATCAGCGGGGCCACCTTACCGGGGCGGGCGGGGCGAAGCAATCAGGCGTGCCGCAAGTCGAGCGTGTAAGGAAACTCCGGGTTCCGTTCCTCGGGCGGCACGGTCAGCGGCCCGGGCGTGTGGCCGATGCGGAAAAACCGGGCCCGCCGCCGGCTCTCCGCCTCGTAGGCGTTCACCGGGAGGGTGGCGTAGTTGCGGCCGCCGGGATGCGCCACGTGGTACACGCAACCGCCCAGGCTCCGGTGGTTCCACGTGTCCACCACGTCGAAGGTGAGCGGAGCATGAACGCCCACCGTTGGATGCAGACATTCCGGCGGTTGCCAGGCCCGGAACCGCACGCCCGCCACGTACTCGCCCTCCGTCCCCGTCGGGTGCAACGGCACCCGGCGGCCGTTGCAGCACACTGCGTGGCGGGTATCAATCAACCCGCGCGCCCTGACCTGGAGCCGATCCAGCGACGAGTCCACGTAACGCACGGTGCCCCCCGCCATCCCCTGCTCACCCAGCACATGCCAGGGCTCGAGCGCCTGCCGGATTTCGAGGTTCACGCCGCGATACGTCACCTCGCCATAACAGGGGAAACGAAATTCGAAGTGCGGCGCAAACCATTCCGGCCGCAACGGGTAGCCGGCGTCGTTCATATCCTCGATCACCTCTGCCAGGTCCTGGGCGACAAAGTGCGGCAACAGGAACCGGTCGTGGAGCTCCGTCCCCCATCGCACCAGCGAACGGCGGTACGGCTGCTTCCAGAAGCGCGCGATGAACGCCCGCAGCAGCAGCGCCTCGGTCAGGCTCATCCGCGCGTGCGGCGGCATTTCAAAGGCCCGCAATTCCAGCAACCCCAGCCGCCCGCCGGCGGTGTCGGGCGAGTAGAGCTTGTCGATGCAGAACTCGGCGCGGTGGGTATTGCCCGTCGCATCAATTAACAGATGACGAAACAGCCGGTCCACCAACCAGGGCGGCACGGGGCCCTGTTCCGGCACCTGGCTGAAGGCGATCTCGAGCTCGCGCAGCGAGTCGTTGCGCGCCTCGTCCACGCGCGGATGCTGGCTGGTCGGCCCGATGAACAGGCTCGAGAACAGAAACGACAGCGCCGGGTGGTTCTGCCAGTAGGTCAGCAGGCTGCACAGCAGGTCCGGACGCCGCAGCACCGGGCTGTCCGCCGGGGTGGGGCCGCCGATCACGACGTGATTGCCGCCGCCCGTGCCCACGTGCCGGCCGTCCAGCAGGAACTTTTCCGTCCCCAGCCGCGCCAGCCGCGCCTCCTCGTACAAAGCCTGGGTGTGGTGGACCAGTTCGTCCCAGTTGTGCGCCGGATGGATGTTGACCTCGATCACGCCCGGGTCGGGCGTGACCTTGATCTGGTGGATCCGCGGGTCGCGCGGCGGCGCCTCGCCTTCGATCACCACCGGCATTCGCAACTCCCCCGCGGTTTCCTCAACCGCCGCGATCAGTTCGAGGTAGTCTGCCGTTGTCGCCACCGGCGGCATAAAGACATGCAGCCGGCCACCCCGCGGCTCGACGCACAACGCGGTTCGCACGATCCAATCTGCCGACTCCTGCCGGCCGGGCTTCCGCTCGCTCTCGGGCTCGAGCGGGCGCGGAACCAGCCGCTGCCGCCGCACTGCCCCGCGGCCCTCACCCGCCAGCTCGTCCACCGCGTCGCGCTCGTGGCCCTCGATGAAGGGCTGGCGGGCACGCTCGCGCAATCGCGGACGAACCTCCTCGCTCTCCGGCAACGGCGGCGGCTCCGCAAACGGATCCGGCGGGTGCAGGTACGGGTAATCCGCCCGGCTCACCCACGGCACTGAATCCAGCGGCAGGCGCAGGCCCATGGGCGAATCGCCCGGAATCAGAAAGCAGCGTTCGCGGCGCAGGAACCAGGGACCGGACCGCCAGGCCGGACGTCCGTCGCGCACGGTGCGCTGGATCGGCAGCGCGTAGCCCACCACGCGGTCAAGCCCCTGCTCAAACACCCGCGCCAGCCGCCGCCGTTCCTCCTCGTCGGCAAGGTTCGACGCCAGCGGGTCCACGTTCGACGGCAGCCGCCGCTCGCGCCACAGATAATACCAGGCGTCCTCAAAGGCGGGCAGGATGTGCTCGGCGGGCACCGTGAGCACCCGCGCCAGCAATTCGACAAACCGCCTCGCTTCCGCCTCCCCGTGCCCGTAGTCCTGCGCGATGTCGGCGAACAGGGCGTCGTCATGCCAGATCGGCACCCCGTCCCGCCGCCAGAAACACGCATACGCCCACCGCGGCAGCGATTCGCCCGGATACCATTTCCCCTGGCCGAAGTGCAGCAACCCCCCCGGCGCGAACCGGTGCTTCAACCGCCGGATCAAAGCGCAGGAAAGCCGCTGCTTCTCGGGGCCGACCGCGGTGAAGTTCCATTCCTCGCCGTCCATGTTGTCCATCGCGATGAAGGTGGGTTCGCCGCCCATCGTGAGCCGGACGTCCTGGGCGCGCAGTTCCTCGTCCACGCGGTGCCCGAGCGCTTCGATCGCCGCCCATTGCGCCTCGGTGTACGGCTTGGTCACCCGGGGCGACTCGAAGATGCGCGTCAACCGCATCTGGTGCTTGAACTCGGACTGGCAGGCCTCGGTCGCGCCGGTGACCGGCGCCGCATTCGCCGGGTCGGCCGTGCAGGCCAGGGGCAGATGCCCCTCGCCCGCCAGCAACCCCGAGGTCGGATCGAACCCGATCCAGCCGGCCCCGGGCAGATACACTTCGCACCAGGCATGAAGGTCGGTGAAGTCCTCCTCGGCGCCGGCGGGGCCCTCGAGCGGCTTGACGTCCGGCTTGAGCTGGATCAGGTAGCCCGACACGAAGCGCGCCGCCAGGCCCAGCCGTCGCAGCATCTGGACGAGCAGCCACGCGGAATCACGGCACGAACCCGAGGCAAGCTCGAGCGTCCGCTCCGGGGTCTGCACGCCGGGCTCCAAGCGAATCAGGTACTTGATTTCGCGCCAGAGCCGCCGGTTGAGATCCACCAGAAAATCCACGGTGCGTCGCGGCCGCAGGTCAATGCTGTGCAGGAGCTGCGTCAGCCGCGGTCCCGGCGGCGTCGTTTCGAGAAACGGCTCCAGCTCGTGTCGCAACGCCGGCTCGTAGCTGAACGGAAACGTCTCCGCCGAACTCTCGAGGAAGAAGTCGAACGGGTTGAAGACCGCCATCTCTGCCACCAGATCCACCTCGATTAGCAGCTCCCGCATCTTCTCCGGGAACACGAGTCGCGCCAGATAGTTGCCGAAGGGATCCTGCTGCCAGTTGCAGAAGTGTTGGCCCGGCTCGACCCGCAGCGCGTAGCTCAACACCCGCGTCCGGCAATGCGCGGCCGGGCGCAGCCGGATGACGTGCGGCGCGTGGGCAACGGGTCGGTCGTAGGTGTAATGCGTCCGGTGATGGAGCGCGACGTGGATGGACATAGGTGGGAATCAGACCGCGCGCCCGTTGCGCCAGGCGCTGGCGGCTTCCGGCACGCGCAACGCAAAGAACGTGCGGTGCATGGCCTCCCCCACGCGGTTGAGCCGCGTTTGCAAGCCGTCCAGATACTCGTGCAACCCGGACTGGATCACCTCTTCGACCGACGTGTAGGTGAGTTCCGCGCAGAGCTGGCCCAGCACCCGCTCGCCCAGGTTGCCCGGGCTGCCGGGCGGCGTGCCGGAAACACTCTGCAGCGACTCCCGCGCCCGGTTCAGGCAATGCCGGACCGCGCGCGGAAACTCGTCATCGAGGAGCAGGAACTCGACGATGCCCGACGGCGAGATGCGCCCGTGCTTTTTCCGGTACATCTCAAACGCGCTGGTCGCACGCAGCACCGCCGCCCATTGAATCTCGTCGAACGGCGTGCCGACGTCGGCCGCCGACCGCAGCAGGAGGAAATACTTCACATCCAGGTTGCGCGAGGTCTTGTCCGCCCGCTCGAGCATCCGCCCCACCTGGATGAAATGCCACGCCTCGTTGTGCGTCAGGGTGGCGTCGGTGATGCCGCAGAACAGGTGCCCCGCCTCCTTCACCCGGGTGTAGAACTCCTGCAGCCGACTCCGGCTGCGGTGCTCGCCGGCGGCGGCCCGCACGTACAGATAGGTCGTGTTCAATTGCTCCCACATTTCCGAGGAGATGATCTCCCGCACCGACCGCGCGTTCTCCCGCGCCGCGTGGAGCGAGGAGTAGATCGAGTTCGGATTCTCTTCGTCGAAGGTGAGAAACTGCACCACGTTCGCTTCCGACGCCTCGGCATAGCGCCGGGCGAAGGCTTCCTCATCGCCGGTCGTGCTGATCAGCGGCGCCCATTGCGGCAGCGTGCCCGGCGGCGCATCCAGCATCAGGTTGAAATTGACCTGGATGAAGCGCGCCAGGTTCTCCGCCCGCTCGACGTAGCGGCTCATCCAGTGTACCGAATCGGCAACGCGGCTCAGCATGGGTGGCCCTCACGAATGGGAAACGTCCAGCGCCTGCCGCTGGCTCATCGCCGGCGCCCGCTCGAGCGCCGCCGCCTCCTCGTTGAGCGCCAGCACCCACGTGTCCTTGGTGCCCCCGCCCTGTGAGGAGTTCACCACCAACGAGCCCTTCCGGAGCGCCACCCGCGTCAAGCCACCCGGCAGCACAAAGATCTCCCGGCCGTAGAGGATGTATGGCCGCAGGTCCACGTGGCGGCCCTCGCGGACGTCCCCGCAAATTGTCGGCACCCGCGACAACGAGAGCGTCGGCTGGGCAATGTAGTTCCGCGGATTCGCCCGCACGCGCTCGCGAAACTCGGCCACCTGCTCCTTGGTGGCCGCCGGCCCGACCAACATCCCGTAACCGCCGGCTTCATTGGCCGCCTTCACCACCAGTTCCCCCAGGTGCTCGAGCACATACGCTAGATCATCCGCGTTCGCGCAAATGTAGGTCGGCACATTCGGAATGATCGGGTCCTCGCCGGTGAAGTACTTGATCACCCGCGGCATGTAGGCATACACCACCTTGTCATCCGCCACCCCCGACCCCGGCGCGTTCACCAGCGAAACCCGGCCGGCCTTGAACACGCCCATGATGCCCGGCACCCCCAGCAACGAATCCGCCCGAAAAACCTCCGGATCCAGGAAATCGTCGTCAATCCGCCGGTAGATCACATCCACCCGCTCGAACCCCTTCGTCGTCCGCATCCAGACGTAACCCTCATGCACCACCAGATCGCGGCCCTCCACCAGTTCGATCCCCATCTGCTGAGCGAGGAACGAGTGCTCGAAGTAGGCCGAGTTGAACGGCCCGGGAGTCAACAGCACACACCGCGGACCCGCCACCCCTGCCGGCGCCACATACTCGAGCGTGTCCCGCAGCTTGATGGGATAGTTCGACACCGGCCGCACCCGCGACGCCGCGAAGGCCTCGGGAAACAGGCTCTTCATCAACCGCCGGTTCTCGAGCACATAGGACACTCCCGAAGGACACCGCAGGTTGTCCTCCAGCACATAGATCGTCCCGTCCCGGTGCCGGACCAGGTCCGTGCCGGTGATGTGACACCAGATACCCTGCGGCGGATCGAACCCGACACATGGCTCCCGAAACCCCTTCGAGGTCGCCACAATGTCCCGCGGCACCACCCCGTCCCGCAGCGTCTTTTGCTCGTGGTACAGGTCGTGGATGAAGGCGTTCAACGCGAAGATGCGCTGCTTGAGGCCGCGTTCGAGCCGTTCCCATTCGCCCGCGGAAATAATCCGGGGAATCAAGTCAAAGGGCAGCGTCTTCTCCACCCCCCGCTCGTCGCTGTACACGTTGAAAGTGATGCCGGACTCCACCAGGGCGCGCTCGGCGGCCTGCTGACGCACCTGCAGTTCCCCCGGTGGCAGGGTCTGCAATTCGCGCAGCAAACGCCGGGCAGCCGGACGGGGCTCGCCGTCTTCGGCGATCAGCTCGTCGAAGAACCCTTCGCTTTCGTAGCTCTCGTAACCCATGAAACGCCTTCCCGTTGCATCCGGCAGGAGGCCCGCGGGCTCCTCCGCAGGAAGGATGCCAAGGCCCCTCGCACTCAGCGACGGCAGACTTGCCCCTTCCTCATGCCTCTCGCCGGATGCCCGCGCGGAGCGAAGGTTGCCTGAGCCGCCGACGGCTCTCGTGGCGTTGCTGGCTCCCCGGGCCGCCGACGGGCCATCCAACCCCACTGGCTTCCTTCATCCACCGGTGAGTGCTCCCCTCCGCCCAGCGTGCCCAAAAAAAGCCAGGACGGCAGACCTGGACGCCCCATGCCGTCTGCCGGCGCTTCTCCTTGAGCGATTGCCCGTCCGCGGCGCCAGCGCCGCCGCCCTGGCGCGCTTCCGCTTGCTCGTCGCGACCCTGTGCCCGGTTGCCCGGGCTGCCGCTCTTTCCGCCGGTGTGGTGACTGCCGCGCGGGCGGCTCGGCGTTCTTGATCGGTGGGCGTTGAGCGCCGAGCGCGCTGGCAGGGGCTCAGACCTTCGGCTCCCAGCCGCGCCGGTATTCGCGCGACCAGAGCCGGGCGGCCTCGCGGTCGCCGTGAATTCGCCCCGTCCGCGGATCGCAATCGAGCGCCCGTCCGACGCGCCAGGCAATGTTGCCCAGGTGACACAGCACCGTGCTCGCGTGGCCTTCCTCGATGTCCGCATTCGGGCGTCGCCCGTCGCGAATGCAGTCGAGAAAGTTCCGGAGGTGTGGGGCGTCGTCACCGGAACCGGCAACTTTCGGGGCGGGTTTGTCCTCCGCGTCGAAGACCGTGTAGGCGGCGCCGTCCGTGACCAGCGTGCCGCGCTCGCCGTAAAACGCCGCGCCGAATTGCGAGCCCTCGTAACCGTGCCGCTGGCAGCTCCGGCCTTCCCACGCAATGGCCCGGTCGCCGAAGTCGAACGTGACCACCTGGGTGTCCGGCGTTTCCTGGTCGTCGTCGAAATGATAGCGGCCACCACCTGCGGTTACGCGGCGCGGACAGGCGACCCCCAGGCCCCAGCGGCAGAGGTCGAGGGCGTGGATGCCGTTGTTGCCCAGTTCGCCGGTGCCCCAGTGCCAGAACCAGTGCCAGTGATAGTGGACGATGTTGTCGCGGAACGGCCGTTCCGGCGCGGGGCCCTGCCACAGGTCCCAATCCAGCCAGGTGGGAACGGGTACGCGTTGGCCGCGGCCGATCGAGCCGCGGGTGTTGTTGTACCAACCGCGGGCAAAGCGCACCGGGCCAAGGGCGCCGCTCCGGACGATTTCCATCGCCTCGATGATTCGCGGCTGGGAGCGCCGTTGCGTGCCCACCTGCACGACGCGGTTGAACCGGCGCGCGGCAGCAACGAGCAGCTCTCCCTCGCGCGCGTTGTGGCTGACGGGCTTCTCCACATAAACATGTTTTCCGGCCGCGCACGCCAGGATGGCGGCCGGCGCGTGCCAGTGATCCGGCGCGGCGATCACCAGCGCGTCCACCCCCGGCCCGTCGAGGATGCGCCGAAAGTCTTTCACTGCCTGCGGCGTCGGCCGCCCGTCGGTGCTGCCCGCTTGTTGGCCCCTGGCCAGCGCGCGCTCGTCCACATCGCAGACCAGCGCGACCTCGACGTCGCTGAATCGGGCGAACCCACGCGCCAGGTCGCTGCCCCGGCCGTGGACGCCCATCACCCCGAGGCGGAGGCGGTCGTTGGCGCCCAGCGTGCTGAGCGAAAACGTGCCCACCGTCAGACCGGCGAGCGTGGAGCGGCGAAGGAAGTCCCGACGGGTCGTGTGGTTTGGCATGGGCGCAGTCTAGGCCCACGGTCGCGGCAACGCCAGCCCGCGCGAGTCCACAACCCACCGCCCCGCCGCGTGGCGCTCTCGGCTCGCTGATGGCAGTGCCGCAAGGCTGCCGCCCAAAGCGGCCCAAAAACTCAAAGGCTGTCGCCGAAGTCCGCGCGGAATTTGGCGACGAGCTTGTCCGGCCACGGGGAGGTGGGCTCCAGTTTGCCGCCGAAGAAGCGCAGCACGGGCGGCTCCTCGTAAAATCTCAGGCCGCCCACCAGTTGGCGGTTTTGGTAAAGCCAGTGCAGCCGGTCGGTGGCGTACTTGATCTGCGAGAGGGTGAACACCCGTCGCGGCATGGCCAGGCGCAGCAATTCGATGTCCGCGAGGACATCCCTGCCCTGGGCATCGCGCACACTGGAGATGGTGCCCCGCTCCATGCCGCGCACGCCCGAGACCAGGAAGAATGCCGCGGCCAACGCGCCCGCCGGGTATTCCGTCTGGGGCACGTGCGTCAGAAACTGCCCGGCGTCAATGTGGACGCCCAAACCGCCCGCGGGCGTGACGACCGGGATGCCCCGACGATCCAACTCGTTGACCATGTAGCGGATGAACGACGGGGACTGCGAGATGATGGTCTCGTCGAGCGTTTCGATCAGCCCCACGGCCATGGCCTCGACCTCGCGAATGGACATGCCGCCGTAGGTGTAAAAGCCCTCGTAGAGGGGGATCCAGTCCTTGAGTTTCTTGTGGATCTCCTCGTTATTCGTGCAGATGCCACCACCGCGCGTGGAACTGACTTTGCGGCTGGAGAAGTAGGTGAGGTCGGCCAGTCCGACCATCTCGTGAAGGATGTCCTTGATGGATTTGTCCCGGAACTCGGGCTCCCGCTGCTTGATGAACCAGGCGTTTTCGCCAATCAGGCTGGCGTCCAGCACGAGCATGATGCCGTGCTCGCGGGTGATCCGGCGGACCTCGCGCATGTTGGCGATCGAAAACGGCTGGCCGCCGATGAGGTTGGTGGACGCCTCCATGCGCACGTAGGCGACCTTGTCCGGGCCGTACTTGCGGATGATGTCCCGGAGCTTGGCGAGATCGAGGTTGCCCTTGAACGGATGGTTGCTCTTCACCTTCAACGCCTCGTCCGTGTAAATCTCGAAGATCGTGCCGCCGTTGATTTCGATGTGCGCCTTGGTCGTGGTGAAGTGGTAATTCATCGGAATCACGTCGCCCGCCTTCACGAACGTCTTGGAGATCACGTTCTCGGCCGCCCGCCCCTGATGCACGGGGAGGAAGTACCGGCAGTTGAGCGCCTCGAGAATGGCTGCCTCCAGCCGCAGGTAGCTCTGCGAACCGGCGTAGGCGTCGTCCGCCCGCAGCATTGACGCCACCTGATTGTCACTCATCGCGTTGGTGCCGCTGTCGGTGAGCATGTCCAGGAAGACGGTCTTGGTGGTCAACAGGAAGGTGTTGAAGCCGGCCTCGACGATCGCCCGGTGCCGTTCCTCGATGGGGATGAGATTCAGTTTTTGAACGATGCGGACTTTGTGCAGTTCGAGAGGGATGTCTTCGCCACTGAAGAACTTGACGGTTGGGCTGCCGTTGGAGGAGGTGCTCATGGATGGTGATGTCGGATTGAGTTTGGGAATTCGGGCCGGAGCAGGGCGGGAAAGCGGGGGCGCACCGCACCTGTCCGGCGGTGCCCTGCGCCAGCCGCACCGCCGTAACGCAAGCCCATGCGGAAAACCTAATGAAGAGGTGACCAGGCATCAAGGCAGATGAATGATGGATTCCCGGGCGGTGCGGGGCTGCGCGGCGGTGCCGGGCTCCGGGGCGCAGGGTGGCGGTCACCGGGGCCGGCCCGGTTTCGCGCGGGCTTTTGGCGGGGACCTTTCGCGCGCCGCGTGCGGGCGGAAAACGGCTTCAAATATTCCCCAGCCGCCCGCAACTTTCCCGGGCGGACAATGTTAAACCTCCGTTGTCAGAACCTTTTGGCATGGCTGCGGTCTCCATCAAGGAACAGTTGGTGCGTGGTGGCGTGGTCTCTCCCGCCCAGTTCGAGCAGGCGCGGCTGGCCGGTGGCGACCCCGGCGCACCCTCCGACTCTTTTCTGACGCGGCTCCAGCGCGTGACCGGCTTGGACGATGACGAGTTCCTGCCGCGCCTGGCGGGAGCGCTGGGCTGGGGCTACGAACCCAAGCCCCGCATCCCGATTCAGGACGTGACCAAGGACCAGTTCGAGTCCATCCGCGGCGCCATCTCCAAGCGCGTGGCCTTCCAGCACACCGCGGCGCCGTTTCGGCTCGAACAGGACGAAGTGTGCGTGGCGGTGAGCGATCCGTTCGACCCGGCCATGCTGGGCGCGGTCGAGTTTGACGCCAAGCTGCCGGTCCGGTTCGTCCTCAGCCCGCGCGAGGAAATCCAGCGCGGCCTCGAGGAAATCTACGGCATCGGCGGCGACACCCTCGAGCAGATGGCCGCCGACGAGCCGGTCGAACTGGAGATCACCTCGGACAAGGAAATCGCCGATCAGGACCAGGACGCCAACGTCATCAAGTTCGTCAACCAGTTGATCTTCGAGGCCCACCAGCGGCGGGCGACGGACATCCATTTCGAGCCGATGGAGAACCGGTTGCGGGTGCGCTACCGCGTGGATGGCATGTTGACCGAGCCCACGCTGCCCGAGCAGTTGCAGGGCGCGCGGGCCAAGCAGTTTCAGGCCTCGATCATCTCCCGCCTCAAAGTGATGTCGGGCATGAACATCGCGGAGAAGCGTCTGCCGCAGGACGGCCGCATCAACGTGCGCATCAAGGGGCAGGAACTGGACATCCGCGTTTCGACCGTTCCCACCGTGCACGGCGAAAGCGTATCGCTGCGGTTGTTGAGTCGCGGTTCGGCGTCGTTCAGCATCGCCAATCTGGGACTCTCGCCCGACCAGCAGGGCATCATCCAAAACCTCGTCCGCAAGCCGCACGGCATCTTTCTGGTCACCGGCCCGACGGGCTCGGGCAAGTCCACCTCGCTCTACTGTTTTCTGTCGTACGTGACGAACGTCACCAAGGGGACCAAGCGCATTCTGACGGTCGAGGAACCGGTCGAGTACGAGATCACCGGGGCCAACCAGATCGCGGTGCGGCCGGAGATTGGGCTGACCTTCGCCGTCGGGCTGCGCCACATCCTGCGGCAGGATCCGAACATCGTGATGGTGGGGGAAATCCGTGATCTGGAAACCGCCGAGATCGCCATCCGCGCCGCGCTGACGGGCCACCTGGTCTTCAGCACCCTGCATACGAACGACGCACCCAGCGCCTTCACCCGGTTGATTGACATGGGCATCGAGCCCTTTTTGGTGGCCTCATCGGTGGAGGCGGTCATGGCCCAGCGCCTCGTCCGCACGATTTGCCCGGCGTGCCTGACCGAGGACCGCACCACCACGGTGGACTTCGCGATCAAGCGCGGTCTGCCGGCGGAACTGGTGCCGACGGCAAAGTTTCACAAGGGCGCCGGCTGCGACGACTGCCGGTTCATCGGGTACCGGGGGCGCACCGGCATCTACGAGCTGCTCGTGGTCACCGAGGGCATCCGGCCGATCATCATGAGCCGGGCGGCGGCGTCGCGCATCGCCGAACAGGCCATCCGGGAGGGCACCCAAACCCTCCGGACCGCCGGCTGGTACAAGACTCAGATGGACCGTCTGATGGACCCGGACCCGCACAACCCGAATGGCCCGCGGGTCCTGCGCCATTACCCGACCTCGGTTGAGGAAATTCTGCGGGTCACGCAAAGCGAGGAGCACCTGGACTCGCTGATGGAGGGCCGCTGAGCATGAAGAAACGCGCCCCTCGGGTCCACCGTTGGCAAACCTGCCACGTCCTCGAACAGTCCGAGCAAACCCGGTCGTTGTGGCAGTTTTCCCGGGCCGGTCGCGAGGTCAAACTGGTGCTGGCGCGGACTTTCGGCGTCGCTGAGGCGCTGCCGCCCTCGGCGGCGGGGCGGACGCTCGCCACGCTCTGGCGGCCGCGCCTCAACGTCGCGTGGTTGCCGTCGGATGAGGTCTTCCTCCGCGCCCTCGAACTACCCACCGCCGACCCCGCCGAGGCGCCCGGCATCGTGGAATTGCAGTTGGAAACGCTCTCCCCGCTGCCGGTCGCGAACATCGTGTGGACGGTTGAATCCGTGCCCGGGCCGGACCAGGCCTCGCAGACCGTCGTGGTGATCATCGTGCCCCGGGCGACGGTGGAGCGGTACCTCGGCGTGCTGGAGCAGAGCCGCTACCTGGCAGACCGCCTCGAACTGCCGCAAGTGCGCGAGCTGCTTGCCCGACCGGACCGCCGGGATGGCGCCTGGCTCTTCGCGCGCGCACAGGACGGGCACGTCAGTTGCCTGGCCGCGTGGTGGCAGGACCAGCGGCTCCGCCACGTGACGCTCCTGCGAGTGCCGGCGGGCGAGGCGTTGGCCGCCCGGCTGCGCCGCCCCATTCTGCAACTGGCCTGGGCCGGGGAGGTCGAGGGCTGGCACACCCCGGAGACCCGGTGGCACCTCGTGGCGGCCGGGCCGCTGCTCGAGCCCTTGACTGCGGCGGTGGGCGAACTCGCGGCGGATCGGGTCGAGGTCCTCGCACCGTTGCCGCCGGAGAAGCTGGCCGCGGCCACGGCGGAGACGGACTCGACCGCCAACCTGGTGCCCGCGGAGGTGGCAGCCCGCTACCGGCAGCAGTTCACCGAGGGCGTCGTTTTGCGCGTGCTGGGGCTGTTCCTGGCGGTGTGGGCGGTGGCGGTCTTCGGCTTCATGGGCGGCCTGCAATACAAGGGGTTCGTGAAAAGCGGCGTGGATCGGCAGATTCAGGCGCTCCACCAAAGCTACACCAATGCGCTCCAACTCAAGGCCCGCGTGCAGGTGCTCTCCGATCAGGTCAGCCTCAAGTTCGCCGCCCTCGACTGCTGGCGCGCCGCCGCCGAAGCGTTGCCCGCGGAGATGACCATGACGCAGTTCAATTTCCAGGGGAAGGCGCGTCGGCTGCAGATCTTCGGCAACGTGCCCGGAGAATTGCAGGCGAAGGTGACCGAGTACAACGAGGCCCTCGCGCGTGCGACCGTCAACGGCGAGACCTTGTTCGCCAAGGTCAACACCAAGTCCATCCAGGCGCAGCCCAACCGGCCGGCGTTTTGGAGCATCGAGTGCGAGCTCAAGCGCAAGGAACTCTGATGGCCAGCGTTTTCGATCGCCTGAACCTTGCCCCGCGGGAACGCCGGATCCTGCTGGGGGTGGGCCTCATCTTTTTCGTCCTCATCAACGTCCTGTTCATCTGGCCGATGATTCCGGACTGGAGCCAGGCCGACCGGCAGATCGAAAAGGCCCGCAAGACGCTGGACGACTACCGGCGCGAGATCGCGCAGGTCGCCACCAATCAGGCCCGCTTGGTGGAGCTCGAGCGTCAGGGCTCGACCGTCCTGCGGGAAGAGCAGGCCCTGGATCTGGTGCGCACCATCCAACGCCAGGCCGCGGAATCCGGCGTCACCGTCACCCGCACCCAGCCGGGCGTCGCGGCCGGGAGTGCCACCAACCGTTACTTCGACGAGCAGGCCGTTTTCGTGGACGTCACCACCAAGGACGCGGAACTGGTCCAGTTCCTCTACGCCCTGGGGTCGGGCGACTCGATGATTCGCGTGCGTCAGCTCGACCTCAAACCCGACCCGCCGCAGTACCGGCTCCTCGGCAAACTCGAACTGGTGGCCAGTTACCTCAAGCGATCGGCGCCGCCGGCCGGGACCGCGACCAATCGCCCGGCCGGAGCCCCGGGCGCCCCGCCCGCCAGAACCGTTCCCGCAGTGACTTCAGGCAACACCAACCGCATTTCCCCGTGAAAAAACTCCCCCTCTTGCTCCTCGGCGCGCTTTTGCTGCCCGCCTTCGCCACGGCTCAACCGGTCGTGGATCCCAATGCCATTCCGGATCCGCCGGAAGACATCGAGCAACCGCAGCCCGCGGCCGTTGTCCCGTCCCAGGAGCCCGTGCCGGCACCCACGAACGGCGCGGCACCGGCGGCGAGGCCGCAGACCACGGTGCCGCAGATTCCCGCCTTTCCGACGCCCCGGACCACCAGCCGGATCACCAACACCGCCGCCCCGACCGCGCCGCAGGTCCCCGCGCCGCCCGTCGCCACGC
>CAYNCT010000064.1:0-18514 GCA_964396005.1 uncultured Verrucomicrobiota bacterium | reverse complement strand
GACCTTCCCCGACAACCAGAATTCGCCATTGGCATCAAGTTTGGAATCGCTGCCAATGGCAGGCGTCCACGGCCCGGCGACGTTCTGCGCGCGTTCAATTCGATGGCGTGCCCCCGGCTGGCTGGCGATGAGGAGCACCGCTTGGGGCGTTTCGCCTGCTTGCAGATGTAACTCGAGGATCCGCGGTCGAATTCCGTCGGTCGCGGTCGCGCGAGTGCGGATTATGGGGACCGCGAGGTCGGGCATCTCGCCCAGCAGCGCACCGGGTGGAACCCGGCCGGGCCGGACCACTACCTCCACCGGCGACACCGAGGGATCCCAGATCGAGTCTCCCACGCGCCTGACCGGAACAGTGAAACTCCTCTCACCGCTGGCCGCGACGTCGAGGGAGGTGTGATAGACGGGCCAAACAGAATCCGGGCCTCCGAAAGCCAGCAGAGTGTCCGGACTGCGGACCTCGACGGTGAAAGATCCGGCGCGGTCCGACGGGTTGAGAAGCCGAAAGACGAGTTCTGCCGCACCCCGCGGTGGCAACCCTGCCGCTCCGGTTTTGGGGTCAACCACAGATACCACCGAGGGCGCCCCGGCCGCCGGGGCGCGAACAGTGCCCTCGCAACAGAGCGGTGGCAACGTTGGGTCGTGGGTCGCGCAAACGACATAACCGGCACAATCGCCCGGCTTCCATTCCCGACAAACCACGGTGATGGGGATGGTTACGCAGGCACCTGGCCCGACCGTTACGGTGCCGGAGGCTGGCGAGAAATCCGCGGGGGTCAGACTCTGGGTGCAGGACGCTGACGGTGGCAGACCGGTAATGGTCCATGAGTAAGTGCGCGGTACGCCGGAGTTGTTGCAAAGCGTGTAATTCAGGGAGGCTGTGCCCACTCCCGGTGGCGTGTCCGGCGGCCCCGGGCGACACGGAACCACTGTTTCAATGGCGCACAAGTCCGGCGGATTTTCGGCGCAGTCCGGCAATTCCAGGCACAGCGGCACGAAACAGCAGGGCTCGATGTCCGCGTCATGGAATCCCACATGCACGCACAACGTGCCGGGTAACCCGGTGTAGGTGACGGTTACGGTGCCGCTGCCCGCCGGGGGAATCGGCGGGCTAACCGGCGCCGGATTCGGCGAGAAAGTGCCGGGCGGCACAAAGCTCACCTGATGGAAGGGGAACGGATTGGCCGACAGGTGTGTCTGATTCAGCACGGTCAGCGTAATAGTGTACTGCTGGGTCCCGTCGGGAAGCGGTTTACATTCGATCTTGGGCGTGATGTGGGCGCAGTCACAAGCCGGCAGGTCCACGCACACTTTCTGCGTGCAACACACAAGGCCCTTTTCGTCCAGCAAAGTCAGCAGGAAACAAACCGTCTGCCCGCCCAGATTGCCAGGCAGTTGCACCCCCAAGTTCACCGCGCCGAGGTTGGTAAGGCCGCCGCCCGGCAGCGGGAAGACTCCTGGCGGCTGGGGCTGAACGGTGGAGGCGCCTGGCGGCAACGTATTGGTGGGACACGGGCTCCAGAATCCGTATTGGACCATCTGCCCTGAAAGATTCTGGACCTGCACACTGACGTTGTACGGTTGGCCGGCTTTCTCCGGGCAGGCGACTCGGCGGACCGTCAGCCGGCTGCAAGCGCGCTCCGGCATGATTTCTACGTCCCCCCCGATGCCTTTCACATCCGGACCGCTGGCGGTGTAAGCGGGGTCGTATGGGACGAGGTAGGAATTGGTGGCTTGGGTCAGGGGAGGAAAGACCGGGAAATCCACCATCCGCAACCCCTGGATGCCGTGGGGCCCCGCTCCGGTAGCCATGTCCGCACTGCTCATCCAGACCAGGGCTTCCGGCGCGCCGGCTTCAGGCCCGAAATCCGCGCCGCCGTAGCTTTCTCCTGTAAGGGTGTTTTTCCCCGTGGCGACCGCATGGGTGACCGTCCAGGCCGAGCCGCTCCATGCCGCCCGCAGGACGCGCGAGTTGTGGTTCCCCGTCGCGTAAAAGTCCAGGTAAGTATTCGTGCCCGAACGATTGAACATACCCCGCTCGGCGAGGATCATCGTCTTACCGTCGAGGGTGAAGGATAGGTCGCTGACGGGAACGGTCAGGAACCCGGGAGAAGCCGCGGAGCTCCCGGGTACGGTGAGCGCCAGAGTGTCGGAGGAGGGAACCAATGTCCCCGAGGGCGCGATTCCCACGCTGCGGATGAGAGTTGGGTTCGAGGCATTTCCGACATCCCAGACGGCGTAGAAAACGTTGGTGCCCGAGACCTCGATGGCCCAAAGCCGGTCGCCCAAGGGTGGCATGCCGGGCAGACCATTGTCTGCCGCCAGCGGGTCGTGTACTTCGGCAATGACACCGGTGATGCCCGACTTGGTTAGGCGATAGATTTTGCCGTCTTCGAGGTTGGTTGCGAAAAACTGGTCGTGGACCGGGTCATAGGTCAGGTTGCCGATACCGGGTCCGGCGGCGGGATTCCAGGGGAGATTGGGATCGGCTTGCTGGGGCAGGAGAGCGAAAACGGTGACGTTGCCGGTCAGTGCATCCACCCGGTAAATGGTGCCGGAAGCGTTGGTGGGATTGGAACCCGCCAGCGAACCCAGCATCAGGTAGGGGTTACCCCACCAGGGTGGCCCCCAGTAGGGCACGTAAAGACTGTGGGCTGCGAGGTAGAGGTTGGCGTCCCGGTCCACAGCGATCCCAAAAACGCAGCCGATCTTGTCCACGGACCAATCCGGATGGTGGTACATGGGCGGGTTCCAGAGGGTCGCCGTGGGGCCGAGGATGGTGTAGTGCGGTACGGGCGACGGGTTGCGCAGGTCCACAAGGCCGAACGGAAAGGCGTTTGTCGGCCCCAAGGTGTTTTGCTGCGCGGCGCAGGTCAGGGCGGCGATGCCTGGTTGCATGATGGGGGCCCCCCAGGGTGCCGCCGCTCGCGCCACCGTGAGCGCTACGGACAAAAGTGCCACCAGCAGGTGGGCGGACGAGAGACCGCCGGGCCGAAGGGGAGGGCGTAGGGGCTTCATGGGGGCGTAAGTTCGATGAAAGCCGTGCATAGTGTCAACACATTTGTTACTGACGGCGAATTGACGAGATAATGTCTCGGTAGATCGACCGCCGACAGCAGGCACGCCAGCCAAGAGCCCTTTCAAGCTCCGAGCCTCAGCGCTTTGGCGCCGTTCTCGGTCAACGGATTCATGTCCCCGCGAGTCACACGAGGTCGTGATCGAAACCACCACCAGCCGCAGCCCGCGGCCGGGCGTTATGGCGACGGCTCAAGGCTGTCCCGGCGCCGGGCGAGGTAGGATCTCAGAAACAGGTCCGGGGGCGCCTCCAGCCACGCCGTCAACCACAGGTCGCCCAACCAGTGAGCGGCCTTGAGCACTTGCTCGTGCAGCAGTACCCGTCCCGCCCGGCCGGTTTCGCCGTCGCCGCTCAACTGGCCGGTTCTTTCCAATTGGTAGAGCGTTTCCACGTGGACGTGTTGTTGCTGGATGAATTCCAGGGCGATGAAAAACACCTCCGGCCGAGGGTTGGCCGGATCGCTGGCGGAGAGCCGTTGCGCGGGGCGCAACCGTGATCGCAAGCCCTCCACGTCCAGTCCCACTTTCCGAAAATATCCGCCGTCAATCCATGCGTGAAACGTTCGGTTCGTGGTATAGCCGTGAGGATTCGGGCCAACCCAGCCGTTGTAATGCCGGGTGGTGTGCAGCGGCTGGGCGGCGTCGCCTGCGACGTGGCCCATCACGCCCATGAGGTAAATGGCGTTGGCGCGGGCGTTGGCGATTTCCTCCGCGGTTCCGGCGTCTTGATACTCGCGCAGATACGAGAACGCGGACTTGAGTTTGGCGTATTGTTCGGCGATGGACCACGGCAGGAAGCCGGGCAGCCACTTGGTCCGGTCGGGGTCGCGCGCCGGGTCGGGCGGGGCAAATCGGTCCGGATGGGCAGCCCGGGCCGCCCCGAGGCGGGCGACAAACTCGTGGCGAAAAGGGCTGAGGTTCGTGACCGTCAGGCCGTAGGGCTCGAGGTCTTCGAGATCGAGGAAATGGTCGGGATTGTTGACATGCCGCAGGGGCAGTTCGGGCGTGTTGCGCCAGCGGTCCATTTCGCCGCCCAGGAAGGCAATCCGTTCCCGGGCGTCCGGCTCTCGAACGAAGGCCGGAAAGTTGGTGGGCAGGCATTCCAGGGCGAGCAGGTTGATCGCCCGGTGGCCCTCGTAATCCCAGGCCCGCAGGAACGGTGCGAAAGCGATCAATGCCAGAATCAGCGGCCAGGTTGGTGACTTCATGGGGTCTTTGGGGGTGTCGTCCGCCGGTAACGAAGCCAGTACAGCGCCGCGAGGCCGGCCATCAGCAGGGCCGTGGCTGCCCAAGTGCTCATGTGGGGCCAGTCCGGAAAGAAGCGCAAGGAAACGGCCCCGATGGCCGGGCCGGCAAAGAGGCCACTGCCCAGCGCGGCCTCGTGAAATCCGCCGTGCTCACCTTTGGTCTCGCCGACATCCATCGAATAATAGAGTGACGAGTAATAGGCCAGGCCCACCCCCAAGCCGAAGACCAGTTGGGCGGCTACCAGCAGCCAAAGGCTTCCGTTCAGCAGGACGAGGACAAAGCAAGCCGCCATGGCGAGATACGCGCCCACCAGCCACTTGAAGCGGTAGTGCCAGCCGGTCCACTGCCAAAGGGCGACAAAGGCCGCCGCCCGCGCAAAGTACCAGACCGAGCTAAAGACGCCGGCGGCCACGGGGCCCAGGTGCAGGTCCGCCGCGCGTTGCGGGATCACCGGGATCAAGGCGTTGATGGCCACGTAGGAGAACGGGTTTGCCACCCAGGCCATTTTCATAAAGACGGACGGCGGGACGGGCGACCGATGCCGTTCCCGGTGATCGGCGTCGTCCATCGGGAGGGGCTGCGTCCGGGCGGCCGCCACGCTTGCGGCGCTGGCGTGATCGAGGCGCCACGCGACGATCCATTGCAGCAGGTGGAGCACGGCTGGCGCAAAGAAGATGCTCCGCGCGCCCAGGGTTTCCCGAAGTCCGCCGCCGACCAACGCCGCCAGGGCCGCGCTTCCTGCCCAGACCAGGTTGTAGATCCCCAGCAGGCGCTGCAGCCGTTGCGGCGTCTCGCGTTCGCTGACGATGGCCTCGAGTGACGGCCAGGTCAGGCTCATGCCCAGCGTCCAAATGATCATCCCGGCAACCCCCGTCCACTCCCGGTTCAGCCAGCCCGCCAAGGTCAACGTCACGGCCATCGTGGCGAAACCCAGTCGCAGGGCGCGGAAGTAGCCCCGGGTCTGGGCGAAGCGCCCGGCGAGCCAGACCGCTATGGTGTAAACCAGTCCGTTGGCCGCCGCGAGGAAGAGGTTGCCGAGGTTGGTGAACCCGAACGCTTCCCGCATGTGGAAGAACAGGTAGTTGAAATATAGCGTCGTGGCGAAGGCGTTAAGCCCTTCGAGAACGAAGGCGCCGACTTTAACGCGCGGGGAGAACATCGAGCGGGCGGGGATCGTCAGCTCGCGACCTCTTCCAGCGCCTTTCGGGCGTACCACTTCACGGCGGGAGAGAGGGGCGGCGCGAGCTGGTCGAGATCCGGGGCGGTGCACCAGCGGAGGGCGTGATGCTCTTCCGGCGCCAGGCGCAGTTCGCCAGCCTTGGGGCGCGCCCAATAGATCATGCCGATGTGCTCGTGACTGGCGGTGATGCGGTGAATGTCGAGGAAGCCGGGCGCGATCAGGGCCCGGGTGCCGTCCCCGGTGGTTGGCGGGCGTTCGCCCAGCAACTCAACTTCCAGACCACTCTCTTCCCACGTTTCGCGCCGTGCGGCCGCTTCCGGGTCCTCATCCAACTCGATACGCCCTCCCAGCGGCAGCCAGCGTTCCAGCCGCCGATGGTGCGCCAGCAGGACGCGACCCGCGTACACCACGAACACGGCGACCGTGAAATCAATTTTTTCGTGCAGGTGAGGCATGGCGCGATTCCGGCAGGGTGGGGGAGATTGTCTGGGCGCGGTGGCTCTCAGGCGCAACGATTCATTCCAACCGCGAGCAGACGCGCATCAACGCGAATCGAGTCGGACGAGTCGCAACGCTTTGGCCCCACGGTTGGACCCTCACGGACGAGTGGCCGCTGGACCGCTCTCCGCACCCGGCGGAAAGCCCTATTGAATTGGCGTCCATTGGCGGTCTCAACTGGATCGTTAGGGCTCAGTAATCGTAAAGCCCGCTGTCGCGCGAATAGCCTCCGCCGCCCCCGTAACCGTAGCCCTCGTCGTCCGCCCCTTCGCCCTCGGGTCCGAGGAAATCGCCCAGCACATCCCCCATGTCCTCTTCGATCCTCTCCGGGTCTTCGCCCTTCTCGAGGCGTTTGATGGCGATGTCCATCTCCTTGGGCATCGTGCCCGGCGGCATGATGTCCTTCATCTTTTTCATCATGTGGGCCATGTGCCGCGGATTGTTTTCGTCCAGGTGGTCCATGTCCCGCTCCAGTTCGGACATCGCCTGCATCATGCGGCCCTCGTCAATGTCCGGCATGGGGCCGTCCGGTCCTTCGGCTCCGGTGTCCGGCGGCGGCTCCTTGGCTCCGCGGGGAGCGGCGAACCGGCTCATTTGCTTGGTCAGCTTCTTGTTCCCGCACTTGGGGCAGGTCGGCGAATGGGTCGGGTTCACCTTCTTTGAGAGAAAATTGAAAATCACCCGACAGTTCGGACAGGCAAATTCGTAGATGGGCATGGCAACCGAATTTGGTTTCGTCTTCCTGCGGAAAAGTGTGGGTGGCGGTCGCCGGGCCGTCAAGGGGCGTGGACTCGCGCCGGTTTGGCCGGTGGGGAACCGGTTGCCCGTTTGGCCGATTCTCAGCGTGCGGTTTGCCGCCTCGACCGGGCAAGAGGACGACTCGCCGCGCCCGCAAACGGCTCGCAGAGAAGACTTGCGACTTCGCGGCGCGAGGTTATGGTCGCAGCAACCATGAAACTTAAATTCCGAATGATCGCCGTGGTGCTGGCCACCGGGTTCCTTGCCGGCGCGCCCCTCGGGCTGGCCGCTGAGAAAAAGTCCAAGTTTGCGAAACCGTACCCCATGGAGGTGTGCGTCGTTAGTGCCGAGAAACTGGGCAGCATGGGGGAACCCTTCGTGATCGAGTACGAAGGCCAGCAGGTGAAGTTCTGCTGCAAAAACTGCCAGAAGGACTTCGACAAGGACCCGAAGAAGTACCTCGCCAAGATCAACGAGGCGGCCAAGAAGGTGAAGCCGTACCCGGCCAAGACCTGCGTCGTGTCGGGTGAGCCGCTGGAGGACGACGCGCCGGCCTCGATCTTCAAGGGGCAGGAGTTCAAGTTCTGCTGCCAGAACTGCCAAAAGAAGTTCGACAAGGAGCCGGCCAAGTTCGCGGCGAAGCTTCCCAAGAGCTAAGCGGTTCGGCCGCCGATTTCGCCGGTGGTCGCCATGAGACGCCTTCGGGCCATCCTGACCTGCCTGCTGCTGGTGTGGAGCCAGTTAGCCCCGGCGGTAGCGTCAGCCTCGGCCGTATCTGGCGAGCAGCCCTGCCGGCATTGCAATTGCGGCGGAACGGGCTGCTGCGTGGACGAGGCTCCGGCCGCGCCGCAATCAGCGCCCGCGACGCTGCCCCGGCTGGCAAACTCTGCGGATGAACTGGCCGCCTTGGCGCCCCGCCTGCTGATATCCCTTACCCCGACTCCGGCTGATGTTCCGCCGGTCGGCGGCGCTGTTTTCCCCTTCTTTTCCCACCGCGTTCCGCTTCACGCGCGGTGCTGCTGCTTCCTGATCTGAGCCAACGCCCTCGCACGGGTGCAGTGTGCCCATGGTGGGCGCACAAGTCTGGTGGTGGTGTTGGTTGGTTCGGAGTGTCGGTCGGAGCAGGTTATGAAGCAGTCTTCTTGGTTGGGTCTTTTTCTGGTTGGAATCGTGGTGCATGGGCGGACGGCGTCTCCTTTGCCCCTGCCCGTCGGCGAGCGCGTTCCATTAATGCCCGCGCTCGTCAATGTCCTCGCAAACACGCTGCTGACCAATCATCCCGCGTTGCTGGCTGCAGGCGCACGGGCTGAAGCGGCGGCGGCGAATCTCGGCTCGGTCCGCACGTGGGAAGACCCCACGGTGATTCTGGGCGGGATGTTCGCCGAGGCGATGATGCGCGCCGAGGATGGCGACCTCCTGTATGGCGTCGAGCAGAAGCTGCCGTTGTTTGGCCGCCCCAGGGCCCAACGCCAGATGGCCGCGCGGGACTGGGACGTCATGCGGGCGGACCGGGAGGCGTTGTTTCAGCGATTGCGGTCGGATTTGGCGAAGGCGCTGTTCCGCGCTGCTTACGCGCAGCGCGCGGCGGAGATCGGCGCCGAGGATCTGGTGTGGCTCGCAGCGATGGTTCGAACTGCCGAGGACCGGTATCGCTTGGGCGACCTGCCGCAAACTCACCTGTTGCGGCTCGAGAACGAGTACGCGCGCCGGGCTGACGCCGTGACCACTGACCGGCGGCGAGTGGCCGAGGCGTTGGCCGAGGTCAACCGCGGGTTGGGGCAGGCTATTGACACGCCCTGGCCGCAACTCGACTTGCCACCCGTGGCGGACGCTGTGTCCTACGACGACCGCTTGGTCGGGTTGGCGGTGGCCAATGAGCCCTTCCTCGCCGTGTTGCGCGAGAAGGTCCGCCTGGCGGAAGCCGCCGTCGAAGCCACGCGTCGCACCCGCCATCCTGAAGTGGCCCTGGGCGCCGAAGGGCGCAACTACTCCGGCAACGGTGAATTCCGGCAGGCGATGGTCACGGTGAGTTTGACCCTGCCGTGGATCAACGGAGGAAAGTACCGGCAGGACGTGCGCCGGGAGTCCGCGCGCCGGGCCGCCGCCGAGTTTGATCTCGCCGACCAGGAGCTGGCGGTTCGGGAGGAGGTGCGCCGGTTGACGGTGGGCCTGGATGCGGCCCGCCGCGAGGCCCTGCTTCACCGCGATCAAATCCAGCCGCGGGCCGAGCAGGCCCTCGAAAGCGCCCGGGCCTCCTGGCTGGCGAATCGGGCGATGTTTCTCGATGTCATGGAAGCCCGCCGGTTGGTCCTCGAGGCGAGGCTCACCTACGCCCGCGCGGTTTCGGAGCAGTATCAACTGCTGTCCGAGTTGGTGCTGTGCTGTGGCTTGGGCGATCTCGAAGCGCTTGCCAAGGTCGCCGACACGACTCCGGAACCGGAGGCAACGAAACCCTGAACCGCGGAGTGTTCCCCATGCAACGTCGTTCCCTTCTCTTGACCGCGGTGTTGACCGTTGCGGTGTTGGCCGGGGCAACCGGCTGCAAGCGGTCGGCTTCCGACGCGGCCGGGGGCGCCTCGCCCCAATTCTGGTGTCCGATGCATCCGAGCTACACCAGCCCGCGCGCGGGCGACTGCCCGATCTGCCACATGAAGCAGGTCCCGATTCCAGCGGATGGAGCCGCTCCCAGCGGCCCGGCGGTTTCCGGACGCGCCACGATCGCGATCACCCCGGACCGGCAACAGCTCATCGGCGTGCGCACTTCGACGGTGTTTCCGCGCTTGCTCGCGCGCACCCTCCGACTGCCCGGCGTGGTCGAGCATGACGAGACCGCGCTGGCCCGGATTGCGCCTCGCTTCGGAGGTTGGGTGCAGCGACTCCACGTCAACTTTACCGGCCAGCCAGTGGAGCGGGGCCAGCCGTTGTTGACCGTGTACAGCCCGGAACTTTACGCGGCCGAGAACGAGTATTTGCTCGCGTGGCGTCAGCGACGCCAAGTGACACCGGACGCCCCGGCCGAAACGCGCGAGGCGGCGCAACGCACCCTGGAAACCGCGCGCCGCCGGCTCGAACTCGCCGGGGTGGGGGAGGCCGAACTGCGCGACCTGGAACAGCGTGAACAAGCCACGGACGAACTGCTCGTTCGCGCCCCGATTTCCGGCCACGTCATCAGCAAGTACGCCGTCGAGGGCCGGTCGTTCGTTGCCGGCGAGACCCTGTACGAAATCGGGGTGCTCGACCGGGTCTGGCTGCGGGTGATGATCCCGGAATCTGACCTGGCCCACGTCCGCCCGGGGCAAATGGCGACCGCGACCTTCGCCGCGTTGGACGGCAGGACCGTCGAGACCCGGGTCGAGTTTGTCTATCCGCACCTGGATCCGCAGACCCGGCGGGGCGCGGTGCGATTGGCCCTGGCCAACCCCGACGCCTCGCTGCGCCCCGACATGTGGGCGACCGTCGTGATCGAAGAACCGCTGGGCGAGCGGCTGACTGTGCCCGCGAGCGCGGTGATTGACACCGGGACCCGCCTGCTGGCGTTCGTGAAACGGGAGGACGACCACTTCGAACCCCGCGAGGTGACCGTCGGGGTCCGGACCGACGACTGGTGGGAGGTGCTGGCGGGGCTGCAGGAGCGGGAGAAGGTCGTCACCCGTGCGTTGTTCCTCGTGGATTCGGAAAGCCAGCTTCGGGCGGTGGTGGCGGGCATGGGCGGAGGCGGGCATGAACACTGACTCCGCGCGGCCGGCTGATTCCCTCACCGAGCGCCTGATCGAATGGAGCGCGCGCAACCGTTTCCTGGTGCTCCTCTCTGTAGCCGCACTGCTGATCGGGGGCCTCTGGTGCATCTGGCATACACCGTTGGATGCGATCCCGGACCTCTCGGACACGCAGGTGATCGTGTTCACGTCCTGGGAAGGCCGGGCGCCCAACCTGGTCGAAGATCAGATCACCTACCCGATCATCACCAAACTGGTCGGAGCGCCGCGGGTGCGCGTGGTCCGCGGCCACAGCTTCTTCGGCTACTCGTTTGTTTATGTCATTTTCGAGGACGGCACGGATGTCTATTGGGCGCGGTCGCGCGTGCTCGAATACCTGCAGGGGCTGGTCGGGCAACTGCCGCCCGGCGTGGCGCCGGCGCTCGGGCCGGACGCTTCGGGCGTTGGCTGGGGGTTTCAGTACGCGCTCGTGGACCGCAGCGGTCAACAGGATGCCGCGGACCTGCGGAGTTTTCAGGACTGGCACCTGCGGTACTGGCTGCAAAGCGTGGAGGGCGTCGCCGAGGTCGCGAGCTTCGGCGGGTTCGAGAAGCAATACCAGGTCGAATTGGATCCCGATCGCCTGGTGGCCTACCAGGTGCCGCTGAGCCAGGTGGTCGCCGCGATTCGCGCCGCGAACAACGACGTGGGCGGGCGGGAATTGGAGCGTTTCGGTACCTCCTACCTGATTCGCGGCCGCGGTTATCTCACTTCGCTCGACGAGCTGCGGTTGGTCGTGGTCGGCGCCGACCCGGCGGGGCAGCCGGTGTTGTTGCGGGACGTGGCCCGGAACATGGCTCTCGGACCCGGGATGCGGCGCGGGGCCGGCGACTTCAACGGCGAGGGCGAAACCGTCGGCGGCATCGTGGTCGTCCGCTACGGGCAAAACGTGCTGCGGGTGATTGAGCGGTTGAAGGCACGGCTGGCGGAGGTCAAACCCTCATTGCCCGAAGGCGTCGAGGTGGTTGTCACCTACGATCGGTCGGATTTGATCCAACGCAGCATCAAGACGCTGCGCACGACCATCATCGAGGAAAGCATCATTGTGGCCGTCGTGGTGGTGGTCTTCCTGCTGGACTTCGGCGGGGCCGCCCGGGCGATCGTGACGCTGCCCATCGCCGTCTGCCTGGCCTTTATCCCGATGTATTTCATGGGCGTGACCGCGAACATCATGTCGCTGGCAGGTATCGCCATCAGCATCGGCGTGTTGTGCGACGAGGCGGTGGTCATGGTGGAGAATGTCCACAAGCGCCTGGAACACGCCCCGCCGCAACTTTCTCGGCGGGAGCGACAGGAAATCATCATCGCAGCCTGCAAACAGCTCGGCAAACCGCTCTTTTTCTCGCTGCTCGTCATCACGGTCAGCTTCCTGCCGGTGTTCACTCTCGAAGCCCAGGAAGGCCGGCTGTTCAAGCCGCTCGCCTTGACCAAGACCTTCACCATGGCCGCAGCCGCGCTGCTGAGTTTGACGCTGGGACCGGCCTTGATTGTCCTGATGACCGGTCGCCGCGTGATTCCGGAACACCGGCATCCCGTCAGCCGGCTGTTCCACCGGCTGTACTACCCGTGGGTCAACGCCCTCATGCGCCGACGCTGGCTGAGCCTGGGCATCGCGGTCGGGGTGGTGGGTTCTTCCTTGCCGATTTATCGCCAGCTTGGCAGCGAGTTCATGCCGCCGCTCAACGAAGGCACGATCCTTTACATGCCCACCACGCTCCCGTCCGTTTCCATCACGGAAGCCACCCGGCTGATGCAAATCCAGGATCGCGTTCTAAAGTCGTTTCCCGAGGTCCTCACGGTTCACGGCAAGGCGGGACGCAGTGAAACGGCCACCGACCCGGCGCCCTTGGAAATGTTCGAGACCGTCGTGCAGCTCCGGCCGGCGGAGGAATGGCGGCCGGTCCGGCGCGAACGATGGTGGTCAGCCCTGGCCCCGGAGGCGCTGGTACCCGCGCTGCGCAAGGTCTGGCCCGACGTGCGACCGATAACGTGGGAGGAACTCGTGGCCGAAATGGACGCAGCGCTGACGATGCCCGGCCTCGTGAACGCGTGGACCATGCCGATCAAGGCGCGCATTGACATGCTGAGCACCGGCGTGCGCACGCCGGTCGGCCTCAAGGTGTTCGGGTCGGACCTCGAGCGCATCCATCAAATCGCCGCCACCCTGGAGGGGGTGCTGAGCCCCATCCCCGGAACCCGCAGCGCCTATGCCGAGCGCGTCACGGGCGGCTACTTCCTCGACGTGGTTCCCGATCGGGCCGAAATTGCCCGCCTCGGTTTGAATGTCGAGGACGTGCTCGAGGTGGTGGAAATCGCCATTGGTGGCATGGCGATTGATCGTACCTTCGAGGGCCGCGAGCGCTATTCCATCAATGTTCGCTACAGTCGCGAATTGCGGGATGAGCCCGACAAGCTTCGTCAGTTGCTCGTGCCGATCGGTCCGCGTCTTCCCGCTGGCGCGGGCGACGGCATGGATGCGACGGGTCCGACCCGCGCCGCGCCGGCCCTGGCGCAGGTCCCCCTCGGGCAACTGGCCGACATTCGCATTTCGCGCGGACCGCCTTTGATCAAGAATGAGAATGGGGCGCTGGTGGGCTACGTGTTTGTGGATGTCGCGGGGCGAGACCTGGGCAGTTACCTGGAGGAGGCGCGGGCAGCGGTGAAGGCGAAAATTGCCGAGGACGATTTGTTGCCGCCCGGGTACGGGATCGCCTGGACCGGTCAGTACGTACACCTTCTGCGCGTCCGTGAGCGGCTCAAGCTGGTCGTGCCGCTGACGCTGGCGATCATCTTCTTGCTGCTGTATCTCAACTTCAAAAGCCTCCCGGAGACGTTGATCATCCTGCTCTCGATTCCCTTCGCGCTGACCGGCAGCTTCTGGTTGCTCTGGCTGCTCGATTACCATCTGAGCGTTGCCGTGTGGGTGGGAATCATCGCCCTCGCGGGCCTGGCCGCGCAGACGGGCACCGTGATGATCATCTACCTCGATGACGCGTTCCATGCCTGGCAACGTGCCGGGCGCATGAAGACCCAGCACGACCTCTTCGAAGCCATCACCTACGGCGCGGTCCAGCGCGTGCGTCCGAAATTGATGACGGTTGCCACCACCGTGCTGGGGCTGCTGCCGGCGCTCTGGGCGACCGGCGCCGGGGCGGAGGCCATTCAGCGCATCGCCGCCCCGATGATCGGCGGACTCTTCACGAGTACATTTCTCACCCTTGAGATCGTTCCCGCCATCTACAGCCTGTGGCGCGGGCGCCAGGTCGAGTGGGTCCCGGGACCGCGGCCGCCCGCCCGCCCGTGGTCCGAGCTGAGCCGGCAGTTTGCGGAATGGGAGCGGGCGCAAGCAGCTCGTCCCACGGAGGGCGCGACCGCTGGCCCGGACGGTTCGCGAGGGCTGGCGCCCGGCACGTAACTTTTGGCCCGGCTCGGAAAGTCTCCACGACCCTGCGGGGCTTCCCAAAGTGTCTGCGGTCGCGACCGCGGGGCGGTTCTCGCAGACCGCGGACGGTCGGATCGAATCAGTCGGGAGTCCGGGTCGCTGATGCGCACAGCGGGACACGAATGCCCGGCTCGTTAGCAGAGAGAGATCAGCCGATGGTGAAGACGGAGGAATGGTGCGCGATAGAGGATTTGAACCTCTGACCCCTTCCGTGTCAAGGAAGTGCTCTACCCCTGAGCTAACCGCGCGTCCCCTCCCGGCCGGCGACGAGCAGACGCGGCGGAATCGCCGGAGAACTGCCGTGGCCGCCTGCACCCGCGGGCGCATGGGCCCGCAACCGCCGACCGGGACGAAGTTACGGACGGCGCAGTGGGCGAGCAACACCTTTTAGGACGCGGGGGAGCGCCTCACCACACCCGAGGGCGACGCGTGGACACTCCGGCCAGCGGCAGGGAGCTTGAATTGGGTCGCGCAAGGGGGCAACCGGGACAATGGGCGCCGGCGCCGGCCGCTCCTTCGCTTGCTCCGTTGCCAACGCGAGGGTCCGTCCGCACACTGCCGGCCTATGGCGTCGGGTTCGTCGCTTCTGAAATCACTCGACTACTCGGTCGTGCAACAGTGCATGCACTGCGGCTTGTGCCTCCCGACGTGCCCCACCTACGACGCCACCAAGCTGGAACGGCACAGTCCGCGCGGCCGCATTGCGCTGATGCGGGCCATCGCCGACGACCGCCTCCCGCCGACGCGGGTCTTCGGCGAGGAAATGTACTTTTGCCTCGGCTGCCTGGCCTGCATGACCGCCTGCCCGGCCGGAGTCAATTATGCCGAGTTGTTCGAGCACGCCCGCGCCGAGGTCGAACGTGTGGGAGTCCTGCGGAATCCCCGCCGTAACCTGATCCGCTTCTTGGCGGTGAAATGGCTGTTCATGGACCTGCGCCGACTGCGCCTCGTGGGCCGCCTCCTGCGGATCTACCAATGGCGCTGGCTGGGCCTCCAGCGATTTGTCCGGCGCTGGGGCGTTCTCCGGCTGCTGCCGCGTCGCCTCCGGGAACTGGAAGCGATGACTCCGGTCGTTGCCCGCCGTTTTTCGCACCAGCTCATCGCCGAAATCACGCCGGCCAGGGGCGAACGGCGGCACGTGGTGGCCCTGCTCACCGGGTGCGCGCAAGACCTGATTTTCAGCGAGGTGAATCGCGACACGGCCGAGGTGCTGGCGCACAACGGTTGCGAGGTGTACACGCCGCGGAATCAACACTGCTGCGGCTCGCTCCATGCTCACAACGGTGAACTCGATCTGGCCCGGGAACTGGCCCGCCGGCACCTCGACCAGTTTCCGCCCGAGTGGTTTGACGCCATCATCACCAACGCCGGTGGTTGCGGCTCGCACCTCAAGCACTACGGCCACTTGCTCGCGGACGACCCGAAGTATCGCGACCGTGCGCGTTTGTGGGATCGCAAGTGCAAGGATGTTCACGAGTGGCTGGTTGAAATCGGCTTCCGGCCACCGCGCCGCGGGCCGCTCTGGCCGCTGGTGGTTACGTACCATGAATCCTGTCATTTGAGCCACGGCCAAAAGGTGGTCCAGCAGCCGCGCCAGCTTCTGCGGACGATCCCGAACCTGGAACTGGTCGAACTGCCCGAGAGCAACTGGTGTTGCGGCAGCGCGGGCATCTACAACCTCACCCAGCCCGAGATGGCGGGCCAACTTCTGGACCGGAAGATCCGGCACCTCAAGACCACTGGCGCCACGGTCGTCGCCACGGCCAACCCGGGGTGCCAGTTACAACTGGTGAACGGCGCCCAAGCCCACGGCCTCGCCGTTCGGGTGGCGCATCCGATGACCCTGCTGGCGGAAGCCTATCGGCGCGAAGCGCAAGGCCCCGCGTGATTTGTCGGAGCCGCGCGCTTACCGAAGCGGCTTTCGCCGGCCAGCGCGGTAGCGCTTGAGGCAGCGCTGCGCCGTGCAAGTCTCAAAAGACGACGCCCGGATGCTCGGCCAGCCACTGGCCCAGGCCCGGCAGGCGGAAGCTGAGCAGTGCCTGCGCCTTGTCGCAATTAAGAGAGGTGTCCGGCGGGCGTGGGGAGCCCACGTGTTGCCGCAACGAGCCGGGCTGAATGCGAGGGCGCAAGTTCGGCCAGCGCGCCGCCACGGCCTGCCCGATGGCGAAGCGCGACATCCGGTCCGCCCCGGCCACGTGGAACACCCCTGGCACGTTGGCCAACGCCAGTTCCCACACGGCCCGGGCGGTGACGCTCGCGTCCAGCGGCGACCGGAATTCATCGGTGTACAGGGTGACCTTCCGGCCGTCCATCCACGCGCGGCGAAGCTGCTCGTTGAAGCCGCGGTCGCCCGAGTGCGAGCGGCCGCCATTGAGCGAGGTGCGGATGATCAGGTGCCGCGCATGTGGGCGGACGCGCGCTTCCGCTTCAGCTTTCGTCGCGCCATAGACGCTGAGCGGGTTGATGGGGTCTGCTTCGCGGTAGTTGCCTCGCGTCCCGTCGAACACCAGATCCGTCGAGAGCAGGACCAGCCGCGCGTCGGCGGCGAGGTCGCCGAGGACCTGAGTGACCTCGATGTTGATGCGGCGTGCCAAAGCGGGATGGGCGTCGCAGTCGGGGTTGCGGCTCATCGCTGCGCAATGGATGACCAGGCGGGGCCGATCCGCGAGGAACTCGCGCCGCACGGCGTGAAAGTCGAGCAGGTTCAGATCCGGTCGCGTCAGACCGCGTACGCGCCAGCCCGGCGCGCACGTGGCGGCAGCGAGGACGAGTTCGTGACCGATCAAGCCGGCGGCGCCGGTGATCCACGCGAGCGGCTGGTCCGAGTGCATGATGAATCAGGGGACGGACACGTTCGGCTTTGGCCGTTGATTCCTGGGCGTGGCGCGCGGCGGGACGGGTTTAACTCGCCAGCCCGCGGGGGCGGGGCAGGGGAGCGGCGCGGGTTCAACCATCGCTGAAACGCCGACCAAGGTCCCCGTAAGCGTCAACCCGCCGGTCGCGCAGGAACGGCCAGTGCGTTCGGGTCGTGTCCACTTCCGCAAGGTCAACGGGGGCGAGCAGGCAGGTTTCCTCCGCAGCGCCGGCTCGGGCAAGGATCTCCCCGGAAGTGCCGGCCACAAAGCTTTGGCCCCAGAACTCCAGTCCGTCCCCGCCGACGCCCGGCAGGATCTCGCGCCCGATCCGATTGACCGCCGCCACGAAGCAGCCGTTGGCCACCGCGTGGGCGCGTTGGATGGTTTCCCAAGCCGCCTGTTGGCGCGCGCCGTGAGTGGCCTTCTCCGCCGGATGCCAGCCGATGGCGGTCGGGTAGAACAGGATCTCTGCGCCTTGCAAGGCAGTGAGGCGCGCTGCCTCCGGATACCACTGATCCCAGCAGATCAGCACGCCGATGCGCCCGTAGCGGGTCCGCCACGCGCGAAAACCCAGATCCCCCGGAGTGAAGTAGAATTTCTCGTAGTACAGCGGATCGTCGGGGATGTGCATCTTCCGATACCGGCCGAGCAGCGAGCCGTCCGCGTCAATGACCACAGCAGTGTTGTGATACAAACCGGGCGCACGGTGCTCGAAGAGCGAGGCAATCACCACCACACGCCGCCGACGGGCCAATCGGCAGAAGGCCTCCGTGCTGGGGCCGGGAATCGGTTCTGCCAGCGCGAAGTGCGCATAATCTTCCGACTGGCAGAAATAGGGCGAACGGAACTACTCCTGGGTGCAGACGATCTGGGCGCCAGCCTTTGCCGCGCGCTCGGCGGCGGCAAGCGCGGTCTTCAAGTTGGCGGTGGGCGACGCCGAACAGGCGTGCTGGAGCAGCCCGATCACGACCGGTCCGCGGCGCGAGGTTCGCTTCATGCGACGAGTCTAAAGGGCGCCCACTCTTCCGACAAGGCACGCGGTCGCAGCGGCGGCGTAGCGCGGTTCAGTCGAGACTGCCAGGGGTCACGACGCGATAGAAGCGGGGGCTAGCGCCGGGGGGAACCGGGTCGGTCACTTCGATGCTTTTCGCCTGAAAGGTCGAATCGGCGGACGCCGGGATGACCGCCACGGATCGCCAGGGGGCTGCGGGAGAACCCTCGGCCGCGAGCACGGAGTAGGTGCGGCTGGCCTGACCTTGAAACCGAATCACCACGAGCGCTCCCACGCGGGGCGGTTCGAGCTTGAGCACGCTGGCGGCGGAGTTGGGTTCGGTCCCGGCCTGAAATTCCCGGAGATTGGTGGCGCTGTCGGCGTCAGGATCCAGGCCGGCGTCGGTCGGGTTGGTGGGAGCCAGGCCGAAGCGCGTCTCGAACCAGTCCGGCATCCCGTCCTGATCGGTATCTGGCCAGGCCAGCACTTGCACGTCGGCCACCTGGCTTGGCAAGCCCGCCGGCGCAGCCTGATTGGCCACGGTGACGCGGTACTGGCCCGCGTGGACGGCCCGGACGTTCGGGATGGTGAGCAGGTCCACGAAGCCGGCGCGCGTGTGGGTCGCCACGCTGGTGCCGTTGAGCGTCCAGGTGTAGGTCAGCGGAACATTCGCGTCGGGCCTGACCGCCACACTTAGCGTCAGGGTTTCGCCGAGGCCGACCACCTGGCTGACCG
>CAYNCT010000063.1:0-18563 GCA_964396005.1 uncultured Verrucomicrobiota bacterium | reverse complement strand
CGGGTAGCCGGTCGGCGGAGGGGCGTCGGCGATGGCGCGCGTAGTACTGCCATGCCGGCGCGGGCGCGGCCACCTCCCCGGCGTCGTCCAGGGGCCGTGTGTCGGCGGCTTCCTCGCAGCCCGCGGCCGTGAACAGGAACGCGGCGTCCTCGGTCACGGCCAGGGAGACGGTCCCGAGGCAGGCCGGCAGCAGGGCGACCGAGCCCGGCGCCAGGGCAACTTCCACGCCCGAGGCCGGGTCTTTCAAAGTGAGCTTCCCACGGACGACCGCGACGACGCGGGGATAATCGGCAGCGCTGACCTCGTCCGTGAAGCCCGCCGGGGCCTGAACCTCAGCCACCTCGAACAGCGGGTTCTCGGCGAGGGACCGCAGGCGGGCGGTGCCGCGTTGTTCGAGGCGCGAGACGACGGGCCCGGGCTCAATGTCGTCGAAGTCAATGCACTCGAGGGCCTGCTCGAAATGCAGCTCGCGGGGTCGGCCCTGAGCGTCCACCCGGTTCCAGTCGAACAGCCGGTAGGTCGTGTCGGAGTTCTGTTGGATTTCGAAGATGACGACGCCCGCGCCGAGGGCGTGGAGCCGGCCGCTGGGGACAAACAGGGCCGTGCCGGCCTCGGCCGGAATCGAATGCAGGCAATCCGCCAGCGCCCCCTCGCCCGCCTTCCGGATCATCTGGCTGCGGGTCGCTCCGCGGCGCAGGCCGGCGAATAACCGCGCTCCCGGTTGCGCCCGCGCGACGTACCAGAGCTCGGTTTTGGGCTCGCCCCCGAGTCGCTCGGCCACGCGCGCCGGCGGATGCACCTGGACGGACAACACCTCGCGGGCGTCGAGCAGTTTGATGAGCAGGGGAAAACGGCCGTTGACCGCCGGGGCGGCGCCCAGCACCTCCTCGCGGTGCTGCTCCATCAACCAGCGGAGGTCCTTGCCCGCCAGCGGGCCGTTGGCGATCACGCTGACATCGCCCGGGCGATCGGACAGTTCCCACGATTCCCCGATGCGCGCGTCCGCCGGCAGCGGCTTGCGGTAGAGGTTCGCCAGTTCGCGCCCGCCCCAGAGGCGCTCCTTGAAGATCGGTTGGAAGACGAGCGGATACAGCATCGCGGGAGTGGGAGATTCGCGCGGTCGAACGCGTGGCGGGACAGGCCCGCCGGCGCCGGTTTACGGGCCCTCCACGGGCCCCGGCACGCCCGGCGCCTCGGCGACGTGTCCAATGCGCCGGAATTTCTCATAACGCCGGCGCAGGCGCTCCGCGGGCTCGATGCCCTCGAGCTCGTGCAGGTGGCGGAGCAGGTAAATTTTGAGGGTCTCGGTCATGGTGGTAGGATCGGAATGCGCGCCGCCGAGGGGTTCCGGCACGATTTCGTCCACGAGACCCAGCTCGAGCAAATCGGTGGCGGTGATGCGCAGCGCTTCCGCGGCTCGCTGCGCGGCCGCGCGGTCTTTCCAGAGGATGGCGGCGCAGCCTTCGGGGCTGATCACCGAGTAATAGGCGTTCTCGAGGATCAACACCCGGTCGGCCACGCCGATGCCGAGGGCGCCGCCCGACCCGCCTTCGCCGATGACCACGGCGACGATCGGCACCTCGAGCAGGGTCATCTCGCGCAGATTGACGGCGATGGCTTCGGCGATGTGCCGCTCCTCCGCGCCGACGCCCGGATACGCGCCGGCGGTGTCAATGAGCGTGATGATGGGCAGGCCGAACTTGTCCGCCAGCCGCATCAGACGCATGGCCTTGCGATAGCCCTCGGGATGGGCGGAACCAAAATTGCGGAGGATGTTTTCCTTGGTGTCCCGGCCCTTCTGCGTGCCGATCACCATGACGGGCTGCCCCTGGAGCCGGGCGAACCCGCCCACCATGGCGCGATCGTCGGCAAACAGCCGGTCCCCGTGCAATTCCTGGAAATCGGTGAACGTTTGGCGGAGGTAGTCCAGCGTGTAGGGGCGGCGCGGATGGCGCGCCAGTTGGACCCGCTGCCACGCGGTGAGGTTGGAAAACACCTCCCGTCGGGTCTCGGCCAGCTTGCGTTCGATCCGGGATACTTCGTCCTCCAGCGTGAGCCCCAACGAACCGGCGTGGGGATGCTGGCGCAACTCCTCGAGTTTCCGCTGCAACTCCAGGATCGGCTTCTCGAACTCGAGCGGGTTTTTCATGTGGGTGGTTTCGCCAGCATCAACTCGTGGCCTCCAATCTAGGCAACCGCCTTCGGCCTCGCAATGCCGATGTCCAGCCCGCCGGTGACCTCACCCGCTGGCCGGTGCGCCTGCGGCGTCGGTCCGGCATCCCGTGCTGATGCGACGGCCGGGGGCGGCACACGGGCGGGCACGATCCGCTCGCCGCGGACGACGGAAAGCGAGTGCTCCGGGCTGATCAATCGCGGCCGGTTTCCGATGGAGCCGCAGTGGTCGAGGGTGGGGCGGCCGGCTGGCCTTTTTGGTGGAATAGTTCGTCCCCTTTCAGACCCGTGAGATCTTCCACGCCTTTCAACATTCGGAAGAGGGTGAAAAAAATCATGGCGGAGGTGGGCAGCATGGTGCCGGGCCAGCTCCAGAACTGGAGTTTGCCGAGCTGCCGGTTGAATTCCTCCGTGCCCGACTGCTCCGGGAGCAGCCAGATCGCGAGGCCGAAATTGGTGACGGCGCTCACGAGCATGGCCGCCGCGAGCATCCACGACGCCCACCGAAGCAACTGGTTGAACTCGGCTTCCTTCTGGCGTGTGACGAGCGCCTCGTGAATCCGCCGGGTGTCGAGCACCTGATCGTTGTAAAGGAGCGTCCGCACCAGCGGTTGGCGCGTGCGGAGGCTCCACGGGATGGCGATGCCGATGAGCAAGGGCACCGCCGCCTCCTTCACGGCGAACCAAAAACCGCTGATCTTCATCAGGCCGAGTCCCCCGGTGAGCAGCGTGCCCGCGCAACCAAGGATCGAAAACGCGTTCCACTTCCGGCGCGTCGCCAGATCCCACAGGCCGTAGCCCAGCGGGAAGACGAGCGCCACCACCAGCGACCAGACCGGGCCCAGGCGTTTCTCCGAGCTGGCAAAGCCCAGAATCAGCGCCGGGATGACGGCGTTAAAGACCAGGTTAACCCAGAGGTTTTCCTGGCGGGCGGGGCGGGCGGGCGAAGCGGCGCTCATGGCGATGACGCCGCGAAGAAAGCACAACCGCGCGCCGGCCGCACGGAACTTTTGTTGCCCCGGACCTCAACCCGGGGGCGGCTGGGGCGGTCCCGCAAGATTGGTGGACACCACGGTCAAGTGCGGGCCGTCGTCGAAATCCGTGATTTCGGAGTCGAGAATGAAGCGGTGATCATCCGGGAACAACGCCAGTTTGCGGCTGATCAAGGTGCATAGCACATCCCGCAGCACCGGATCGCGGGCGATCTCGGGGCGATCCTCCTCAAACTGTTCGAGACCGTTGGGGGGTCTGCGCGAGGTTCCACGCCAGCACGCCCAAACCGACCAGCGATTTCTCGGCATCCCGGTGGGGTGCCAGGTCGCGCTCCGGCGGGATCAATTCCGTGACCTGCCCGGAGAGCGGCGGCAGCTTGCTGCTACCGGGCGGGGCGACCTGGCTGTCGGCGCCCCATTCCCTTCTGACCCGCGCCAGGAGCGCTTCGTTGGCCAGTTGGCGCTGGCGTCGTAGTTTTCGTTCGCGAGAGGCTCGGCCCATACGACGAGCGGCTGGGGTGCGCGGGCGGTTCAGGCTTTCAACTCGTTCAGCGGGAATTCCCACTTCTCTGCCCGGCTCATCATCTCGGACCAGGTGACCTCGGTGCGGCCCCGTTCGTACGCGGCGAGGCGGCCGAGGATGGTGGTCAGGTTGCTGCGGACGCTGGGCGCGACCGTGGGGTTCGAGAAATCCCCGCGCGCGATGTTGGCGTGGAAGGTGGCGATGTTCCGCACCGCGCCATCCTGGTAAAGATTGCGGGAGTCGCCGTTGAAGGCGTCGTCCCTTGTGCGCAGCGTCACCTTGCCGGCGTAGTGGGTCTCGGCGGTGCCAAGCAGGCCGTAGGCGCGGCACATGATGTCATCGTAGCCGAAGCCCACCTGCTTGGCGCTGAAGCTGACCAGCACGTCGCCGGGAAAGTAGAACACCACCGCGTAATGATCCCAGCAATCGCCGGCAAAGCCCCGCGCGTGGCCGCCGCTTCCGTGGGCCTTGACCGGGTTGGCGTTCACAAACCACGTCGCCACATCCAGCGCGTGGATGTTTTGCTCGGTGATGACATCGCCGGACAAGACCCGATCAATGGCCCAGGCGCGGACGCGCGCTTCGGCGTCCCGGGCGCTCTTGCGGTAGTCGGCGTCCATGCTCTGGAAGTAGGTGTCGCACTGGTAGCCGGCGTCGAGGGACACGAGCCGGCCCAACTGGCCCTGATGAACGCGCCCGACCACCTCCTGATACGCCGGATGGGCACGGGTTTGGAAGTCCACCAGGAACGCCAGTTTCTTGGAGGTCGCCGCTTGCCCGCTCTCGGCGATCGTCAGGCAGCCCGGAACGTCCACGGCCACCGGCTTGGCCAGGTACACGTGCTTGCCGGCAGCGACGGCGTCCGCTGCCTGCATCGGGTGGAAGAAGGGCGGGCTTTCAATCGCCACCGCGTCGAGACCATTTTGCTCAAGCAGTTTGCGGTAGCCGTAGAGACCGGAGTAGCGGTGGGCGGCCGGCACTTGAAACTGGTCGCCGGCGGCGTTCGCGCGGTCCGCAAAGTAGTCGTACACGCCGGCCAGATGGTAGCCCCCGTGTTTGAGAAACAGGTCCGCGATCCAGCGGCCGCGGCCCCCGCAGCCAATCAAGCCGAGGTTCAATTTCGGTTCGGACTCCGCGCCGCGAGCGGCGGAGTTCCCGACCAGGGCGGCGGAAACTGCGGCGGCTCCGGTCCGCAAGAGGAACTGGCGGCGATGAAGACGGCGGGTGACATCGTGCGCGAGGACGAGTGAGTTCGAGGAGGTCATGGTCAGGGGAATCGCTGAAGGTTTAATCGGTCCGGCGGGCGGCGTCCCACCGCGGGTACCGTCGAGAAGTTGCTGTGGGCGCGATCATGTCCGGTGAGCGGATTCAACGGCTCCGCCCGGGGGCACGCAAGGCAAACCCTCGGTTCCAGGGTCGCTTCGGATCGCGGCCGGCGCGGTCCGCCGTCGCGACGTCGCCTTCAGCCGGGAGCGGTTGATTGCGACCACGCCCGGCCGCGCAGACCGTCGGTGGCCAGATACCACAGGAACAGGCTGTTGTACTTGAGATAGCGGCCGAACAGCCGGCGGGGTTCCGACGCGAGCCGGAACAGCCACGTCAAGCCGGCCCGCTGGAGCCAGACCGGCGCGTCCGGTTTCAGGCCGGCGTTCACGTCGAAGGCGAACCCAACGGACAGAACCACGCCGCGCGGGAGCCGTGACTTCTGCCGTTGCACCCAGGCGTCCTGCTTGGGCGTACCCAGTCCGACCCAGATGAAATCCGGGGAGAGCCGTTCAAGTTCCGCCGGCACGGCGGAGTCAGCTTCGCCGGCGAGCACGCCCCGGAGGTCGCACCGGCCGTGGTAGCCGCCGACAAAGCGAACACGGGGAAACCGCTGGCGGAACCTGGCCGCGCACTCGTCCGAGCCGCCCAGAAGGTAGTGCGAGTATTCGGTCGTGGTGTGTTCGAGACACACGCGCATGAACGTCGGGCCGTACACCCGCTCGCGCAGCGGGGCATTCTGCCGACGCAGACACCAGGCCAGCGGCGAAGCGTCCGGGATAAAACCGTTGTAAGTGGCCGTGAGCGCGCGGTAGGCCGGCTCGTGGCGGCGGGCGGTGACGATGTGGGTGTTGGCGAATTCCAGCGCGACCACGCCCGGCTGACGGCACCGCGCATGACACCAGGCGCTCAACCCCGCGTAGTCCGTCGCCACCAGCGGCGTGCCCAGTACGCCAAAGGTCGGGCCGGGCAAACCGGGACCGACCGCGGCCGCAGAGGCTGCGTCTGCCGGCGGCGGCTTCACGGCGCGGCGGCGGTCGGATTCATCCGCCGTCGCAGGTTTTCCGCCACGGCGAGGAAGGCCTGTCCCGCCGGCGAACGCGGGGCGGACACGACCACCGGCACGCCGCGGTCGCCGCCTTCGCGAATCTCGGTGAAGAGGGGCACCTCGCCGAGGAACGGGGCGTGTTGCCGCTCGGCTTCCCGCCGTCCACCGCCGTGGCCGAAGATCTCGAGGCGCGTGCCATCCGGCGCGGTGAAGTAACTCATGTTCTCGACGATGCCCAGGATCGGCACGTTGACCTTCTCGAACATGGCGATGCCCTTGCGGACCACGCCCAGCGAGGCCTCCTGGGGCGTGGTGACGACGACGCCGCCGTCCAGCGGCACCGTTTGGCAGAGGGAAAGCTGGGCATCGCCGGTGCCCGGCGGCAGGTCCACCAGCAGGTAATCGAGGTCGGCCCAGGCCACCGCGAAAAGGAACTGCTGGATGGTCTTGGTGATCATTGGCCCACGCCAGATGACGGGTTGATCCCCCTCGACGAGGAAGCCGATGCTCATGAGCTTCACGCCGTGGTTGACCGGCGGCACCAGTTGCTCCTGTTCGCTGACGGTGGGCCGCTGGGTCAGCCCCATCATCAGCGGGATGCTGGGACCGTAGATGTCGCAATCAAGCAGGCCCACGCGCTGGCCCAACTGTTGCAGCGCGCACGCCAGGTTCACCGAGACGGTGGACTTGCCCACGCCGCCCTTGCCGCTGGCCACGGCGACGACGTGCTGCACTCCGGGCACGCGGTGCTGATTGGCCCACGGGTTCGCGCCGGCCGCGGCGCCGGCCGGAGCCGCCCCGGCGGGCTGGTTTACCGTGACCGTCACCTCCGGCGCGCCCGGCAGGGCCCGCAGCGCCGCCTCCGCGTCGGCCTTGATCTGCGCGGCAGCCTGCGGGTTGGCGGAGGTCAGTTGCAGGAACACGCTCACCTGATTGCCGGTGACGGTCGTGTCCTTGAGCAGCCCGAACGACACGATGTCCCGCGAATAACCGGGATACTTGACCGCCTTGAGAGCGGCGATGACGGCGTCTTGAGTCAACATCCGGCGGGAGTTTAGTTCGCGAACGGCAGGAGGCGAGAATTCCTTGCGCCCGACAGGCGCGAGTCCTGCTTCGGTGGCTGCGGCCGGCTTCGTTGACACCCGCTCACCCCGAACCTAGCCTCGCCGGCGATGTCGCGGTTGCCCTTCGAGTGGATGCTGGCCCTCCGTTATTTGCGCCCCAAGCGCTCCTTCGTGTCGGCCATCACACTCATTTCCGTGGTGGGGGTGACGTTGGGCGTGGCGGTTTTGATCATCGTCATTTCGGTCATGAGCGGCTTCGGGCGGGAGCTGCGCGCCAAGATCATCAGCTTCAACGCCCACGTCCGGGTCGAGCCGGCGCGTGGGCTGCTGGCGGATTATGAGGGGCTGGCCGACCGCATCCGGGGGTTGCCCGGGGTTCGCGGCGTGGCGCCGTACATCGGCGGCCAGGTGCTGCTGGAGACCCAGCCGGCGAACGAGGAGAACTCGCTGGTGGTCGCGCCGGCCCTGCGCGGCGTGGATCCGCGCCGGGAAAGCGGCGTCAGCCGGCTGCCCCACAGCATCGTGGCCGGCGAGTTCGATCTCAGCGGCTACAGCCTGGTGATCGGCCGCGAGCTGGCGAACAAGCTGAACCTGCACGTCGGCGACGCCGTGGCGGTCTATACGGTGCGGGCCTTCAAGGTCTGGAAGGACAGCCGCAAATCCGACGCCGAGGAGGCGGCCCTGGCGGAGGACTACGTGATCAAGGGCATCTTCGACCTGGGCATGGATCAGTTCGACTCCACGGTGGTGGTGGCCTCGCTGCCCAACGCGCAGGACCTCTACAACCTCGAGGACACCGTGCATGGGCTGTTGATCACGCTGGACAACCCCGACGCCGCGACCGGGTTTCAAGAGCGGCTCGCGGCGGAACTGGGGTCACCTTACGTGGTGACCACCTGGCTGGAGGAGAATTCGCAGTTCCTCGAGGTCCTGATGGTCGAGAAACACATGATGTTTTACCTGCTGTTTTTCATCACGATTGTCGCGGCGTTTGGCATCTGCAGCGCGCTCATCACCTTCGTGGTGCAGAAGACGCGCGAGATCGGCGTGCTCAAAGCCCTGGGCGCCACCGGGGGGCAGATCATGACCCTGTTCCTCGCGCAAAGCCTCGCGGTCGGGCTCATTGGCGTGGTCTCCGGTCTGGGGCTGGGCCTGCTGGCCGTGATCAAGCGCAACGAGTTTCTCGTGTTCATGCGCAAGGCCACGGGGATAGACCTGTTCCCGGCGAAGTTCTACCTGTTCCAACAACTGCCGGCGTGGTTGCAGGCGGACGACATCACGATCATCTGCGGCGGCTCGCTGTTGGTCTGCGTGCTGATCGGCGGCCTGATCCCGGCCTGGAGCGCCGCCCGGCTCAAACCCGCGGAGGCCCTGCGCCATGAATGACGACGCGCCGGTGCCGGCCCTGTTGACCGCCCGCGGTCTCACCAAGTCGTTCCGGCTGGGGCGGCGGGACGTCGAGGTGCTCCGGGGCGTGGATCTCTGCGTGGGGCGCGGCGAGTTCGTGGCGTTGCGCGGGGCTTCAGGGGCGGGCAAGAGCACCCTGCTGCAAATCCTCGGCGGGCTCGACACGCCCACGGCCGGCGAAGTGGACTTCGAGGGCGAGCGGCTGTCGCGCCTTGGTCCCCGGGAACTGGCCCGCTTTCGCAACACCCGCGTTGGCTTCGTGTTTCAAGCCTACCACCTGTTGCCCGAGCTCGATGCCCTCGAGAACGTCTGCGTGCCTGCACGCCTGAGCCGGAGGTCGGCAGCGGACGCCGAGGCCCGCGCCCGGGATTTACTCGAGCGGGTCGGCCTGGCGCATCGGCTCGACCACCGGCCCGCCGAGCTTTCGGGCGGCGAGCAACAGCGCGTCGCCATCGCCCGGGCGCTCATGAATGACCCGGAGTTGGTCCTCGCCGACGAGCCCACGGGCAATCTCGATTCCCACACGGGCGAGGAGATCATCGGCCTGCTCTGCGCGCTGCAAGCGGAAGGTCAAAAAACGCTCGTCATCGCCACGCACGACGCGCACGTGGCCGCCCGGGCGCCGCGCGTGGTCGAGTTGGTGGACGGGCAGCTTCACGCGGCGCCGTGATCGGAGGGGCGCGGGCATCGCGGATGCCGGGGCGAGATCCCGAGGGGCCGCGGTGCCGGCTCACCGGCCGGTCCGGTGGCAAGGGCCCTCGGCAGCGATTGACCGGCGCTCGTTCCGCTATAGCCTGACGCCATGACTCGCCGCTTGGCCGAATCCGTCACGCGTTTCAGCATCTCGCTGCCCGCTGAACTGGCGCGGCAGCTTGACCAAATGGTCCGCGAGAAGGGCTACCACAACCGCTCGCTGGCGGTCGCGGACATGGTGCGCGCGCACCTGGTCGAGCACCGGCAGCGCGCCAGCGATCAGGAAATCGCCGGCACAATCACCCTGGTGTACGACCACCACAAGCAACACGTCCAGGCCACGCTCACGGATATCCAGCACGATCACCACGAGGTGATTGTCTCGACGCTGCACGTCCATCTGGACCACGACAACTGCCTCGAGGTGCTGGTCGTGCGCGGCAAGGCGGGGCTCATCAAGCGCATTGCCGATGAACTCATTGCCGCCCGCGGCGTGAAGCACGGCCGGTTGACCGTCACAAGCAGCGGCCGCGACCTGCCCGCCTGACGGCGGGAATTCCGCTTCCCCGCCGCGCCGGCGTCTGGCTCAGTTGCGGGATGGACGCCGCCCCGCCGGCCCTGACGCCCGGCACGCTGTATCTGGTGGCCACGCCCATCGGCAACCTCGAGGATCTGACGCTCCGCGCGCTGCGCGTGCTGCGGGAGTGCGATGTGGTGGCGGCCGAGGACACCCGCCGCACGGGCCAGTTGCTGCGGCACTTCGAGATTCGCAAGCCGCTGGTCAGCTACTTTCGTTTCAACGAGGCCCGGCGGGGCGGGGAAATCCTGGAACGGTTGCGCCGGGGCGAAACCGTCGCGCTCGTGACCGACGCCGGCACGCCGGGCGTCAGCGATCCCGGGCAACGGGTGGTGGCGGCGGCGGTCGCTGCCGGGCTGCGGGTGGAGCCGGTGCCGGGGCCGTGCGCGTTGATCGCGGCGCTGACCGCCAGTGGTTTGGCCACGGACGAATTCCATTTCGCGGGTTTCCTCCCGCACAAGCCCGGACAGCGCCGGACCGCGCTCGCCCGGCTGGCCGCGCTGCCGGGGACTCTCGTGCTTTACGAATCGCCCTATCGCGTGCTGCGGCTGCTGGAGGAACTGGTCGCGTTGGCTCCGCGCCGCCCGGTGGTCCTGGCCCGGGAATTGACCAAGAGGTTTGAAGAATTCCTGCGCGGGCTGCCGGCGGAACTCCTGGCCGAGGCGCGGCGGCGCAATCTCAAGGGCGAGTTCGTCGTGCTCATCGCCCCGCAAGAGGAGCCGCCGCCGGGTGCGGCACGGCCCGGGACGCCGGCCGAGGCCGACTCGACCGGTGACGGCTCGCCGGCCGTGAATTCGCCGGGCGGCGGGCGTTGAACGCCCGCGGTTTCGGGATTCTCTTTGGGGTGACGTGACCGGCGGGTTACGTCTCGGTTCCTCCTAAACCCGGTGGTGGCCCGAGCGGGTTGCCGCCGGGTTTTTCGTGGCGGGTGCCCGGCATTTGCCAGCCGCGTCCGCACAGCCAGTTCAGCAGCGTGGGGAGAAACACCAGTCCCGCCACCATGCAGGCGAAGGCCCCGGCGGCCATCAGCAATCCCAGACTGGCAATGCCCTGGTGCCGGGCGACAATCAGGCTCCCAAACCCGGCCACGGTCGTCAGCGCCGACAGCAGCACCGCCTTGCCCGTGCTTTTGGCGAGGATGCCCGGATTCCGCTCTTCGGCGAAGCGGTTGAGGATGTGGATGCCGTTGGTCACCCCGATTCCCACCACCAGCGGCAGGGTCATGATGTTGGCGGGATTGAACGGCACACCTGCCCAGCCCATCCATCCCAGCACCCAGAGCGACCCCAGCCCCACCGGCAGCAACGCCAGCAGGACGCAGGCGAGACTGCGGAAATGGACGAACACCAGCAGGGCGATGGCGCCCAGGGCGTAGTACGCCGCCTCCTCGTAGCTGGTCTTCAGCAGCGTGGTGTACTCGTACAACTGGACGGGCGGTCCGGTGGCGTCGGGATCCACGCTCCGCAGGTCGCGGACAAACTCCACCTGATGCGCCCGCTGCCAGACGTCCTTGCGCGGATTGACCTGCAGCAGGAAGCGGTCGCTGGCTTTGGAAACGAACCGGTTGCGGAGCGTGGCCGGGAGGTCCTCCAGACTGAGGGGGGCGCGGTCGTCTTGGTCGCGAATCGCCACCAGGGTGTTCCGCAGGTCATCCAAGAACGCTCGCTGAAACTGGGTGAGCCGGCGCTCGACGACCTCCGGGTTGGCGTCGGCCATTGTGCGCCGCAGGCGGGACACCGCTGCCCGCGCCTCATCGAGATTAGCGGATAGTTCCTGCTCGCCTTCTCGCTCGGCCGCTTCGCTTCCCAGACGCAGGTAGGTCTGCAAGATCTGCAGGGCGATGCGCAGTTCGGACTGGCGAACGGGCTCCGCATCCACGGGCGCGAAGGCGAGGTCTGCCAGCGTGCGTTTGATGCGCCCGATGGCGGCGAGTTTGTCAGACTGATCTTCCGCCAGATAGCGGCCGAGTTGATCCACCGAGGCGACCGACGGCAGGGCCTCGAGCCGGCGGGTGAGTTCGGCGGTGCGTGGCGGACTGTCGGCAATCACCACGCCGAAGATCACCGAGCGCGATGCGGAGTCTATGAGCTTTCGCTCGTACTCGACCGCCGGGAGTCCCTTGGATTGGAGGTTCAGGAGATTGTAGTCGAAGGACACGCGCGGGACGTGCCAGAGGGCGACCGCGGCGAGGGTGAGGGAGGCGCCGATTACCAGGCCGGGCCGCTCCAGCCAGAGCCGCTCCAGCCGCGCGCGCGGATCGAACACCGGATGCGGTTGACGGTCGAGGGCGTTTTGCCGGCCGCGCAGGAGCAGCGCCGGGAGCATGGTCATCATCGGGACCAGGCAGATCAGCAGGCCGATCCCGCTGATGATTCCCATTTCGCGAATGCCTTTGAAGTCCGTGAGCCCCATCGCCAGAAACGCCCCGGTGGTGGTGAAGCAGCCGGTGAAAATGCCCTGGCCGGTGAAAACCATCGCCACCCGCAGGGCGTCTTCGACGGTGCGGCCGTGACGAAGCTCCTCCTCGTATCGCGTGACGAGGTGGATGCCGAAGTCAATCGCCAGTCCGACCAGGATGGGCAGGAAGGTGACGGTCAAGAGGTTCAAGTGGCCCACGGCCAGCGTCGCGAAGCCCAGCGTGTAGCCCAGTCCGACCACCAGACAGAGCATGGCCTTGAGCGGTCGTCCGGTCTCGCGGTAGGCGTAGATGAACAGCGTTCCGCAGATCACCAGCGACAACAGGGAAGCGACCAGCGAGTCGTCGCGCGCTTGATTCATCTCGTCGAGTTCCAACACCGGTTCGCCGGTCAGGCCGACGTTTAACCCGGGCACCTCGGCCTGGGTGCGGGCGATCAGTTCGCGCAGGCGCTGGATCGCCGGCACGGCCAGTCCGCGCGCGGTTGGCTGGCAGGTCACGAGATACAGCCGGTTGCTGGCGAAGGTGATGTACAGGCTGCTTTCCGCCTCCCGCGCGCCGCTGAACAACGCCTCGATGCCCGGCGAGGGCGGAACGCCCGGCCGCTCGATCGCGTCAGCCGTGAGGTTCATGATCCGCGTCAGCGCAGGCAGGGTCGCCAGCACGGGCGGCGGGCTCGTGACCTGGCGCGCGGCCGCGCTGCGGAACTCGCGGTTGATCACACGGAACAGCGAGGGCAGGTTGGTGACCAACGCGATGGTGTCGAGCATGGGGCGCGCGTTCAGCAGCGCGCCTTCCATCTCGACCAGCGTTTGCAAGTTGGTGACCAGCAGGAGCGCCTTGGGCCCCATCAACTTCAGGTCCCCCTTGAAGAAGACGTTCGTGAACAGCCGCGGCTCCGCCTCCATCCTGGCCGCCAGCCGCTCGACAAACTGCCGGTTTCGCTCGACGTCTTCGCTTTCTGCCACCACCACGATGTCCTGGCCCGCCCCGAAATCCCGCTCGTACTGCTGGAAGATCCGGTGATACCGCTGCTCCGCGCCCAACAGATTGGCCCGGTCCATGTCGAACTGCAGGCCGGTGGCCGTGATCCAGAGCGCCAGGCCGAACAAGCCGAGCTGGGGCAGGATGAACCACCGCGGATGGCGAAGCACCACGGTCGCCAGCCGGGAGAGCAGGCGGACCAGCAGCGGCGGACGCGCGTTCATCGGGGGGAGGAACCGCCGGCGCGAGGGGAGGTTCAACCGGCCGGAAACTCGGCGTTGGTGTGAACTTCCTTCACGTCGTCGTGCTCCTCGAGCGCCTCGATCAACGCTTCCACGGCGGCCGTCGCGCCGGGTGCTTCCAGGGGCGCCTGGAGCGTCGGGAGGTAGGCGACTTCGGCGCTGGCGCAGGGGATGCCCGCCGCCTCGACCCGCCGGTGAACGGCCTCGAAGTCCGCAGGCTGCGTGATGATCTCGTACCCTTCGGTGTCCGCGCGGAAGTCCTCCGCGCCCGCCTCGAGGGCGATGCTCATGAGGTGGTCCTCAGAAGCGGCCGCGCGGTCCACGATGATCTGTCCCTTGCGCTGGAACAACCGCGCCACGGCGCCGGACGTGGCCATCGAGCCGCCGTGCTTGGTCAAGAGGCTGCGGATCTCCGCGGCGGTCCGATTCCGGTTGTCCGTGCTCAGTTCGACCAGCATCGCCACGCCGTGCGGACCGAAGATTTCGTAGGTCAGGTCTTCGTAGCTGGCGCTCTCGCCGCTGCCGGTGCCCTTTTTGATCGCGCGTTCGATGTTCTCGGACGGCATGTTGGCGCTGCGGCATTTGAGGAGAGCCAGGCGCAGGCGCGGATTGAGATCCGGATCGCCCCCGCCGAGTTTGGCGGCGATGGTGATCTCGCGCGAAAGCTTGGCGAAAATCCGGGCGCGCTTGGCGTCAATGGCGCCCTTGAAGTGCTTCACCTTCGCCCATTTGCTGTGGCCTGCCATAGTGGTATTGCGTCTTCGCCGGTTGTGACCGTGGGCGGGAGCTTAGTGTCGGGCGCGGTGGATTTGAACCGCAAATGCGGATCGGCCCGGCGGGACCGCCCTCGGACCGACCGTTTGCCTGAGCGCCTCAGACCGGCGGCAGGATCTCGACCACCTCGGACAGGGGTTGGCCGTTGGGATCCCGGATGGTGTTCCGCCGCCCGTAAAGCGTGCGGGAGCCGGCGAGACCGAAGGCACGGTGCATCAGCGGGTCGGACTGGATCCGGAAATAGCCCAGGGGATGCCCGGCGTGGGGCACGCGGCACATCTGCAGGATGTGCCCCAGCGGCAGGTACTCGTCCAGGATCAGGCGCCGCACCGCAGGTGCGAAGAGCGCGAGATGGATTTTGTTTGCGCCGAACTCCACCGGCCGCTGGTCGCGGTCCAGGCGCAGGACCACTTCGCGGAAGTAGAAGTCGCCCCGCCGCTCGCGCCCCCACACCTCGATGTGAATGTCCGAACGGTGGAATGCTTCGAGCGTCGGCGTCATGTCCCGGTCGTGGACCAGTAGCGAGCGGAACGGTTCGGGAATCGCGTCCCCCGGAACCGCCTCGATGGCGGGCAGGGGCACGCCCTCACGCGCGTAGAATTCGTTGAGCGGGTAGGCCAGACCCGCTGCGGGCTCGGGCACGGCTACGGGGGCCGCGGGGGCGGAAGTATTCATGGCTGCGGCGGCGTGCGCTGGGCCAGCTCCCGGCGATACTCGTCGTCGCGCAGGCCAATCTGCTCCAGCGGGATGCGCTGGAAACCAAGGCTCCAGGCGGGCGAATCCGGCGTGAGGGCGAAGTCGGTCGCCGTGACCCGTTCGGCCGCCGGCCGGGCGAGGCTCGCGGCCGCGTTGGTGAGGTTGTTCTCCACGCGCAACATCGCTTCGGTCGCGTGCCAGCCGACCTCCAGCCACCTGCCCACGCAAACGTTCCGGGCGACGAGATTGCCTTCCGGTGGCACCCCGCGGAACGATTCGCCGCGAATCTCGGGGCCTCCGGGCGGTCCGTAGTGCGCGTCAAGCGTCGCCAACTCCGGGTACCGGCGGCGGTACAGCGTGGCGGGCAGGTCCGCCAGGCGCCGCCGCATGGTGTCGTCCACCATGTTTCGCCAGACGGGAGCGCGGTCGAGTCCGCGGCCGTCCATACGGACAGCGGGATCGCAGTCAACGAACACGTTGTTTTCCACGCGATGATCACGGCCCCCGCCGATGAACATCGCCCAATGCACCTGGTAAAACACGTTGCCGAAGACCTCGGTGCCGCTGACGCAGTCGTCCATGTACACGCCCATCGAGCCCATGCCCACGCCGCCGGTGCGATGGATGAAATTGTGGCGAATTCGGTTGCCCCGGTAGGTGTAGTCGCGGCCGGTGTAGATCGCGCCCACGTCGCCGGTCTCCAGGGCGATGTGGTGGATTTCGTTGAACTCGATCAGGTGATCATTACCCCCGAACAGGATCGCGCAGTGCGGGTGGTCGTGGATGAGGTTGTGCGACGCCCGCAGGCCCACGCCCACCAGGTGGACTGCGGGCACGTAACACTTGGACCACCGGCCCTGCCGCTGGAAGTGGCAGTTCTCCACGAAGTGACCGGCCGGCGTGAGCGTCGGCCGGTCGCCGCCCAGCAATTCCACGCCGCCGTCGCCGGTGTCGAAAAGGTCGCAACCGATCACGCCGTGCCCCGTGCCTCCGCTGACCCTCACGCCCCAGTTGCCCACGTTGCGGATGAGACAACCGGCGACCCGATTACTGGCGCCGCCCCGCAGTTCGATCGCATGGCCACGGGGGGCTTCCAGTGCCAGTCCCCGGATGGTCACGTGCGAAACGTCATTCAGTGTGAGGAGCGGCGCGGCCAGCAGGGACAACAGCACCTCGTGGCCTGCCACGGGCTCGGGCGGCCAGAAGTAGAGGGTGGCGGTCTCGCGCTCGAGGAACCACTCGCCCGGCTGGTCGAGCTCCTCCAGCACGTTCACGAAGTAAAACCGCTGACCCTGCCGAAAGCCGTACAGACCGTGGGGCGGTGCGGTTGTGACGAGTCGCTGCTCGCGGTCAAGGGTGGCGACGCGCTCGTACGAATTCGCCCAGTCATAGGCCCAGTAGCCGTGGACCCAGAGGTCCTTCAAGTTCCGCCACCGCCGCGGCCGGTCGCCGGCGTAAGTAAAGCCGGCGGTCAGGCGGCCAATGCTTCCTCCGTGGTCATCGCCCTGCGCGGCGCCGGCCGGAAGGCCGGCGATCTGGGTGAACGAGCCCTCATCCGGCCAGCGGGCGAGCGGCATCGGCCGGCCGTCGAAAAACAGTTCAGCGTGCGCCGGGCTGGTGGGCCGGCCAAAGCCGCGCGAGGTCAGTTCGCCGAACTCCGTGATCCCCAGCGCGCGCAGGTCGGTTTGGACCACCTTTTCCCGCGCCGCGCCCTCCAGCCGGTCGAGAATGGCCGGGTCGTTGACCGCGCGAAACCCTCCGAGCAGTCGGCCGCCCAGCAGACGCGGCCGGGCCGTCGGATGCGCGCGCCAGATCACGGGTGCCTCCGGCGTGCCCGAGTCGGCCGCGGTCAGTTCGAGGGTGTTCGTGCGGACGTAATCCCCGCCATGCAGCCAGACGGTGACGCCGCCCGCCGGGAGGCCGCGGGTGGCTTTGAGGCGCCGAACGGCGTCTCGCGCGGCTTCAAGTGTCCCGAGCGGTTTCTGCTCCGTGCTCGCGTTCGTGTTCGAGCCGTTCGGCGCGACGTGGAAATCGGCCCGGCCGACGCCCGCAGCCAACACCACTCCCAGTAGCGCAGCGAAGGTGACCGGCAACGGCCGCGCGTTGGCCCTGCGAACCGGAGCGAACGGGACAAGGTGGGCGGTGAGACTCATGTCGTGGCCCATGAATGTGGCACCCCGGCCGCCGGCCTGGCAACTCCCGCGTCCACGGCGGCGCGAAATCTTTACCCGGTCTCCAGTTAGGGCCAACGGCCGGCCGGAGCTCCTTCGCCGGCGGGCGGCCGGGGGCCGTTGCGCAGGGGGCGGGCGCGTGGCGTGAGTCTGCGCTTGCATCACCGGCGGTTTGCCGCAAAAGGGGCGTGGCAACGCGAACCAACCCGATGCGCCAATACCTCGACTTCCTTCGCCACGTGCTCGAACACGGCCGATTCAAGGCCGATCGAACCGGCACGGGCACCTATTCAGTGTTCGGCGCCCAGACCCGCTATCGGCTGGCCGACGGGTTTCCGGTCGTCACCACCAAGCGTCTGCACCTCAAGTCCATCATTCACGAATTACTGTGGTTCATCCGCGGCGAGACGAACGTGCGCTGGCTCCAGGAGCGGGGCGTGACCATTTGGGACGAGTGGGCGGGCGCGGACGGCAGCCTGGGCCGCATTTACGGCGCCCAGTGGTGCGACTGGCGGACGGCCGATGGTCGCTCCATCCACCAACTGGACGGGGTGATTGCGCAAATCCGCCGCAATCCCGACAGCCGCCGCCTGATTGTCACGGCGTGGAACCCGGGCGAACTTGACGCCATGGCGCTGCCCCCGTGTCACACGCTCTTCCAGTTCTATGTCAGCGATGGCGAACTGAGCTGCCAGTTGTATCAACGCAGCGCGGACATCTTCCTGGGCGTGCCGTTCAACATCGCCAGCTACGCGCTGCTGACGCTCATGGTCGCCCAGGTCACCGGCCTGCGCCCGGGGGACTTCGTGCATGCCTTCGGCGACCTGCACCTCTACGCGAACCACGTCGAACAGGCGAAGCTCCAGCTCACCCGCCAGCCTTATCCCTTGCCGACCATGAAGCTCAACCCCGCCCGCCGCGAGATCCACGACTTCGTCTTCGAGGACTTCGAACTCGTGGGCTATGTCTCGCACCCGGCCATCAAGGCCCCCGTGGCGGTATGAGCCGGACCGGCATCCAGGACGTCAGGAGAGCGGTCCCGGGGGCGAGCCCGCAGTGGTGTCCTGGCGGGGCGTCCGGTGGCGGTGGTTCGGTGGTGCAGTCTCACAGACGGAGCAAGCCATGACTGAAGCCGAGTTGTTGCGAGAGGAACCGCCCGGCTACGGTGGCCCGCGTGGCTCCGACGCGATGGCGATTTATCTGAGGGACGTCGAGCAGGCGCAAATGCGGGGCGACGCCACCGAGCATACCCACCGCCCGACCCTCAAAGCACTGCTGGAAGCGCTCGACGACCGGATCATCGCCACCAACGAACCCAAACGCTCCGCCTGCGGCGCGCCGGACTACGTCATTGCCCGAAGGCGCGACCGGCTTTCACTCGGCTACGTCGAGTCCAAGGATGTCGGCGCGGACCTCGATGCCATTGAGCGGGGCGGACAGCTCGGGCGCTATCGAACCGCGCTGCCCAACTTGTTGCTCACCGATTACCGGGCAAGTGTCATCAGCAGTTGGTCAGGCGAGTGACATCAGCTCTTGGTCGG
>CAYNCT010000062.1:0-18840 GCA_964396005.1 uncultured Verrucomicrobiota bacterium | reverse complement strand
TTTCTGTAGTCGCTGGCCTAACCGCCCTCTTGACAAATCTCATAGGAGCTCCAGTCCATTTCCCGCGGCAACCAACTGGGCAACGGTCACCCGGGTGGGGGCGGACGGTGGTGAGGCAGGGGAACTCATGGGCGGACTTGGTTCGGTCGTTTGGTCGGTCGGGAGGGTGGCGGGTCCGGCCCGGCCGGCAAGGGAGAATTCGGCCGCAGTCGTCCGCGGGAAATCCCTCGACGACCGTGCGCGAGTTGAGTTTGCTGGCCGGCATGGACGCGGCGACGCAGCTCGGGAAGGACCGTCCGGAACGGCCCGCCCCTGCCTTTCCCGGTATCACGCTGGGGCGGACGAAATTTGAATCCGAGCTGCAGGTGCGGCCCGACGATCTGGACATGTACGCGCATGTCCACAGCAGCCGCTATGGTGATTACGTGCTGGCCGCGCGGTTGGACCAGATGGAGCGTTGCTATGGTATGGGCATGGCCCGGTTCATCGAACTCGGACTGGCGTGGTTCGTCCGCACCGCGCACCTGGAATACAAGCGGCCCTTGCTGCTGGGGGAATGGTTCGTCGTGCGGACGTGGATTCAGGAATTGTACGCCGACGGGGTGCAGGTGGATTTCGAAATCCTCAAGCGCGAGAAACGGAAACTGGCCTGTGAGGGCTGGTTCCACTACACGCTGGTCTCGGCCCAAACCGGTCGGGCCGTCCCGATTCCGGAGGACATCGCTCGCCGGTACGCCGTGTGAGTCCGCGGGGCGATTCGGGTGCGAAAATCCGTGCTCGATTCGGATGAAGCCCGAGAGCTAAAGTGCCGCCAGAATTCCGTGGGTTCTGGGGCGCGGACAATGGACCGCGGAGGCCGTCGTGCGGACGGCGTGATCGCCTGCACCCGCGGGAAACGGGTCTGAATGTCACAGTTTGACCATCCGTCAGTCAGCACAGTTATGACACCATCCCGGCTTCGCAGGGGGGGGCGCGCGCTTGCTTGGATGCTGGCGGGCGCGTTGCTGGTTTCGTGCGTCCGTCGCGAGGAGCCATCGGACATGCCGGCGCCCCGGCCGAGCAAAGCCAGGGCCGGCCGAGCGCCCGCCGCGCCGACCTCGGGCGGGGGCAAGGAAGAGAAGCCCCCGGCGATCAAGTACAGCCCCATGCACGATGAGGAGATCAAGATGATCTTCGACCTTGCCAGCAAGGGCCGCTGGGAGGAGGCCGAGGCGCGCGTCAACGGCCTCTGGGCCCGCGACCCGCAGGATCCCACCGTCGAGCGGTTGCGCAAGTGGGTGACCGACGAGCGCGAACGGCAACGTTCGCAGGCGATCGAGGACAAGATCCGCGAAGTGGAAGCCAGGAACTCCGTCTTCAACCCCACGATCAAGGACATCTTCACCGAGAACAAGGATCGCGGGCTGCCGCCGCGGAAGGATGTGCGGGATGCGGTGGACGCCATCGAGTCCACGCCCTACATCCCGCCCACCTACGGCAAGACCAACACGGCGCGCGGATTGCTCTTTGACTTCGAATCGCGGCAGGGCCGCATGGCCAAGGTACTGGAACGAGAGATTTCGGTGACCCTCGACAACGCCACGCTGGAATCCATCATTTTCAAGATCGGTCAGGAAGAGGGCATCAACTTCGTGGCCGACAAATCCCTCGAGGCGTTTCAGAAGAAGCTCAGCGTCAACATGGGGCGGGTGAAGCTCAACAACTTCCTCCGCTATGTTTCCCGAAACCTGGACCTCCAGTTCCAGGTGGGCGAAGACCTGATCTGGGTGGTGGACGGCAAGGACCCGAAAAAGGCCATGGAGGAGACCCGGTTCTACCGGCTCAAGAAGGGTTTCATCCTCCCGGCGGAGTTTGGTCCCCCGGAGGTCGTAACCACGCGGACGATTCAAAACAACGTCCAAACCATCACCGAGCAGCAGAAGATCAACAAGTTTGTGAACGACCTGGTGCCGAATTATCCCGCGATCGAACGGGCGGTGACCAATTTTTTCACCGGCTCGAAGTTCTTCATTGATTACGAACGCAATCTGATTGTCGCGCGGGGCAAGCCGGATGAGTTGGACGTGGTCGAGCGGATCATCGAGGAGTTCGACCGGCCGTTGCAGCAGGTGCTCATCGAGGCCCGGTTCATCACCATCAGCGAAGCGGCGTTCCTGCGGCTGGGCGCGGTCTGGGGTGCCGGGCGGCCGCCCATCACCGGCACGTCCGAGGCCACGTCGGATCAAACGGGGCTCGCGTTTCTGGGAGTGGCCCCGGGCTTCAACTACACCGTGACCAATGTGTTTGGCCTGTCCGATCTGTACACCACGCTGACCGCAGCGGAACAAACCGGTGAGAGCCAGGTCCTGAGCGCCCCGCGCCTGACCGTTATCAACAACCGCCCGGCCACCATCAGCGACGGCAAGGTGCAGTACTACTACGAGGAGTATCAGGTGAAGAGCACCATTCTGGAGCAGCGCTCTTCCTCGGCCCTGGTCCCCAGCGGGCGGCCCACCAAGATCACCTCGGGCGCGGAGCTGGATGTGCTCGCCAGCATTGGCGGCGACGGCCGCACGATCTTCCTGGCGTTGAACCCGCGGGTGAACTCGGATGTCAAGCTCGCGCCGTTTGCCACGATTACCGACTACAACGCGGCGGGCAACCCCGTGAGCACCTTCGACATCAAGCTGCCCGAGTACCGCACGCAGGAACTGGCCACCCGCGTGGCGATTCGCTCCGGCGAGACGGTCGTCATGGGCGGCGTCCTCGAACGGACCCAGGTGAAGTACGTCGAGTCCGTCCCGGTGCTGGGCAATATTCCGATTCTGGGGGCGGCCTTCCGCCGCCGCACGGAGCTCGACCGGCCCCGCTACCTCCTGATCTTCGTGACGGCTACCGTGCTGGCGGAGGACGGGAGCTTCATCCAGTACGAGCCACCGATCATCGGCTCCCGCAGTGGCGGGCAGGGCGATGCGATGTCCGCCGGCGGCGACCAGTGAGCAACCCGGCGATGGCCAGCCTTTCCCCGCCCCGGCTTCAGCGCATCCTGCCCCTGCTGTCCCGGCGGGTCGTGGCGGTGGATCCCGGCAGCCGATGCCTCAAGATCCTGGTGGCGGACAGCACCCTCGGCCGGTTTCAGGTTGCGCGCCGCGAGCAGGTGGACCTGGCGGCCGAGACCCTCGTGACCCCGGAGGAAATCCAGGAGCATCTGCAAGCCCGGTTTCCCGAGTTGGCCGGGCTTCCGCTGGCGCTGGTGCTCGGCCAGAATCGGTGCATCAACGAGGTGGTGGACCTGCCGGAGGTCCGGCGCGACGATTTACGCGACACCCTCCGCGCGGAAGCCGCGCGGTTGAGCGGGCTGCCGGCCGACTCCCTGAGTTGCGAGGCGATTCGGTTGCCGCCCTACGCCCACTTCCAGCGTCCGCACTGGCTCACGCTCTGCAAGACCCGGGAGGTGGACGCGCTGATCGAGCGCTACGGTCCGCCCTTCGCCGAGCCCGGCGCCGAGCCCGGCCCGCCGCAACTGGTGGATGTGGTCACCACCGCCCACGCGCTTTTGTCGGCCGCCCAGCGTCAGCGCCTGGGCGGCGATAACGTGGTATTGGTGGACCTGGGCGCGAACACCACCACGGTGGTGCTGCGGGTTCGCGGCCACGGGGTCTTCGCGACCAGTCTGCCCCGCGGCACGGCGTCTTTCGCCGCGGCGCTGGCCAAGGCGGCGGGGCTGAGCGCGGAAGAGGCCGAGCGGCGGTGTCGGACCACCAAGTTGCTCGCTGGTGAAGACGCCGACTCAGCGGTGGCCCGGGCGGTCGAGACCTGGGCCGGCGAGTTGCGACTCGCGGTGAATGAATGGCTGGAGGACCACGCGGTCTTGGGCCTGCAGGCGGCGAGCCTGCCCGCCTATCTTTGCGGGGGTGGGGCGGCGCAGCCGGGATTACTCGCGCACGTCAACACCCTCCCCGGTTTCCGGCTGCAAGGGTGGCCGGTGGAAGGCGGCCCGCGGGAGCAGCCGGAGCGGCTGGCGTTCGTGGTGGCCGAAGGCGCGGCCCTGCACGCGCTGGGGCACGTGCGCCAGCGCGTGTCGCTGCTGCCCGCCGAGTACCGGGCGGGCGTGCATCGTCAGTTCGCGTGGGAAATCGTGCAGGCGTGTGTGGTGGCGCTGTTGCTGGGGCTGGCGGGAGCGTTGGGCGTTGGCATCTGGCGGCAGGCCGGTCTCCTGGTCGAGAAACGGCGACTGACTGAATCCGCAGCGGCCTCGCTGGCGCACGCGCGGCGGATTGACGATCGGTTCCTCCGCATCAATTCCGAGTTCGAGCGTCTCCGGCCGGTCTTTCAGCGGCAGCGCGAAACCCTCCGTCTCCTTGAGGCGCTCGGCGCGGTGGGCCGCTCCCGCACCAACGACAGCTTCTGGTATGTGCTCTTTGCGGATGCCGCCAGCTACGCCGGCGGAACGGTCGTCCCGGGCGCGGCCACCAATGCGCCGGCCGCGGGAGGCAATGGCCCGGCGCCGACCGACGCCGTTTTCCGGAAGGAATTCATCGCTGAGATCTGTATTCCGGCCGAGGGCGAGGCCATGCGCGCCACGCTCAGTCAGGTGGTGGCCGAGTTGAAGCCAGCGGCGTGTTTCACTGGGTGGACGCCCTGCCGCCGGAGCGGCGGCGGCTGGATCTCGTGGACCCCCGCGTGGTCCTCACCAACCGCTGGTTCGGCCTGAGCATGGAGATCCTTGAGGACGACCTGCCGGTGCCGCGGCGGGTGCAGCGCGACCGCCGCTCTCCGGCCGCCTCCACCAACCTCCTCCCCGCTGTTCGCCGGCCGGCAGCGGGCAGCGTCCCCACGGAAGCGGCACGACCGAGACCATGAACGCTCCTCGTCGCGGTCGTTACCTGCCGTCGGTCAGCCTGGTGCTTGCCCTGGCGCTGGCAGGGATTTACCTCGGGGTCTTTTTGCCCTTGCGCGAGCGGGCGCGCGGGGCGGACGCGCCGTTGAAGCGGGTCTGGGATGATTTTGTCGCCGCCCACGCCGCCAGCGAGGCGTGCGCCGGCGTGCGCCGGGACCAGTTGGAAGCCCGCGCCCGCGCGCTCGAGGCCACGGCCCGCGATCTCCAGCAGGCCGCGGCGCTGGTTGAAGGCCGGCTGACCTGGCCCACGCAGATTCAAGCGTTACTACGGCAACCGTTCCAGTATGGCGAGTTCCAGAACGAGTGTCAGCGCGCCGCCGAGGCCCTGCACACGCGCGCGCGCGAACGCAAGGTGGCGTTTGAGGGCGTCCTGACCAACCGCCTCGCCGACGCCCTGGGGCTGGCGGCGTACTCCGCGGACCTGCCGGACCCCACGCTATTGTGGCCCCGGTTGCTGGCCAGTCAGCACGTGGTGCTCGCGGCGATCGAAAGCCAGGTCGCCACCATCCGGGTGGTGCAGCAACTCCCGGCGGTTTCGTACGAATCCGTGAACGGTGGCCGGAAACTGGTGGAAGAGCTGCCGCTGCGCCTCGAGGTGGCGGGCTCGTTGCCCCAGGTCGCCCGCCTGGTCGCGGCGCTGCCGCTGCACGGCTCCGAGGTGGCGCTGACGGGATTGGGCGGCGAACTGACCAACAAGCCGGTCCTCTTCCTCGGCCAAACCCTGCTGCGCAAGAGCGCGCCGGCGAAGGAGGGTGAGGCCCCGCGGGCCGGCGAGGTGCTGCTCGACCTCCAGATCAGTGCGCTGGTGCTCGCGGCGCCCGGCACCGCGGCGAACGAGTTCAACTGAATCGCCATGCGATTTCTCGAGCGCAACCTGTGGAGTTCCTTGCTGGTGCTCGCCGTGCTGGCCGCGACGTTGCTGGCGGTGGTTTCCCGGTGGGGCGGCGAGTTGCCGACGTTGAAGCCGTACCTCCGCCCCGGGGAACCGCTGGGCGAGTGGGCGTCACCCGAGCGCATCGCCCACTGGTTTTCGACGAACGCGATGCTGGCAGCGCTGCCGACCGACCCGAACGTCAATCCCTTCTTCACGCTGCATTTTCAGCCCCCCGGGCCGCCCCCCACCCGGCGGGTCGAACTGCTCTACATGGGCAACTACACCTCGTCGCGCTCGAACGTCTACGCCTACCTTCAATTGGGCGACAAGCTGCTGGTGCTCACCAACGGCGCGGTGGTGGTCGCCGACCACGCGATCCAGAGCATTACCCGCAAGGAGGTCGTCTTGACCAATGCCGCCGGCGCCACCAACGTGCTGCCGTTCAACGTGAAAAAACCCCTCGAGGTGCCCGCCCGCTGAGATGGACGCTGCCGAATCCAAACGGGATGTGGTGGATCTCCTGCAGGAAGCCGGCCGCTTGACCGCCGAGCAGGTGGAAACGGTCCGCCGGCTGCAACGCAAACTGGCGCGCCCGCCGCACGTCATCCTCCTCGATCACAACTTCGTGTCCGAAGAGGACGTCTTCCGCGCTCTTGCCTCGCTGCACGGGCTGCCGTTCGAGGACCTGACCACTTTCGAGTTCCCGGAGGGCCTGCTGGATCAGGTGCCCGTGGCGGTCATGCTGAACCACCGCGTGCTCCCGCTCGCCGCGACAGGCGAGACCTTGACGCTGGCGTTTGCCGAGCCGCCGCGGCAGTCGGAGTTGAGCAACCTGCGCCTGCTGTTAAACCGGCCCATCGAGGTCCGCCTCACGACGCCCAGTTGCCTCCGCTCGGTGGTGAAGAAGCACTTCGGTCTGGGGGCCGAAACCATCCAGCGCCTCCGCAACGACCGCGCGGTGGCGGATCCCGCGCAGGACCTGGTCTTCGACGTGCCCGCCACCGAGGGCGAGCAGGCCGTCGAAGCGACGATCAGTCGGTTCGTGGATCAGTTGCTGTCGGAGGCGTTGCGCCTGCAGGCCACGGACGTCCACATCGAGCCCTACTTCGACAAGATCCTCCTGCGGTACCGCATTGACGGTCTCCTCGAGAGCGTTCCCGCACCGCGCGGGCTGCGCGAGGTTTATCCGGCGCTGGTCTCTCGGCTGAAAATCATGGCCGGCTTGAATATCGCCGAGAAACGCCTGCCGCACGACGGTCGCATCACCACCCGGTCCGGCGATGAGGACTACGACCTGCGCGTCTCGATCATTCCCACCAAGCACGGGGAGGCGATCTGTCTGCGCATTCTGGGCCGGCAGGCGCTGGCTCTGGAGTTTCGCGACCTCGGCCTCGAGCCGGCGCAGGCGGAGTTGATGTCCGAACTGGCCCGACTGCCCCAGGGGATGATCCTGATCACCGGACCGACCGGCAGCGGCAAGACCACCACCCTTTACACCGCGTTGAACCACGCCAACGACGGCCGGCGCAAGATCATCACCATCGAAGATCCGGTCGAGTATCAGCTCGAGGGCGTGCTGCAAATCCAGACGCGGGACGAGGTGGGCCTCACCTTCGCCGCCGGTCTGCGCTCGGTGCTGCGGCACGACCCGGACGTGGTGCTCATCGGCGAGATTCGCGACAACCCGACCGCCGAAATCGCCATCCGCGCGGCGCAGACGGGCCATCTGGTTTTTTCCACCCTTCACACTAACGACAGCCTCAGCGCCGTCACCCGCCTCCTGGACATGCAGGTGGATCCGTTCCTCATCGGCTCCTCGCTGGTGTGCAGCGTTGCGCAACGGCTCGCGCAGCGCATTTGCCGGCATTGCGTGGAGCCGGCCCCCCACATCCCGGATCCCATCCGCGAGGAAATGGCGGCGGCCCTGGCCATCCCGGCCGCCGGTGTCCGCGCGGTTCAGGGCCGCGGCTGCGTCGAGTGCGGCCAGAAAGGCTGCCGCGGCCGCGTGGCGATTTACGAATTCTTCCTCATGAACGACGCGGTGGCGGACCTGCTCGGGGCGAACGTCAAGACCTCCGAACTCCGCGCCGTCGCGCGCCGCCACGGCTGGCGTTCCCTGCGCGAGGAAGGGTGGCGCAAAGTGCAGGAGGGCCTGGTGCCCATCCTCGAGATCCAGCGCCTCACCCGGCGACTGGGGCTTTGAGATCCGGAGCGGCCTGAAGACCGCCAAGGCTGACGTGCCCCGCTCACTTCCGCCCCGGTTGAACCGAAAAACTGGTGGCGCGAAAGCACGGGAGGAGCTCCTGGGGCGACCGTGGAAGCAGCCCGTGGAAAAGTCACGCCCGCGCGAAGACCGCCCTCACCCGTTGCGGAAGGTGATGGTCAGTTGCAGCACCGTCGCGATCGAAACCCACGTCAGGTACGGCACCTGCAAGAGGGCCAGCCACGGGTACGGCTTCCACACGGCGACCATCATCCACACGATGCTCCCCCATACGATGAGGATATCCACGGAAGCCAGCGGGAGATGGCGCCAGCCAAACTGGATCGGCGTGAAGATCAGGTTGGCGACCAGGTTGATCCCAAAGGGCCACAGCACGGCCCGCGGCAGCTTCCCGCGAATGACCTGCACCACGACGTAGATCAGACTGAAAAGGATGATCGGGTAGAGAATGCGCCAGATCAGCCCGATGGTCGCCGGGGCGGGCGTCCACGCGGGCTTGTCGAGGGCGTTGTACCATTCCGACCAGGACATGAGGCGCAAAGGCTGAACCAACCCGCCCGACCGTGCCGGCGACCGCATCCCCGCGCAAGTTGCAAGCGCGGCCGGCGTCACGCGGCCCGCCCACGGGACGGGCGACAACGCCGCCGCTGCGCGCTACCTTGCCGGCATGAATCGGATCGGGATAGGTCTGCTGGTGCTGGCCGGGCTCACAGCGTTTTGGGGAGAATGTCGTTCCGCCGACTGGCCGGGTTTCCTCGGGCCGCGCGGCGACGGCACCTCGCCTGAAACCGATCTGCTCGACCAATTCCCGGTCGGCGGGCCGCGGGCACTGTGGTCCCGGGACATCGGCGCCGGCTACGCTGCGCCTTCGGTGCGGGGCGACATCCTGGTGGTCTTCCATCGCGAGGGCGACGAAGAGGTCGTCGAAGCTCTCGATGCTGCCACCGGCGAACGGCGTTGGCGCCACACGTATCCGAGCCGGTTCGAGGATCCATACGGCTACAATAACGGGCCGCGCAGCGCGCCGCTCCTCTCGACCAACCGCTGCTTCACGTTCGGGGCGGAGGGCCGGTTGACGTGCCTCGACCTGACGTCGGGCGGGCTGATGTGGCAGCGCGACACCGCGCGGGACTGGGAGGTCCCGGAAGCGTTCTTTGGTGTCGGGTCGTCGCCGGTCCTGGCCGGGGACCGCTTGCTGGTGATGGTGGGCGGGCAACTGGATGCCGGCATGGTGGCCCTCGACCCGGCCACGGGAAGAACCCGCTGGCAGAACATCGGGCGCAACACCTGGACCGGTCAGCCCATGCTCGGCTGGCCCGGGGAACGAACCGTGGTTTGGCGCCCCGCCGACAAGCAGGCCAGTTACGCCACGCCAGTGCTCGCCACCCTGCATGGGCGGCCCACCGCGTTGTGTCTGATGCGGCAGGGGTTGGTGTCGCTGGACCCGGCCTCTGGCGAGGTCAACTTCGTGCGGTGGTTCCGCGCCCAGGTCGAGGAGTCGGTGAACGCCGCCAATCCCGTGGTGGTGGACGACCTCGTGCTGATTTCCTCCGCGTATTACCGGCTGGGCAGTGTCCTGCTGCGGGTGCAACCGGACGGCCGGGGCTTCGAAGAGGTCTGGAAGAGCACGGTTCTCGAGGCGCATTGGAGCACTCCCGTTCACCACGACGGCTACCTGTACGCCTTCAGCGGCCGCAACGAGCCGGACGCACGCTGGCGTTGCCTCGAGTTGCGCTCGGGCCGGATCTGCTGGGAGCGCAACGAAGGCTGGGGCCGGCGCGCGACGCGGCAACCGCCCGTGTACGGTCGCGGCTCCTGCATCCTCGCGGACAACAAATTGATCGTCCTGGGCGAGGGTGGCTTGTTGGGGCTGTTCCGGGTCAACCCCGCGCAGCCCGAGGAACTGGCGCGCTGGCAGGTGCCCTCGCTGGAATACCCGACCTGGGCAGCGCCGGTCCTGTCCAACGGCCGGCTCCTCCTCCGCGGCGAACGACGGCTGGTGTGCCTCGATTTTCGCCGCCGGTAACCGACCGGGCGCCGGCTGCGGGCTGAATTCATGGACGCCGCACGGCGCCGGCGGTTAAATGCTCCGGCGTGAGGTGGCGATGACAGGCGTGGAGCGCGCGGCATTGGTGGGACGGTGGCGCCAAACCCTCGGGGGCTGGGCGGCGACGCTGGTTCTTTCGATCCACGCCGGCGAACCTGCGGGCGCGGTGATCGGCGGCCTCGAGGCCCGCGCGCCCGGCGTCGGGGAGGGCGAGATCCTGCTCGGCGAGTTGAATTGCGTGGCCTGTCACGCCGCGTCGCCGGCCGTGCGGGACCGCCTGGCGTCCAAACCCGGCCCGGCGTTGACCGAGGTGGGCCGGCGCGTCCGACCCGAGTTCCTGCGTGCGTGGCTGCTGGGCCCGACCCGGCTCAAGCCGGGCACCACCGCACCCGACCAGTTGCACGGCCGGCCGGAGCCCGAGCGCGAACGCGCAGCCGAAGCGCTCACCCATTTCCTCGTGTCGCGCACGCGGGGCGGATTACCGGAAGAGCTGCCGGCCAGTCGCCTGGCCTTCGAGCAAGGGCGGGTGTTGTTCCATCAAGTGGGGTGCGTGGCCTGCCATGCGCCGTTCGAGTCGGCCGACGAGCTTTTCCCCGTCGCTGGCGAACCGCCGGAGGCGCCGGTCGGTCCCGACGAACTGGCGCGCTTGAGGGAGGTGTCCGTTCCCCTGGGGCCGCTGGCGGCAAAGTACACCCGCGCCTCGCTGGAGCGGTTGCTCCGTGATCCGCTGGCCGCGCGGCCCGCCGGCCGGATGCCGTCGCTCAACCTCACCGCGCCCGAGGCCCGCGCCATCGCGACCTACCTCATCGAACGCGACGCGCCACCCGCCGCCGCCGGCGCTCGGTTCACGCCCGACGCGCGCCAGGCGCGAGCCGGCCGCGAATGGTTTGGCACGCTGGGTTGCGCGGCGTGCCACGACCTCGGACCGGGCGGGGGTGCCGTGCCGCCCGGGCCCGCGGCGCCCGCGCTTGCCGAATTGGCGTCGGCCGGTGAGCGCGGCTGTCTGGCGGAAGACCCGCCGCCGGGCGTGCCGCGGTACCACCTGCAGCGCCGTCAGCGGGAGGTGCTGCGGGAGGCGCTCGGCAACCTGCGGGAACTGGCGCGACCGTTGGCGCCGGCCGAATGGGTCCGCCGGGTGATGGTTCGTCTGAACTGCCTGGCTTGCCACGCTCGCGATGGCGTGGGCGAACCCTCGCCGGAGCGCCTCGCTTACTTTGTGAGCGTCGCAGCGGAGAATCTTGGCGACGAAGGACGTTTGCCGCCGCACATGACCGGCGTGGGAGAAAAACTGCGGCCGGAGTGGCTGGCTCAAGTATTGACCAATCAAGCGGCGGTGCGGCCGTACCTGGGCGTGCGGATGCCGCAATTTGGCGTGGCCAACATGCGGCCGCTGCCCGACGCCCTCGCAGCGGCTGACCGGGTCGAGCGCGCGCCGCTACCCCCCGTCGTGGGCGATCTCGAAGCCGGCCGGCGGTTGGTGGGCACCAACGGATTGTCGTGCATCACCTGTCACCGTTTCGGGCCGCATCCGGGCCTCAACAGCTCGGTGCTGGACCTGACGCGCATGGCGGCGCGGCTGCAACGGTCGTGGTTTTATCGCTACCTCCTGGACCCGACCGCGCTGCGGCCCGGCACGCGGATGCCGACGTTCTGGCCCGACGGCGAGGCGACCTTGAAAACCGTCCTCGAGGGCGACTCGGCGCGGCAGATCGAATCGCTCTGGCGGTACTTGTCTGACGGCGAACGAGCGCGCCCTCCGGACGGCTTGCCGGCGAGGTGAGGGGAGGAGAACTCAGAAGTCCGGCGGTCGCGGCCGCCGAATCCGAAATCATCGCTGAGCCGGAACGATGCCGTAGGTGTTTGGTGGAACGGCCAACCTGGCCGTTCTGGGCGGCAACTTGCCGCCCAGCCGTGCGCCCGGCGGCCGCACCCGTTTCACTGGCCGCCTCATGCGTTCCACTGTCGGGCGGGTTGCCCAACCGAACCGGCCAGTGGCCCGTTCCACGCTGCCTTCATTCGAATCGTTCCGGATCAATGGCCGGCCGTCGGTATCGGACGGCGGTGGACCTTGTGCAACGCGGCCTGATCGGTGCATTTGATGACCAGCTCATCCACGCAGACGTGGGCGGGCCGGCTGGCCACCCAGACAATGGCTTCCGCGACGTCTTCGGCCGTGAGGGACTGCACGCCCTCATAGACCTTCGCGGCCCGGGCAACGTCGCCCTTGAACCGCACAAGCGAGAACTCCGTCTCCGCCATGCCGGGGTCCACCGTGGCGACCCGCAGGCCGGTGCCACACAGTTCAAGCCGCAGGGCGCGGGTGATCTGGAGTTCCCCGGCCTTCGCCGCGCAATACGCCGCGCCGCCTTCGTAAGCGGTCCGGCCGGCGATCGAGCCAATTTTGATGATGATGCCGCCCGGATAGGGGAGCATGAGGGGGAGGATGGCGCGGGTCATGCGCAGCACCCCGAGGACGTTGGTTTGCAGCATGGTTTCCCAGTCCTCATCGCGGCCCTCGGCGACGGGTTCGAGTCCCAGCGCGCCGCCGGCGTTGTTGACGAGCACGTCCACCCGCCCCGCGGTGGTCCTGACCCACGCGGCGAAGGCCTCGACACTCGCGGTGCTGGAAACGTCCAGCACATGGAAGTGGGCATCGGCGGCGCCGGCGGCGCGGGCGCGGGCGGACACCTCCCCCAGGCGCTCGACGCGTCGCGCTCCGAGCAAGAGGCGCGACCCTTCGCGCGCGAAGGCCAGCGCCGCGGCCGCGCCGAAACCGCTGGAGGCGCCGGTGATCAACACCCAACGGTCGCGGAGATGGGTCGGTGCCGGCATGAGATCCCCGGGGCCAGTAGCGACGTTATTGCCCGCTGCCTGGCAAGGGGCCGACGACGGGCGGTTCGGGCAGGCGCTCGACGTAGAGCGGATGCGATCCCAGGTGGACGCCGTCCACGCCGAGGTCCACCGAGTACTCGCCGAAGCGTTCGAGTTTGAGGGCGTTGACCCCGAGCACCAGGTTCATGGTCGCGCTGCGGGCTTCCGCGCCAAACCGCACGTTCACGCCGGCCTCGAGCGGGGCCATCACCGCCTTGCCGTCCTCATCGGCGAAGGTCAGGCGCAGCTTGTGCGCGCCCTCCTCGATGCGGTGGAAGCGGATGCGAATGGCCACGGCCAGGTGCGGATGGGTGATAGGCTCGGCCTTGGCCCGCAGATGGTCGAAGGCGCCGAGGATGCAGAGCTTGCCCCCGTAATCCTGCGCGGCGTCGCAGAGCGTGAAGATCTCAAGTTTCATGGACGCGGAGCGGCGGCGGCCGTCAGGTTTTCACCTGCTCCGGCGCGGGGCCGATGCTCTCCTTGCCGGGGGGCGTCGCCGTACCCGCGGGCGTGTCAAGGGTGATGCCGGCCTGGGCCGCGAACTCGGCCAGCGCGGCGTCCGCCAGCGCCTGCTGTTCGGCTTCCTTGAGGTTGATGTCACTCAGGTTGAGGCCGTCGCGAGCCACGCGGGCGCGGCCGGCGGCCTTGGTGCGTTCCTCTTCGACCAGTTCGTGCAGCCGGTTGAGCGTGTCGCCGCTGCCGCCGATCTGGTGGATCATGCCCGAAGCCATCTCGGTGAGTTCGGCCGTGGCCTTCTTGATCTTCATGTCGTCAATCGCGTACTTGAGAGCCTCCATCTTGGCCTGGGCGGCCTTCACCGAGACGTCCCGGGCGCGCAGGAGTTCCTGATACGTCTGTTCGGCCTGCTTCGCCTGGGCGCGGTTTTCCTCCAGTTCGCGGCGCACGGTTTGCAGGCGCAGCGCGTACTGGGCGGCGGCTTCCTTGTTGCCGACCTTGAGGTTGGCGAGGGCCTTGGCCGAGAGGTCGCGTTCCTCGGCCTCCTGCCGGCGGATTTGGGACATGAGCTTCTCGCACAGGCCGGCGTGCGCGGAGAGGCCCTGGTTGTAGTTGGCGATTTGCTTGCGAAGATTCTCTTTCTCGACCTCGAGCAGGGCTTCGGGGTTCTGCTTCTCGAGGCCGGAAATGAACAGGCCGAAGAAGCCGCGAATCAGGTTGGCGAGACGTTTGAACATGACGGTGTCTGTTAGGTTTTTCGACCACCGCGCGGACGGACCTTTCACTGTGTTCCGACCGGAGGCCAGGGTAAGGTCCGCGTACGGCACCGGCAGTGATAGCCGGTTCGTCGAGCGTTTCCAAACGCTATTTGCCGGGCCGCGGCGACCCCGAGGCGCGCCCAAAAGGCTTGCGAGCGGGCCGGCCGCCCGGCCATAGTGGACGAGGTTATGAAAGCATTCCCTGCGCTGCCGCCCGCGTCCTGCTGTGCTCCGCTGCGGGGCCGCGGAGGCTTTACGTTGATCGAGTTGCTCGTGGTCATCGCGATCATCGCGATTCTGGCCGGCCTGTTGTTGCCGGCGCTGCAACGGGCGAAAGGCTCCAGCCACCAGGCGGCCTGCCTGAACAACCTGCGGCAGTTTGCCATCGCCAACCAGGTGTACGCCGGCGATCACAACGATTTCTGCGTGCCCCTGATCGCCATCCTTGCCAATCGCGAGGCCGAGTTGTGGATGGGCAACCGGTCGTTTCGCGACGCCATCGGTTACGGCCGGAGCGGCAACTCGACGGTCCAGACTCCGGTGCAGTTCCGCTGCCCGGCGGACACCGCCATTTGGAAACCGTCCCGCTACGCCTACGCCAACAATCCCAACCAGCCGGACTCCGCGAACAAAGGCACATTGACCAGCTACAGCTACAACTTCGAGGATTGGTTTCCGTCCGACACCGGCAGTTGGCCGCTGGCCAGCACCTCGTTTGCCGGGCACAAGCTCAGCGCCGTGCAGGAGCCGTCCGAGAAGCTCATGTTTCACGACGGGCACGACTGGTGGTCCCAGTGGAAGGGCGCAAACTACGTGGTGGGCTGGGACAAGTTGCGGATGAAGGGCAGCGTCCAGCAGTACAAGGACGCCGGCGCGGGCGGGCCCACGCTCTATCGGCATGCCGAGGGGGCCAACCTGGGCTTTTACGACGGCCGCGCCGCGCGACTGGCCAAGCAAAAGGTGTGGATCAAGGCCGATTACGATGCCCGGCCGAAGCGGCCCGGAATGTGGGTGGCGGTGCCGGAGGTGTGGAACAAAAACCGCTGACAGCGCGCCTGGCGAGGACGCGGGCCGGTTCGTGCGTGACCGCTCCGGCTGGCCAGAGGAGGATGGCTCCGCTGTTTTGAGTACCGCTCTCTCGAGTCCGTCGTCGCGCCTCCTGATCCCGCACCGGCTCGCCGCCATGCTGACGCGCACGCCTGCGCTGCGGCGGGCCTACCTGGTCGGCGGCTGTGTGCGCGACGCCCTGCTCGGGCAGCCGACCGAGGACTTCGATGTCGAAGTCTTCGGCGTGGACTACGAAACCCTGGCGAAGGCGCTGCAGCGGTGGGGCCGCGCCGATCGGGTGGGGCGTTCGTTCGGCGTCATCAAGCTGACCACCGCCGACGGCGCCACCTACGACTTCTCCATCCCGCGCCGCGACTCGAAGGTGGGGCCCGGCCATACGGGCTTCGCGATTGCCCTGGACCCGGCCATCACTCCGCGCGAGGCGGCGGCCCGCCGGGATTTCACCATCAACGCGCTGCTCTATGATCCGCGCCGCAACGAGGTCCTCGACTTCTTCGGCGGGGAGGCGGACCTGCGCGCGGGCATCCTGCGGCACACCAGCGACGCGTTTACGGAGGACCCGTTGCGCGTGCTGCGTGGGATGCAGTTTGCCGGCCGGTTCAATCTGCGGCTGGCGCCGGAAACCGCGGCCCTCTGCCGACAAATCAAGGACGGCTATCGCGAGCTGGCGGTGGAACGGGTGCGCGGCGAATGGTTCAAGTGGGCCGCCCGGAGCCGGACACCCTCGGCGGGGCTGCGCCTGCTGGTGGAGACGGGCTGGAGCGAGCATTTCCCCGAGGTCGCGGCGCTGATCGGCACGCCGCAGGATCCCGACTGGCATCCGGAAGGCGACGTCTTCACCCATACCGCTCACGCGCTGGACGCGCTGGTCAACCTGCCGGACTGGCAGGCGGCGGAGGAGGAATCGCGCATCGTGTATGCGCTGGCGGTCCTGGCCCACGATTTCGGCAAACCCGTCACCACGCGGACCGCGATGAAAGACGGGCGGGAGCGGATCGTCTCGCCGGGACACGACGAAGCCGGCGGGCTGCTGGCGGAGCGGTTCTTGGAGCGCCTCAACGCGCCGCTGCCCATCCGCGAGCGCGTGCTGCCGCTGGTGCTCAATCACCTCGCGCACCTGCAACCCGCCACCCCGCGCGCGGTGCGGCGGCTGGCCCGACGCCTGGCGCCGGAGACCATCCAGGGCCTCGCTCTGGTGATCACCGCCGACAGCTTCGGCCGCCCGCCCCGCCCGCCGGTGCTGCCGGAGGGATTGCGGGCGCTGCTCGAAATGGCGGGGGCGCTCCAACTCGAAGCCGCGGCGCCGCGCCCGATCCTGCAAGGTCGTCACCTGCTGCCGCTGGGGCTCAAAGCCGGGCCGGACCTCGGCCGGCTGTTGCGTGCCGCGTTTGAAGCCCAGCTTGAGGGAGCGTTCGCGGATCTGCCCGGCGCCTTCGCGTGGTTGGCGGGCCAGACCGAAATCGAGTTGCCCGCCGACGTTCGAGCGGCGGCGGCGTGGACCGCACATGCTGGGCCGCCTGGTGGCGAATCCGGGGGTTGACGCCGCGACCCCCGCGCCGTGGCGGCGGGCGCCAGCGAGGCTTCAACGCGACGGTCGGGCCGCCAACCTTTGCCAGCTCGGGTTCATGATGCCCTGGACGGTGGTTCGGGCGGCTCGCTCCCTGCCCGAAGGCAGCTCAGCCGGGCCAGGCCGGCGGTTCCACCGTAGCGGGCGAGCCAGTCCGGTTCGTTCAGCCAGTGCGGGCCGGCCGGGTCGCGGGCCAGCAGGTGGTCCAGCTCGCTTTCATCGGCGGACCAGCGGAAGCCGTTGAAAAATTCGACCCCGGCGAACTGCCACTTGTACTTCGCCCGCGGCGAGTAGCAGGTGCCAAGGTACAGGTGCTCGCAGCCCGCCGCGGCGAAGTGCATCACCGCGCAAGTCATCATGAACATGCCCAGATGACGTGCTCGCGCGCCGAGGTCGTAGAACGCGTAGTAGTAAAACGCGAGGCGCGGCAGTTCGAGGTAAAGCAGGACGGTGCCGGCGTCCCGGCCGGTCGCCGGGTCGGTGAAATGGAGCAGATGCGAGACGGCGGGCGACGCCATCAAGGCGTCCAGGCGCGCGGCGGGCATCACGCCGGGGCCGAAACGTTCCTCCGCGAAGGCCAGCCAGTGGGCGCGCCGGCCCGGCGAATAGTCAAAGTCCGCCCGCGACAGCAATTCAACGGTGAGGCCGGCGGCGCGGCGGAGGATGCGGCGGTTCTCGCTGCTGGGTTGAAAACCTCGCAGCGGCACGCGCAGGTGGCGCGCGAGGGTGAAGCGGTCGAGTTGCGGCGACGCGGGCATGAAGCCGGCGGCGAAAAGGTCCGCCGGTGTTTCACCAGGCTCCGGCATCGCCCACACCACGTAAGGATACTGGTAGCGCGCGTAGTCGGGAGCAGTTTCCGAAAAGACCAGTTTCATCGGGCGAACGCGGCGCGGCAGTCGTGATGGCGGAGGCGGGACCACCACCGCGGACCGGGCGGCAGCGGCGCGGCGAAGTGCGGGGCCTTCGCGGCTGCGCGGTGGCCCCTCGGTTCTGACCGCAGGCCACACCGGCTGACGCTTTCCCGCCGCTGTCCGGCAACGACCCGCCTCTCCGAGACGGACGGTTGCCACCGCTTCACTCCGCCTCCCCTGTGGCCGCCGTTCAATGGTATTCTTGGATGGTCTTCACACCGTATCCCTGTTGTTTGAGGGCGGCGATGCCCAGCGCCGCAGCGCGCGCGCCGCTGAGCGTCGTCATGATCGGCACGCCGGCATAGACCGCGGTGGTGCGGATTTTCACCTCGTCCGCCCGCGGCACCTGGCCGGAGGGCGTGTTGATGACGAGCTGGATTTCCTTGTTCTTGATGAGATCCAGGGCGTTCGGCCGGCCTTCTTGAAGCTTGAAGATGCGCCGAACCTTCAGCCCGGCTTCCTCCAGGACCGCGGCAGTCCGGCCGGCCGAGACCAGTTCGAAGCCGAGGTCGGCGAAGACCCGCGCGATCTCCGGGGCCCGCGGCTTGAGGGCGTCGCTCATGCTGATGAACACGCGGCCGCCGGTGGGCAGCGGTGAGCCGGCCGCCATCTGGCTCTTGGCGTAGGCGATGCCCAGGTCCGCGTCCAGGCCCATCACCTCGCCGGTGGAGCGCATCTCGGGCGAGAGCACGATGTCCTGCCCGTGAAAGCGATTGAACGGGAAGACCGACTCCTTCACGGCCCAGTAGTCCGGCCAGATTTCCGCGGTGAACCCAAGTTCCGCCAGCGTCCGGCCGGCCATGACGCGGGCGGCCAGCTTGGCCAGCGGCACGCCGATGGCCTTGCTGACAAACGGCACGGTGCGCGAGGCGCGGGGATTGACCTCCAGCACATACACCTGCTCGTCTTTCACGGCGTACTGGACGTTCATCAAACCCGAGACGCGCAATTCGCGGGCCATGGCGTGGGTGTGGTCGCGAATGGTTTGAATCACCTGGTAAGACAGCGTGTGCGGCGGCAAAACCATCGCGGCGTCGCCGGAGTGGACCCCGGCGAACTCGATGTGCTCCAGCATGCCGCCAATGACCACCGTGCCCTCGGTCGGCGAGGCGAAGTTGCCCACGTCCGCAATGCAGTCCACGTCCACCTCGGTGGCGTCCTCGAGGAACTTGTCCACCAGCACCG